>NZ_BAABDJ010000022.1:0-144766 GCF_039539565.1 Hymenobacter fastidiosus | reverse complement strand
TCGCCGCCAACCTTACTACACGCTGCCCTTTTGCGCCCAATGCGGTGCGAAAGGGTAGTTTTGTGTTTCTAGGCTACCCGTCGCATGCCCCCGTAACGGCTGCCCCTGTGGGCCAGGGTATAGGGTTCACACGCCAAAGGGCCCGCTTTATCAAAGCGGGCCCTTTGGCGTGTCGTTGATACCCCTTATCAGGAAAGAATTGGACCTGCTGTGACTTCAATCATATCTACTGGAGTAAGGTATTCCTGTGCCAACATCTGTAACTCTGGTGCCTCAACTTGGGCGACCTGTTTCAAAAAATCAGTATAGTAGGTAGCGGGCAAGTTCAAAAAAACCAAGCTTCGGTACTTATCACATTGTTCGAATACAGTTCCTAACTCGTTGGCGAACTTGCCCGCTATATAATTCTTGACGGTTTGCAGTTCTTCAGCTGGGATGAGCTCATTCTGCAACCGTGTCAACTCCTGCTTTACTTCTATTACCGCAGCAGGAGTACTGGCTGCATTCACATCGGTACTAATGACCAAATTGCTGGCGTTTTCGCGGGGATAGATGCTGGCATAGATACCGTAGGTAAACCCTTTATCCTCCCGAATATTCTTCATGAGGCGTGAGCCGAAATAACCACCTAAAACCTTTACCAAAACCTGTAGCGGGTGAGTAGATGGATGGGTAAGGCTCGGCCAAAACCTGCCTATGCGCAACGACGACTGAGAGCTTTCAGGCATTACTACCATTGCAGATGGAATTGGGCTGGTAGACGCTGTGAGTGCTACTATGGTTTCTGTGGTACTGGAAGCCGGAATGCTACCCAGCATACTACGAACCAAGGATTGTTGAGCGTTGCTTACATCACCACAGAGGAAAATCTCACTGGTGCCGATGTCGTAGTGAGAAGCGTGAAAGGTAAGGACGTTGGCTTGGGTGGCCTGACGAAACGGCGTTTCGTCAAAGGATCTGCCATAGGGATGTTCATCCCCATACAAACTCCGGGCAAAAGCCTCAGAAGCCAGATAGCTGGTCTTCTGCCGCTCGACCCGGACATTCTGAATGGTGCGAGTTTTCAGCAACTCAAGTTCAACAGTTGGGAAAGTAGGCTCCGTTATGATGTCTGTTAGCAGCGGCAAGAGTTTTTCCAGATGACGGCTCAGGCAGTATAGTGTCAGAGTGGATCGATCAAATCCCTGCTCGCATTCTAAAGATGCTCCGTAGAAGGCTACTTCGTCGGCAATCTGCCGGGCCGTACGGGTGCGGGTACCTTCCAGAAGCATCCGGGCGGTGAGAAGCGAGATGCCCGGGGAGGGATCATACCATTTACCAGCCCGAAAAGCTATTTCGAGTCGGATTACAGGTTGAGCATCGTTACGAAGAAGGTGTAGACGCGCGCCATTAGGGAGCGAAAACACGTCAGCCGCTGGGAGCTTAACGCTAACCAGCGGCTGAATGGGAGGAGCGACTTTACGGTCGAGCATAGGTACTAATTAGTTGACAGGCCCGGTATCGTTACCCGGCCCGAAAGCTTCTTCAAGCTTATTAAAATTGAAGTGCAACGATACCCGAATTGTTTGGGCGAGTGGGTTTGCCCGGGAATTGGGAACCAGGTAGGTGCCATCAACGCCGAAAACCTGGTACCGCACCCCCAAACCAAAGCTTAGGTATTGCCGGTCGCCCTTGTTCTTGTTTTCGTAGAAGTAGCCTACCCGGGCGGCCAGCAGATCGTTGTACCAGTATTCCATACCAGCCGATAAGTTGATTTCTTTGAGCTCTTCACTAAAGCCACCGGGGGCATCATTGAAGGAGCCGAAGATGCCGCTTACTACCGATTTGGCGCGGATTTCATCGTTCCTGGTGCGGATGAGATTTGCCACCTCCCTGCCGCGGCCCGTGGAATCACCCACGAAATAGTATGGCGTGGGCACCAGCAGCTTGTTGGCATCAACAGTCAGGGTAATCTTGTTATAGGCATCCAGCTCGCGCGTGATTGCCGTACCTATTTTAAGGTTGGTTGGCAAAAAATCGGCCTGCAACGGATCCGTGTAGGTGATTTTGGTGCCGATGTTGGAGATGGCCGCTCCTAAAGCCAGGTTATAATCTGATGGGCCAATCGTGAGGTCTTTGGTGTAGTAGGCGCCCAAATCGACGGCGGCGGCATTGCCTGGCTTTGCATCGTTGCCAAGCGAGCTGCCCGTCAAGTTGGAGCGGATGTAGCGTGTCGTTACCCCAACCCCAAAATTTTCGCTCAGCTTCTGGCCATAGGACAGGCTGAAGGCATACTCCTTCGGGTTGAAGTCGCCTTTAGAAACGTTGTTCTCGTCGCGGTACTGAATGGTCCCCAGATCGAAATACATCAGCGAGGCCGACACTGCCGAACGCTCGCCCAGCTTCGCAAATCCGGATAAGTAGGCCAGGCCCATGTCGTCGGTGAAAGCCCGGAGCCACGGCGAATAGGAAGGGGAAACGCTGTACTGGTTTCGGACGAAGCCCAGCTTGCCGGCGTTGTAGTACGCGGAGTTGGCATCAGGTGAAATAGCTACCCCTGCCTCCCCCAGCGCCGACGAGCGGGCGTCAGGGCTCAGCGTGAGGATCGGCACCGCTGTCGTGATGGTGTTCGGGTTTGTCTGAGCCAGAGCAGCCACGGAGAGGCCCAGCAGACCGGAAGAAAGCACAAAGCGCAAAGGCAACTTCGACAGGATCATAAGCAAAAATCAAATGGGGCGGAAAGTACGCGAAATTGGCAACAGCGAGCCAAAACTTAATTCAGGATGACGAGTTTTTCAAATTTTGAAGCCGTCGTGCCCGTTTGTTGGGACTTGACGCTGACCCGGTAGACGTACACGCCGCGGGCCAGCTGATCATCGTATTCATCGCGGCCGTTCCAGGTGAGTGACTTGAAGTGAGGCTCATTGCCAAGGGCGCTGGCGCGAAGCGTCCGGACCAAACGGCCGGAGATGGTAAAGATCTGGACCTGTACATCCAACTCATCCCCAGCACCGGCGCGATTGTGATCGAAGTGAAACGTGGTAGCGGTAGAGAATGGATTAGGATAATTGAGCACGTGCTTCAGGGCCAGCTTTTCGTCGCTGGCCGCAATAAACTCAATTTCCTTTTCCGCAGAGTTGTTGAACGTATCCCAGGCTTTGAGCCGCAGCAGGTGGGGACCGGTAGCCAGGTCCTTGAAGAGATACCTGACCTGGCCCTGCTGGAAGTTATCGACGTTGGCCGTATAAAATTCGTTGAGAATAATCAGCTTATTCGGGTCATTGTCCAACGTGGCCGTGATTTCGTGGCCGATACCAGACCCGGCCGTATTGATACCACTCTTATCCTGAAGCTGGGCTAACAGGGTAGTCGTAGGACGGGTGAGGCCACCGAAAACGAAGGTGGTGTCGTCCATAAAGAGCCGGATATTCGGGGCCAGACTATCCCGGGCTTCGGAGGTATCGGCCCCGCCAACGGGCACTGCCTGGGCGCCGTGCGCATCGAGGCCATTCGCCACATCGGACGCGTAGAGGCTGATTTTACCGAGGCCCAGGCTGTAGTTGATATCCTTGGGCACCACGAAGCGGATTCGGAAAGCCCCATTGGTTACCGTAGCCTGCCCGGCATAGATGATGTTTTCCCGGATTGAAATCGGAATCGGCTTGTCTTCATTGCCAAGGGTGTTGACGGTGGTCGGCTTCTCATAAATCGTCAGCTGCGCCTTGCCCGTGAAGCGGGTGTTGGTTACTCCCCCGTTCTGGATCCGGCCAGCCATAGTGATGGCCGATAGCGCTTTAAGCGTGTCGATGCGGGAAGCCGTAATCAGGCGGCCATTAATGGAATCAAGCTTTGCCTGCTGGGCAGGATAGGCCAGGCGCATGGAGGGGTCGCCGAGCAGGGTGAAGTTGCGGTTTTCGAGGGCCAGAATGTTAAAGTCGTTTTTGGTGGCCATGACCATATCGCCCATCCGGGGCCTCTGCCCGTTGATGGGCGTAAACATGCTCTCGTAAAAAGCCCGCACAATGCCATCGTTATAGCCGAAGCCCGCGAAGGCCAGGCGCGTAGTAGTGAGTAGTCCTACGGCCCCGCCCTGAACATCGGTGAGAGCCTGTTCCCCCGCCGAAGTTTCTTCGGGGTTGTCGTAAGTACTGAAGTCGCAGGTCGCCGTGATCATGAAGGTCAGCTTGTCCCGGTTTTGAAGCTTGAGCACGGAATTGTTCGTCAGAATCTGCTCATCAGCCCAGCCTCTTATCCCGCCATGACCACTGTATTGAATAATCAACGAACCCTGCTCGATGGCTTCGTCGATGGCCCGATTACATTCCGGGGAGCGTTGGCCCCCCGCCGCGATAACCTGTGGATACAGGTCGAGGTAAACCTTATGCGCGTTGAATTCCGGGTGGAGTCTGACGAGATTCTCAGCGGGTCCGTCCGTAGACGGATTGATGTGGTAGTTGCCGTCGCCATCATCGGCTACGAAGGTGATGCGGTTACGCCATTTGCCAAACGCCGTAGGGTTATCGTAGGAGATGAGTTTGTCGACAACCAGCCGGGCCTGCGCGGTAGAGTTGGGCTGGTCCCGGGGCGTGCGGACGGGTAAGCGGCCGATGCCGATATCCAGCAGCTCTATGCCACTGCGGTCCTCGCTCCAGGTTCCTTCCTGGTCATCGAGCAGGCCGAAGTAGTCGTCGGAGTTATACGAGGGACCATACCCAATCGGATTGGAGTTGGGCCGGGGATAGGCAGTAGCGAATGACTCGCGGGACTGGTAGGTGGGGACAAAGTTCTCGTTGAGGTTGTCGCCGTTAAGCGGAGAACGGGATTTCCACCATGCGGGCAACCGGGACGCGTTGTTGGTCCGGTCAGACTTGTAGTCGTAGGAAGCGTCGCCGAAAAGAAGCAGAAACACGGTCTTGTCAGCGGGGGCCCGGTCATACACCATCTTCATCAGGTCCCGAATGGCCGTTACATCCTGACCGCCCGAACTGAACTCGTTGTAGACCTGATTGGTCGTTACCACCTGCACAACCAGCTTGTCGTGGTTGCGCCGGTGCGCGGCCAGGCGCTCAGCTTCGGCCAGGAAAAGTGGATGGACGACGATAACCAGGTCGAGTTTGCCATCCAGGTTCAACGCGTGGAGATTCTGCTTGCCCACCCGGCCGAAGTTCACATGATCGGTCCGGCCGCCCGTAAAAGCCACGAATTCGCGCAGGCTGTCGGTGGGGGCCGTAAAGGTGCCGGTGCCGTCGGGCGCGTAAGCCTGCGGCCGGCGCGGGTTAGTCACGTCCCAAACCGTGGCCCCCGGAGCGTTCAGCGCAAACTGGCTGATGGCCCCCGGCGCAAGGTTAGTAAAGGAACGAAAGTCAAACTGGTTGCCGTCCATCCGCAGCTGCCGTTGGGCATTTACTTCCAGATAATCGAGCCAGCCCCGGGCCGATGGATCAGAGCCGCCAGAATAAGACAAGCCAATCCGAACATCAGCGGCAGGGTTAGCAGGAACAGGATAAGAGTAGGTAGAGAGGTCGGTATTAGCGCCTTCCGCGTAGTCGCCGTTCGAGAGGCCCTTCATGTTCTGCGTCCCGATGGCCGTGCCGTTTAACGTCAGATTAAACCGGGTGGGTACGCCGACAGCCGAGTTGGCGGCGGCACTGGATGTAACCTGGAGCGTGGAACCCGCAACCAGATTTGGAATCGTAAACGGAAACTCCGCCGCCCGGGCAGTACTATTGAAGCCTTCCCCCAGCCATTGCCGGCCCGACTTGATCAGGTTGATTAAATCCCGGTTATGGTAAGCATGATAGGCATATTGGCTGATTGTGGCGGTGGGGGGAGCTGCCACGGGGGCCGCCGGCGCGACGCGGCGCCCTGGTCCGGGGCCCACCGTAAGAAAGTAGTAGGCCGTGTCGGTGTACACGTTCAGCGTGTGGTGAAACCGTTGGGCAACGACGTCCGCAGTCCAGGTATGGGGGCCGCGGGCATAAAACAGCAGGTAGTCGTTATCGTCAAAGCGACCATCAGCTTCCCCGGCTACAAACACCGCGTTTTCGGCCAGGTCGTCGGGGCGGTACACGTCGTTCCGCTGCGGGAGGGTGCCCATGGCATTGCCGTATACCCGAAGCCGCCGTGGATCCTGGCCCTGCATATCGATGCCCGCCGCCTGCAGCGCATTTTTATCAAGCCGGTAAATGCCGCTTGCCGGCACGCCAATCTTCACCCACCCACCCTGGTTCAGCACCGACGTTTGGGTATAATTGCGGCTTTGAATACCCCGGGCGACCGGCGCTGCCGGCGCTACCGAATAGGCATAGCTGAAGGAAATGAGCTTTTCCGGCTGGCCGGACTGTGGATTGCGTCGCACGCTAAGCATAGCCGCCAGCGTTATGGGCCGACGTTTCTCAATGCCGTTGGAAAGCACGACGGCGGGAGTGGCCGCCAGTCTGGTCACATCGAACACCCGGGCGTCAGCGGCTGAAAAGGGCGCGTATACCGCGTCGCGCAGCTGGCCCTCCACCACCTGACCCGCAATCCGAACCACGTAGCGGCCCGCTTCTTCCCCGGGCCTGAATACGCTGGTGTAGAACGTGGGCACCTGACGCATCTGGCCATCAGATTTCGGCACCTGAGCGTAGCCCTGCCAGCTAAGCTGCCCGCTGATTACCTGCTCCGCCTGCTGGGCCACGGCCGGAACCAGAGCCGTAGAAAGCAGAAGGCAGCATGAAGCGAAGAAAGTAAAGTATCGCATAGAATTGATTTCGTTGCCGTTAGGCGAAAACAGAATAACAGTGGCTCTGCAACACACGATACCGCGAAGCGGTTCACCCCCGGACGGCTACTTAACTTAACTGGCGAAGCGGGGAAATATTGTGGCCTTTCGGGCCAAAGTGTTAGCCGAAAGACGGCCGCACAACGGACAGCACTACGTACAGCAGCACGGCCAGCGGAATGGCCGCCACTCCCAGCAGCAGCAGCAGCGCTACCGCCAAAATCAAAAACACAAAACGCAGGGAATTGTCCGCCCAGGTCAGGCTTTTAAATTTCAGGGCAAAAAGCGGTATTTCAGCCACCAGCAGCCCGGAAAGGAGCAGCGTAAGCGCCAGCAGTACCCCCGGATTCAGAATCAGGGACGTCAGAGAGAACGTATCGTGGGCCAGAATCAGGGGCAGCGCCGCCACTACCAGCGTGCAGGCTGGGGTGGGCAGGCCAATAAAGGAATCGGTCTGCCGGGTGTCGTTGTTGAACTTGGCCAGGCGCAGGGCCGAGAATATGGTTACAATGAACCCGGCGTAGGGCAGCCAGGCGGGCAAACCGCCCGCCGCCTGACCGAGCAGGTGAAACAGCAGAGCCCCGGGTACTACGCCAAACGAGACTACATCAGCCAGTGAGTCAAGGTCTTTGCCGATGGGGGAGGACGCGTGCAGCGCCCGGGCCAGCAGCCCATCGGCAAAGTCGAAGGCCGCCGCCAGACCTACCAGGTAAGCGGCGGTTTCGAGCTGCCCCGCAAAGATATTGCACAAGGCCAGGCAGCCCGCAAACAGGTTCAGACAGGTAACGGCGTTGGGAAGATGGTTCTTCAACTTGGGGGAGCTTGGATGATGGGCAGCTGGACAACAGTACCGGGACGATACCTACGACTCCAGCAGCCTACTGCAGAAATGGATTGGTACGTCGTTCGGCCCCGATAGTGGTCGGTGGGCCATGCCCGGGGTAGACCGTTACTGCGTCAGGCAGGGAGAACAGCTGGGTGCGGATGCTGGTAAGCAACGTTTCGTGGTCCCCACCGGGCAGGTCGGTGCGGCCAATGCTGTTCTGGAAGAGCACGTCGCCGCCGATAACGGTGGCCGCCGACGCCTGGTAGAAGACCACGTGCCCCGGCGCGTGCCCCGGAGCAAAGCGCACGTCCAGGGCGGTGTGCCCAAAGTGTACCGGCTCGCCGGGGGTTAGAAAGCCCGTTGGTTCGGCGGGGGAATAATCCGGAAAGCCATAGTTGGCCGCATAGGCCGGCACGGCGCGCAACGTGCTCAGGTCCGCCTCGTGCATGAGGAAGGGGACGTGGTAGGCATCAAGAATAAACTGATTGCCCAGCACGTGGTCTATGTGGCAATGCGTATTCAGCAGGAGCACCACCCGGAGCCCTTGGGCTGTGACGAAAGCACGAAGAGCCTCCTGCTCGGCGCGGCTGTAGCAGCCGGGGTCCACGACTACGCACTGACCAGTGTCATCGTGAAGCAGGTAGGTGTTTTCGGAAAAGGCGTTGAATGTAAACCCGGAAACGGTCATGCAGTAGAAAAAATAACGCCGACCCGAGACGGCTGAACGAGGCGGGTAAGGTACGAGACTTGCCGCGAACATACGGGCGCCCGGGCAAGTGGGATGACATGAGGCGGCGGAATTTATAAACCGGGCCCGGCCCCGGCGGGTTCTCCCTTCGCAACCGCCGGAAAGTAGGGCCCACTTTGCTTTTCGCCTTACCTTGCCGGGCATGATCACCTACGACTATCTGATTATCGGGCACGGCATCGCCGGGGCTACTCTGGCGTACGAGCTACGCCGCCGTGGCCGCCAGGTGCTGGTGCTCGATACCCCCAACCCGGGTTCGGCCTCCAACGTGGCGGCGGGCCTGATGAATCCCGTTGCCGGCAAGCGGTTTGCCCTGGCCTGGCGGGCCGCGGACTTTCTGCCGGCGGCCCTTGCTTTCTACCGGGAGCTGGAAGGGCATTTCGGCCAGCGCTTCCTCTTCGAAACCCCGGTTCTAAAGCTTTTTTCTTCGGTGGCGGAGCAGAATACCATCCTGGCCCGCAGTGCCGACTATCCGTGGCAGGAGTTTGTGGAGGAGCTCACGGCCGAAACCGACGCCTATTCCGGCGTGAAGCAGGAGTTTGGAGGAATCCTGGTCCGGGGCGGAGGCCACGTGGCGGTGCAGCAGGTGCTGGCCGCCCTGGCGGCCGAAGGCCGGCAACAGGGCTGGCTCCGGCACGAAACTTTTGACCCGGACCAGCTTGTTGTCGGGCCGGTTGGCGTTACCTACGCAGGCCACGTCGGCGCGCGCCACGTGGTATTCTGTGAAGGCAGCGCCGCCGGGCAGAATCCGTACTTCAGTTGGCTTCCCATCACGCCGAACCAGGGCGAGGTGCTGGAGGTAGAATGCCGGGAGTTGTCGGAAGCGCAGGTACTCAATAGAAGTGCTTACGTGGTGCCGCTGGGGCAGGGCCGGTTTCGGGTGGGGGCCACCTACCGATGGCCGCCGTTTGCCGAGGGCATCACCGCGGAAGCCCGTACTGAGCTAAGCCAGCGCCTGGCCGCCATGACCGATCTGCCGTTCACGGTAACGGGTCAGCAGGCCGGGGTAAGGCCCGCGGTGCGTGACCGAAAACCCCTGCTGGGCACGCATCCCGAGGTGCCGGTGGTGAGTATCTGCAATGGGTTTGGGTCTAAGGGGGTGATGCTGGCTCCCCGGCTGGCCGCTCACCTGGCCGACGCGCTGGAAGGCACGGCGGAACTGTGGCCCGAAGTCAATATTCTGCGTTATCATGCGTTATACGTTGCTGGCCGCGCCCGCCAGTGATTCTTCTGCCTTTCTCCGTTTTAGCCTGCTCTATGAAGCACGTATTCTTACTCCTGATGCGTCGTCTGCGGCAGTTGGCCCTGCCGGCTCTGCTGCTGGCCGGCCTGCTACCCGTTAGCCCCGTGCGGGCCCAGTCGGCGCAGGAATCGTTTGGGCGGGTCCGCATCCAGTACAAGGAGTTCAACTGGCAGCTGCTCAGCACTCAGAACTTCAACCTGTATTTCTACGCGGGCGGGGAAACCACTGCCCGGCGGGCGGCGGAATACGCCGAGAAAGAGCTGCAGCGCGTCACGGGGCTGGTGGGGTACTACCCGTATTCCAAAACCACCATCATGCTCTACAATTCCGTGGGTGATCTGCGGCAGAGCAATGTGGGCCTCGACGCGGACAAGTACCAGACCGGCGGGGAAACGTCCCTGTTGCGCATCAGCAAGGTGCAGCTGGCTTTTCAGGGCCAGCAAACGCTGTTCAAACGCGACCTGAGCTATCAGATTACCCGGGTGCTGCTGAACGACATGATGTATGGCGGCTCGCTGAAGGAAGTGATTCAGAGTAGCTACCTGCTGCAGCTGCCCGAGTGGTTTATCAGCGGCGCCTCCGCCTATGCCGCGGAAGGCTGGAGTGTGGAGATGGATAACTACATGCGCGACATGACGCAGAAGGAGCAAGGCAACCGGGCCTCGCCGTTTTTTCTGCGCAATCCGCAGCTGGCCGGGCAGAGCGTGTGGAACTACATCGCGGAACGCTACGGCTACACCGCCATTCAGAACATCCTGAACCTGACGCGCATCACGCGCGACGTGGAAGTGGGCATCAGCAGCTCCCTGAACGTGCCCTACAAAGTATTTCTAAAAGACTGGCTGGCGTATTACCGGCAGCTGAATGCCCAGCCCCAGACTCCTTTCGTGCTGCCCGACGAAAATCGGGCGCTGGTCCGGCACAACCGGAAGGGAATTATGTACTCGCAGCCCGTGCTGAGCCCTAATGGCGAGCGGCTGGCCTACGTGAGCAACGAGCGGGGCCGCTACCGGGTGGTAGTGGTTAACCGCGACGGCTCCAGGCGGCACACCATCCATCGGGGCGGCTACAAGACGCCTGATCAGCAGGTGGAAACCCGCCTGCCGGTGCTGGCCTGGCGCAGCAACGCGCAGGTGGCCGTAGCGGAAGAAGATAAAGGGTACATGACGCTACACCTGCGCGACGCGGACGGGGGGGTAAGTGGGTTGGTAGAGCAGATCAGGGAAGCCCTGCCTTTCAGTAAAGGAGGGTCTACGCTTTTGCAGTCCTTTTCCCAGATTCTGGACCTGAGCTACTCCCCGGACGGCAAGTCGCTGGTGTTTAGCGGGGTCCGCAATGGTCAGAACGATCTGTATCTGTTGAGAGCCGGTAACCGCACGCCTGAGAAGCTCACCAACGACGTCTTCGACGACCTGCAACCCGTTTTCCTGCCCGGCGGCGGCGGAATTGTGTTCAGCTCCAACCGTTGGCTTGATTCGGCGGGCACGGCTAAGGGTAGTTTCGGCGCCGTAGTCAACAACTACGATCTGTTCCTGTATCATCTCGACGGCCGGACCCAGCCGGTGGAAACCCTGGTGAGCACGATATCCAACGAGGGCCGCCCCCGGGTGATATCTGATGACGAACTCCTGTATCTGGGGGAGGAAAGTGGCGTACGGAGTCTGTATAAGTACTCCGTCCGTACCCGGCAGCACGTTCCGGTGAGTGCCTTCCCGGCTAACATCGACCATTACGACTACAATGCGGCTACCGGCGCCCTGGGCTTCGTGGCAACGGACCGGGCCCGCGACTTTATCTACCTCTACCCCAGCTATACGCTGCCCGAGCAACTAACGCTGTTCAAGACGGCCCGGCAGGAAACGCTCGAGGACCGCTCGAAAGTGGTGCCCCGCGCGGCACTGCCAAAATCGGCGCCGGCCGTAGCCGGTGAGCCCGCCCCGGCTACCCCGCCGAAAGTCCCCCGCCCGACGGATGGCGGCATCAACACCAACGACTACCAGTTTGAGGACGACACGCCCGTGCGTACCGCACCCAAGCGCAAGCGGGCCGCGACGGTGGTAGCGGTACCGGTAGCTGAAGAGGTCGCTGTAGCGGGGCCCTATAAGTACGACAAGCGCTTCAGTGTCGACAACGTGGTATCGTCGCTGGCGGCCGACCCGATTCTGGGTGTGGGCATCGTGGCCCAGGCCAACATGTCCGACCTGTTCGAAAACCATCGCTTCACGGCTGGCCTCTTCGCGCTCACCGACCTGCGGACGAGCAATATTTACGCCCAGTATACCAATCTGAGCCGCCGCTACGACTGGAGCATCAGCTATCAGAAGCAGGCGTATTTTTTCGACAAGTCCCGTTACCGGGAGCGGTACGGCCGGCACGAGATATCGCCCACCATTGCCTATCCGCTGACTCACAAGCTGAGCGTGCGGGGCGGTCCGCGCTTCGTAAGTGTGTCGCGGACGACGTTGGATGAGTTTCTGACTGACTCGCTGGACATCAACCGGAGCTACGTTGGGGTCAGCGGCGAAATTGTTTTCGATAATGCCATCACCACCGGGGTGAATATGATGGAAGGTACCCGGATGAAAATAGGCCTGTTGCAGCTGAACAGCGTCAACAAGGAAAATCAGAACCTGGGCAAGCTGTACGTTGATATCCGCCATTACCAGAAGGTACACCGGCAGATCATCTGGGCCAACCGGGCCAGCTATGGTCATTTCTTTGGGGATGCGGCCCCGACGTTTCGGCTTGGCGGAATGGATAACTGGCTCAATGTCCGCTACGAAGACGGGTATGAGCTTCCGTCGGATCCCACGCAGCTGTTCTACCAGCAATTTGTGACCAACCTGCGGGGCTTCAACTACAGCAAGCGCACGGGCCCCAGATTCCTGCTGTTCAATTCCGAGCTGCGGGTTCCTATTGTGCAGTACCTGACGCGTAAGCCCATTTACTCCGGCTTCTTCCGCAACCTGCAGCTTACCGCTTTCGGCGACGCCGGCTCGGCATATCTGGGCGCCAATCCTTTCAACGAGAACAACTCTTTCAACACGCAGCTGCCCTTCAAGCCGGGTAATGCTTTCTCCGCTACGGTCATCAACTTCCGCAACCCGCTGCTGGTTGGCTACGGCTTTGGCATGCGCACCACGCTGCTAGGCTTTTACGGCAAGGCTGATATAGCCTGGGGGCAGGAGGATTACGTGGAGAAAGGGCCGAAATTCTATTTTACGCTGGGCTACGACTTTTAACGTTGCCCGCCGGGCTACTCCTAAGAAAAAGCCGTTCAGAATATCCTGAACGGCTTTTTACTGGCCGGCAGCCAAGGCGAAACCCCCGGTAAGGGAATAATGACCCGGGGTGCCGCCGATCCGGGCGTTGGGTTGTATCTTTGCGGCCCTGTTCACCAGCTGCTCCCCTGTGCTGCTTCTCCGCGAGATTTGGTATTTGATTCAGAAGGACTTCCGCCTGGAATGGCGGCAGCGGGCCGCCCTCAACGGGATGCTGCTCTACGTGGGTAGCACGGTGTTTGTCTGCTACCTGAGCTTTTCCCTGCGCGGGGGCGAATTGCCCGTACCGGCCTGGAATGCCCTGTTCTGGATCATCCTGCTGTTTACGGCCGTGAATGCCGTAGCCAAGGGGTTTTTGCAGGAAAGCCGGGGCCGGCTGCTTTACTATTATACGCTGGTGCGCCCTCAGGCCGTCATTCTGGCCAAGATTGCCTATAACTCCCTGCTGCTGCTGGGCCTGGCGCTGGTCGGGTTTGGCGTATACGCGCTGGTACTCGGCAACCCCGTGCAGGATAGCCCGCTGTTTGTGGCCAACGTGGCCCTGGGGGCCCTGGGCTTTGCCACCACCCTCACGCTGGTGTCGGGCATTGCGGCCAAGGCCACCAACAGCAGTACGCTGATGGCGGTGCTGGGCTTTCCGGTGATGGTGCCGATGCTGCTGCTGCTGATTAAAGTTTCTAAAAATGCGCTGGACGGGTTAGAGCTGGAAGCCAGCCGCAGCGCCCTGCTCACGCTGCTGGCCCTGAACCTGATCGTCGTGGCGGTGTCGTACCTGTTGTTCCCTTTCCTGTGGCGGAGCTGAGGGATGACCTAATACCTGGTTTCCGGGGTTTCGAAGCGGGGGCAAAAAGCGGCCTTGCCAGCTCAGCGTTCTGCCGGCGGCCCGAGCTTCCGCTATTGCAGCGGGTTCATCAACCTTCCCGGAGCCTGCCTGTTTGCTAAGCATCAGGGACTACCTATCAAGTACTAAGCGATGAAAAACAACTGGTGGAAAGCTTTGACGGTCGTGCTGCTGCTTTACGTGGCGGTAGCAGGATTGCTGATGCCGGTACCGCGGCTGGCTATCCTCAACGAAACCATCCGCAACCTGTACTTCCACGTGCCGATGTGGTTCGGCATGACCTTTATCCTGATTGCCTCGGTATGGTATTCCATCCGTTACCTGCGGCAGCCGTCGGTAGAGCTGGACATCCGGGCACACGAGGCCGCCCGCACCGGCATTCTGATGGGCGTGGTGGGGTTGGCCACGGGTAGCATCTGGGCCCGCTACACCTGGGGTACGTGGTGGACCAGTGACCCTAAGCTCAACGGGGCGGCCATTGCCATGCTGATTTATGGCGCTTATCTGGTGCTGCGCTCTTCCTTTACTGACGAGCAGCAGCGGGCCCGGGTATCGGCTATCTACAACATCTTCGCCTTTGCCACGGCCATGCCGCTGTTTTACATCCTGCCGCGCCTCACCGATTCGCTCCACCCGGGTGCGGGCGGTAACCCGGCCTTCGCCCGCTACGACCTCGATAGTGATATGCGGATGGTGTTTTACCCGGCCGTTATCGGCTGGACCCTGCTGGCCTTCTGGCTGGCCCAGGTCGCCAGCCGGATTGCTCTGCTCAAACAAAAAGTATATGAAAAACAGTTTGCTTAATACGGGTCCGGGGGGCATAGGGACTGCGGGGCCGGGCTTGAAAAGCCGCCCCTGGACGCTGCGTCCGGCACTGTTGCTACTGGTCACGCTGCTGCTGCCCGCGCTGCGGGCGGCCGCCCAGACTGCCGCAGGTGAGGCACCCGAAATGGCGGATACCCTCCGCCGGGATGGTAAAATCTACGTGGTAGTCGCCGTCATCACGGTGGTGCTGACGGGGCTGCTGCTGCTGCTCATTTCCCTCGACCGAAAAGTGACCCGCCTGGAGCGGGAGCTGAAAGACTAGCGGGCCCGACCGCCTGGTTAAGGCAGCCGGGAGCAAGGGTAACAAGTGCCCGGCCTTAGCTGCAGCAGCTTCGATTTGTAATATTCCGGTGGTCTGACGGATTTTTCGGGCCGGTTTGGTTGTTCAAGTATAGCCGCCTTATCTGGAGCGGCCCCGTGTAAGCATCATGAAGAAAGCCCACCTCCTTGCCATTGCCGTTATTGCCGTAGCTATCGGCATCATCATGAGTACCGTAGGCGACGCCAGCGTGTACGTTTCGTTTGGGGAAGCCCGGGAACGGGCTGCCGACGGCAACCTGACCAAGGTTCACGTCGTTGGTCGGCTGCCGCGCGATGGGCAGAAGAACATCATGGGCCTGGAGTACAATCCTACGCTCGACCCCAACTACTTTGCCTTCACGCTGGTTGATACCAACCGGGTGGCCCAGCGCGTCATCTACTTCAACCCCAAGCCCCAGGACTTCGACAAGTCCGAGCAGGTGGTCATCACCGGGGCCATGCGCAACGAGGTATTCGTAGCCGACAAAATCCTGCTCAAGTGCCCATCCAAGTATGTGGAGAAGGATATACAGGGCGCTACTGCAGCGGTTAATTAAGAATTAAGAATTAAGAATTAAGAATGCTGGACAGACTGTACCAAGTGCTGGCCCCACACATTCTTAATGGATTGATTTTTAATTTTTAATTCTCAATTTTTAATTGAATTCAATGCTCAATACTTTCATTGGCAACCTAGGACACTTCAGCGTCATCGTGGCTTTCGTAGCAGCCATAGTATCGGCGTATGCCTATTTCATGGCCAGCCGCAACCAGCCGCTGGGGGTCACCGACGCATCGTGGCTGCGCCTGGCGCGGGGCGCGTTTTTCCTGCACGGCGCGGCGGTAGTGGCCATTATCGGCTGCCTGTTCAACATCATCTACGCGCACCGGTACGAATACTACTACGCCTGGAGCCACTCCAGCAACCATCTGCCGCTGCAGTACATGATTTCCTGCTTCTGGGAAGGGCAGGAGGGCTCCTTTCTGCTCTGGATATTCTGGCACGTCGTCATTGGGCTGGCCATCATTCGCTTCAATAAGAAGTGGGAAGCTCCCGTCATGGCCGTGTTTGCCTTCGTGCAGCTGTTCCTGACGTCCATGATTCTGGGCGTGGTCATCTTCAGCGTGAAGATTGGCTCCTCCCCCTTTATTCTGCTGCGCGACTTTCTCACCGACCTGCCCGTTTTCAAGCTCAACCCCGACTTCATTCCTAAAGACGGCACCGGTCTGAATGCGCTGCTGCAGAACTACTGGATGGTAATTCACCCGCCCACGCTGTTCCTGGGCTTCGCCCTGACGCTGGTGCCCTTTGCCTTCGCCATTGCCGGCCTCTGGAAACGCGAGCTGACGGCGTGGGTGAAGCCGGCCATCACCTGGTCGCTGCTGGGCGGCGTGGTGCTGGGCGTGGGCATTGTAATGGGCGCCTATTGGGCCTACGAAACCCTGAACTTCGGCGGCTACTGGAACTGGGACCCGGTGGAAAACGCGGTGTACATTCCCTGGCTGGTGCTGGTGGCTTCCATTCACGGCATGGTGCTGTGGCAGCGGGGCCGCACGGGTCTGCGCACGTCGTTCGTGCTCGTCATTACTACCTTCCTGCTCATTCTCTACGCCACTTTCCTGACCCGCAGTGGGGTGCTGGGTAGTGCCTCGGTCCACTCGTTCACCGACTTGGGCCTGTCCGGCCAGCTGCTGATTTATCTCACCGTCTTCGTCGTGCTGGCCATTGCGCTGCTGGTGAAGCGGTGGAAGGATATTCCGGTTTCCGAGAAGGAGCTCACCACCTATAGCCCCGAACTGTGGGTATTCATTGGCGCTACGGTGCTGTGTCTGGGGGCTTTCCAGGTGCTGGTAACCACCAGCATTCCGGTGTACAATGCGTTGCTGGGCTTTGTCGGTATCAAATCGAACCTGGCGCTGCCCGCTGACCAGATTGCGCACTACACCAAAATCCAGCTCTGGATGGGCGTATTCGTGGCGTTCCTGGCCGGTCTGGCCCAGATTATGTGGTGGCAGCGCAACGACAAGACTACGCTGTCGAACTCCCTGGCCGTGCCGGGTATTCTTTCCCTGCTGGGGGCGGCGCTGGTTATTCTGCTGGTGCGCTACAATAAGCTCACGATGAGCCCGGCCTACATTGCTCTGCTTACCACTGCGCTGTTTGGGGTGCTGGCTAATCTGAGCACAGTTTTCACGCTGCTCAAGCGGCGGGTAGCCATTTCGGGCGGGGCCGTGGCGCACATAGGCATTGCGTTGATGCTCCTGGGCGTGCTGGCCTCGGCGGGCTACTCCAACATCATTTCCCGGAACGTCTCGGGCATGGTGTATTCCAAGGAGTTCGACGAGGAGCTGAACCGCGACAACGTATTGCTGTGGCGCAACACGGTAGCTCCCATGGCTGGTTACGACGTCAGCTACACGGGCCAGTATTTTGACGTGCCCGGTATGCCCGAGTACGTGAATAAAGAAGTTCTTTTCCGCACTGCGGATGAATACAAGGCCCTGGCCCGCTCCGACATCAAAATCGGGGACAAGCTCTATTACAAAGCCGGCGACACGGTAGAGATTCTGCCGGAAGACACCTACTACCGCGTTGAGTATAAAAACCGCAAGTCGGGCGAAGCCTTCACGCTGTATCCCCGCGCCCAGGTGAATGAGGAAATGGGGGGCCTGCTGGCTTCCCCGGACCTCAAGCAGTTTTTCACCCACGACATCTACTCCCACATCAGCTCGGTGCCTGACCCAAGCAAGGAAAAGGACTGGAGCGAAGTGACGGAGCACGTGCTGAGTGTGGGCGACACCATCTACCTCAACGATTACTTTGCCGTTTTCCGCGCCGTGGAGCCCGCCCAGCAAACGGCGGGCCTGGGTCTGGCCAAAGGCGACCTCGCCATTCAGGCTGACTTCGTGGTCTCGGGGGAGAAGAAGGAGTACCACGTTCATCCCGTATTTGTGGTGCGTAACCGCCTGATTGGGCGCGTACCCGATGAAGTGGAGGATCTGGGCCTGCGGCTGAGCTTCGTCAACGTAGATCCTACCAAGGGCAAGTTTACTTTCGGCATCAGCACCACTCAGAAGGACTACATCATCCTGAAGGCCACCGAAAAACCCTTCATCAATCTGCTCTGGAGCGGTACGCTGCTCATGGCCCTGGGCTTTGGTATGGCCATCGTCAAGCACCGGCGGGAAGGTCGCCGCGGCTCACCGGCTGCAGTTCCCGCCGTGAAAAAAAGCAAAGTCCGCCGGCAGCCGCAGCCCATAGCGTAAGGCGCCTGGCTGTGCTGCACAGGCAAAATGCCCGGGCCATTTGGTCCTATCCTTACCCAAAACTTAAAAGCCCTTCCGACCATGTGGCCGGAAGGGCTTTTTTGTGCAGCTACCGAATTGAATTACGACTTTTCAGGCAGAGTCAGCCGGGGAAGAAAGGGCTTTGCGTTGGTCTTGGAAGGCCCGAAAAAGATTTGGAAGGACAAGGCTATTTGGTCCGGGCTTTTTGCTGAACAGGCCATTGGGTAGTGGGTCGCTTCGGCGGCGCTACGCTGATTCAGGACCGGCCGTGCGCTACGCCTGTACCACGCGGGAAGCAGAACTCAGACAGAACCAGCTACTTATCTGCTGGTGAAATCGGCTGTGCCCGCGCGTACTTATTTGGCAGTCTTCACCTTTGCAGTACTAACCAGGGCACTAAAAAAGGGCAGCCCAGCGGCTGCCCTTTTCAAGGATAACAGAATCAGAAATTACTTCTGAATCATCAGCTGACGGATAGAGAAGTCGCTGCCCGACTTCACTTTCAGCGTGTACAGACCGGCGGACAGAGCCGACAGATCGAGCGTGTTCAGGTCGTTGTCACGTACCGTGGCCGAGTGCATAACCTGGCCCAGGGCATTGGTAACCTCAACCTGCATGGCACCCTTGGCGTTAGCGCCCCGAACTTCCAGCGTTACGATGCCGGTGGAAGGGTTGGGGAACACGCCGATAGCGCGGTCCAGAGCAGCCGACGTACCCAGAACGCGGGTAATGTTGATGTCATCCACAGCAACGTAAAACTGGTCGGCGATGCTGTAGGCGTGGAAACCCAGGTAAACCGTGCCGTTAGCAGCCAGGCTGATCGGAGCAACCTGACCGGCACTGGTTCCGCCTACCGTAGTGGCATAGACGATGTTCGTCAGGTTCGCATTCTGGAATACGGTGGTGGTCATGGCCGCCGGAGTAGCGGAAGTACCGTATTTCACTTCCAGGCGCTCGGGGATGGTGGCCAGACCTACCCGGTATTTGAACTGGAGCTGGTAGCGGCTACCCGAGTTCAGGAACAAGGCTGGCGTGAAGAACCAGTCATCGGCCACGTTGGTGGCATTGTAAGTGTAGCGCATGGCATTCGGCGTGGAGGCCGGAGTTGCCGCTACTACTCTCCAGGTGTCGCCGTCGTTGTTGGCATCCGTTACCGTAATGCCGCAGGGCAGCGTACCAACGGTTGCGCCGTCAAAATTCTCGGCGTAGGGGAAGGTCGTAACGATAGGCGGTACGCACGGGGTAGTGAGGGTGAACGGACCGGCCAGGGCGCTCTGGTCCGTAGCGCCGCAATTGGCCCGGAGGTAGAACTGGTAGGTCGTCGCAGGCGTCAGGCCGGCAATGGTATAGGGCGAGCCCGTAACCGGTAAGGTGATGCCGGCCGTGGTTGGATTAAAGCCGGTAGGGCCGTAGATCAGGGTGTAGGCCGTGCCATTGGCCGGGCCGGTGAAGGAAATCGTGGCCGAGGTTGGCGTAGCACCCGTCACCGTCACCGCCGTAGGAGGGACGCAGGTAGCCGGGGCTCCCGTTACGGCCTCAATCATCAGACGGCCCAGGTTGCTGGCGAATACGTCGGCCGGAGCGCCACCGGCCAGCGGGATGCTGAAGTAGGCCTCAGCGCGGGTCGGGAGTTCAGTCTGGTTGCCCACGGGGAAATAGCCCCCGGTACCCGTCGTCTGAGCCAGGCCTACGAAGAAGCTCCCGGCGGCCACCGAAGCCGGCGTCGAGAGCGTGAACGTGCGGTAGGTGGAAATGTCGGCCGTTACGATAACGTAGTCGGGCGAGCGGCCAATGATGTTGCCAGTTGCGTCGGTGGCGACGCCGTACACGGTTTTGCCAACGGAGTTCGGGTCTTCCAGCCGCACGTTGACCGCCGTTATCGAGCGGGCGGCGTTGGTGGTGTGCTTCACCGCCAGAATGCCCGCGCCGGTGTTGAAGCCGATGCTGCTGACGGCCGGCACCCCAGGCTCGGCGTAGGCAAACGTAGTGGTCGTGATCTGCTGCTGATAGGCCGCGACGTTGTTAGTCGTATTTTCATCGTTGCTCAGCGTAACGGTTACGGCCTGCGTGGCGGCAGTGGTAGGCGAGTAGGGATCGAAGGTAACCGTGGCGGAGGCCCCGGCGGCCAACGACGCAATGGTCTTCATGCTGCTGAAGGCGTTGGGCGCGGGCACGGAGGCCGTTACCTGCACGTTGGCCATGGCGGCCAACCCTTCGTTCCGAACTACGGCCCGGATTACGTGGGGCGTCCCGATAGTCGTAGGCAGCTTACCCAGCGTGTAGATTGCCTGCACGGCGGCGTCGTTGGCCAAAGTAGGCTGGAAGCGGTACGTCCGGCCCGCGTCGGGCAGCACGGCCAGCCGAACGTTGTGGGCGTTGCCAACACCCGTGGTGTAGTCACCTCCCAGGAAGGTGGCCGTCGACCAGGCCACGGTAGAGCCTTTGGTGGCCATGATGAGCTGACCTGCGGTGTTGCCGGAGCCCTTAATGCCAATGTTGATGGATTTGAAGGCGTTCGGGCCGGCTCCCGCCGTGGCCGAGTTGTAGAAGAACTCCACCTTGTTGGACGTTTCAAACAGCTTCACCTGGAAGGAGAAATTGTCGTACTGGGTTCCAATGAGGGTAGCCACGGTAGACGAGGCCGCCTGGGGCTTGTCCTTCACGTTTTTCCACTGAATGGTACAGACCCGGCTGCCCGCGGCGCCGCTGGTGAATACCCGATACTCCGCCGTAGCGGCCGTGGCATCGGTCAGGTCCACGTTGAAGGGCAGCAGCAGGTTGGTCTGGGCGGCCGCCTGAATAGGGCTGCCGGTGAAAACCTGGGCTCCTTCCGAAAAGAACGGTGCCGCTGGGGCTGCCATGCCCAGCTTCAGGTACCCGTTGGTATTCAGCACGAAATCGGTGAAGGCCGTTCCGTTGAAATTAAAGGTGAAGCCAATGGGCGTTGCGGCCGAGTTGGCGTCGTCGTTATTGGGGGTGGTAAGCACGGTACCCGTGGTACCCAGGTCGGTGTAGGTGCCCGCTACGTTTTGGGCTCCGGCAGCACCGTAGTTCAAGCTTTGCGCCTGGGCCGTGGTGGCACCAGCGGCCAGTAGCGCGGCTAAGGCCAATTGCCGCCAGTGTTTGGCCGGCGGGCTTGTCGTGTACCAGTTTGTCATAGGGTAAGGGTAAGAGAAAGGTGGAAAAAAGGGAACAAGTTAAAAGAAGGCAAAACCCGGTGAGCATAAGGCCTCCACAAAGCTTCGCGAGTACAAGGTGCTAAATTCTTCCGTAAAAAAGAGCGCGTAAGAAAATAAGAACTGCCGACCTCCAGTACCTTGCCTGCTGATTTTAGGAATTGTCTATATGCCTGCAGCCGTTTCTTCGCTCCGAATAGTCCTGCTGGGTGCTGGTCGGGTTGCCAGCCAGCTCGGGCCGGCGCTTAGCCGGGCGGGCCATCGGGTCAGCGGCGTCTGGAGTCGTACGGCGGCCAGTGCGGCCGCGCTGGCCGCCCAAATTCCGGGTGCCCTGCTTCTCGACGGCCTGGAGTTAGCCCACGTACCGGCCGACCTCTATCTGCTGGCCGTGCCTGATGCCGCGGTGGCCACGGTGCTGGCGGCGGCGGTATTTCCCCCCGGGGCCCTGGTAGTCCATACGGCCGGGGCATTGCCGCTGAGTGTTTTCGCGGCCTACCCGCGGTTGCGGGGGGGCGTTTTCTACCCCCTGCAGACATTCAGCCCGGGCCGCCGCATCGACTGGACGGTTGTCCCGTTTTGCCTGGAGGCCGCCGACACGGCGGCGGCGGCTACCCTGGTTGAGCTGGCCGGCAGTTTAAGCCAGAGGGTATTCCTGGTCGCCACGCCCCAGCGGCAGGCGCTGCACGTCGCGGCCGTGTTTGCCAGCAACTTCACCAACCACCTCCTGGGTATCAGCCATACTTTGGCCGGGGAAGCGGGGGTGCCTTTTGCCCTGTTGGCCCCGCTGGTGCGCGAAACGATGGAAAAGGCCCTCCAGCAGCCGCCTTTCAGCGTGCAAACCGGCCCCGCCGTGCGCCACGACGACGCTACGCTCGACCTGCACCGGCAGGCGCTGGCGGTTTATCCCCTCTGGCAGAGCATCTACAATGACCTGACGGAGAGCATTCAGGCGCAAAAGACGGGGCCGCCGGCAAACAACGCGCCGGCCGCGTAGCTTTGATTCGGGAACCGGGGTGCGTACCTTCGTGCCCGCATTTTGCCTTCCCAAGCACCTCCATTGTGAAAGTCGTTAACATCACCTTTAAATTTCAGGATGGTCAGCCCGAGCAGACGCACGTAGCGGCGCAGGGCGAATCGGTGCTGGACGTAGCGCTCAACAATGACATCCAGCTGCAGCACAACTGCGGCGGCGTGTGTGGCTGCAGTACCTGCCACGTCTACGTCCTGCGGGGGGAGAGCGACCTGCCCGAAATCAGCGACAAGGAAGAAGACTTCATCGACCGCGCCGTAAACCCGCGTATCAACTCGCGCCTGGGCTGCCAGTGCGTGGTGCAGGGCAGCAGCGAAGACCTGGTTATCCTGATTCCCACCCAGGAATTTCTGGGCCACTAATATTTAATGTGGAAATGTGGGAATGTGCTAAAACAGCCGCAGCCCTGACCTCTGCCACAAGCACATTACTCACATTTGCACATTAGTACATTCAACCCTATGGCCCATTTTGAGCTCCCCATCCAGTGGAACGACCACGAGGACATTGCCATGGCCCTGTATGAAAAGTTCGGTGACGAATTTGGCGAAGCCCGGATCTACCGCATCCGCTTCACCGAACTGCTGGACTGGGTGCTAAGCCTGCCCAACTTTGTGGGTACCCGGGAACAGTCCAACGAAGGCCATCTGGAGCAGATTCAGGCCAAGTGGGTGTACGAGTGGCGCGACAATCAGAAGGCCTAACCCGCTTCTCCGTTCATATACCAGCCCGTAAGCATTAGCACAGTTCTATAATGGCTCCTGATCTATCCGTTATCAAAGCCTTCATCCTCGATGTGGATGGCGTGCTGACCGATGGCACGCTGCTGGCCTTGACTTCCGGGGAACAGGCCCGGGCTTTTCATATCCGCGACGGGTATGCTATTCGCCACGCCCTGAGCCGGGGCTACCGCATCGTCGTGATTTCGGGCCGCGAAGAGGAAGGGGTGCGCAAACGGCTGGAGTCGCTGGACGTGCACGACATCTTCCTGGGGGTAGACGATAAGATGAAAATCTTCAACACCTACATCAATACCTACCGTCTCGACCCGGCCCATATTGCCTATATGGGCGACGATATGCCCGATATCGAAGTGATGCGCCGCTGTGCCGTGGCCGCCTGCCCGGTCGATGCTGCTGCCGATGTGCAGCAAATCAGCAATTATGTGGCGGCCCTACCCGGCGGGCACGGCGCGGTACGCGAACTGATCGAGACCGTAATGAAGCTTCAGCATACCTGGTACTAACGCTCCGGAACGAAAAGATAACCCCCGCTGCATCACCCTTTTGTGGGGCTGGACAGGTCTGGAATGGATTTGGGGGTTTGTAAAATCCCTCTATATTTACCCGATCATCCATTCATTCTTTTTCTACTTTTTCATGAAAACAGGAACCGTAAAATTCTTTAATGAGTCGAAGGGCTACGGCTTCATTACTGATGAAACGACGAAGGAAGACTTCTTCGTGCATATTACCGGCCTGAACGGGGGCCAGGTTCAACAAAATGACCGCGTGGAGTTTGAAACGCAGGAAGGCCGTAAGGGCGTGAATGCCGTGAATGTGAAGAAAGTGTAGAGATACTTACGCTGGTTATTTTCGCCTGCCAGAAAGCCTCTCCGGTTGGAGAGGCTTTCTTTTTGCTTTTGCCGGGCCTCAACGCGTAGTTCTGGTCTGCCCTTCGGATCTTTGCAACTTCTTTTCCCGGGTACTATGCTTTCCCCCGCGCCATCTGCTTCCCCGCCCCCTGCCGGTCCTGCCAGTGCGGGCGACTGGGCGGTACTGTTGCGGCTGGTGCGCTTTCCGAATCTGCTCATCATGGCCTTGTGCCTGGCGCTGGTGCGGGCCTGTCTGCTGGGAGCCACCCGGCCCCTGACGGCTCTCACGAGCGGGCGCTTCGCCCTGCTGGCCCTGGCCGCGTTGTGCGTAGCGGCGGCCGGCTACATCATCAACGACTACTACGACGTCAAGATCGATGCCATCAACCGGCCCGAGCGGCTGGTGGTGGGGCGGATGGTGAACCGACGCTGGGCTATGCTGAGCCACCTGCTGCTCACGGGTACCGGCGTGCTGATTGCCGGGCTGCTTTCGCCTCTGTTAGGGCTGGTAAACCTGGGCTCGGCCCTGCTCTTGTGGGGCTACTCGGCCCGGTTCAAGCGGCTGGCCCTGGTGGGTAACCTGAGCATTGCCACGCTCACGGCGGCCCTGGTGCTGCTGCCCGAGCTACAGTTGCGCACCGGGCTGCCTACGGTGTGGGGTTATGCCCTGGCCGCGTTTCTGCTCACGGTAGTGCGCGAAATTGTGAAGGACGTGGAAGATATGCGCGGCGACGCCCAGCACGACTGCCGCACCCTGCCTATTGTGTGGGGCGTAGCCCGCACGAAATGGGTGACGGGCTTTTTCCTGGGCTGCCTCCTGGTATTTGTGGTGGGTGCGGCCGGGCAGGCGCTCCGGGAGCGGCACTGGGTTTTTGGCGGCTGGCTGCTGCTCACGGTGCTGGGGCCCCTGCTGCTGCTGGCCCGCCAGCTGGCCCGCGCCGACCGCCGCCGCGACTTCGCCCGGCTAAGTGCGTGGTGCAAGTGGATTATGCTGGCCGGGGTGCTGTCGATGGTGCTGACGGACGGAAGCTAAAACTGTCGGGGCAACTGCTGCGTTAGCAGCAAATCAGGCGCTGTAAGTGAGAAAAATAGCGCTTTGATTTCAGCCCTGGCCTGTTCCTTTCTGTCCAACTCTCTCTTTATGCGTTTCTTATCCCCGGTGCTGGCGCTCAGCCTGCTGGCCTCAGTAGCTCGTGCCCAGACTACGCCCGCCATTTCCGCGCCCGCTGATTCCGTCGCTCCGGCCGCCGCAGTTGCTCCGCCACCGGCCGCTCCAAAGACCGGCAAGTTTGCCAACCTGTTTTCGGCCAGCGACAAACCAAGCTTTGTGCCGGTTCCGGTGCTGTTTTCGCAGCAGGAAACCGGCCTGGCCGGGGGCCTTTCCATCCTGCCCGTCTGGCGCTTCGGCACGGACACGACTACGCGCAAGTCCAACGCCCGGTTTGTGGGCTGGGTCAGCCAGAAAAAGCAGACCAGTCTGCAGGTCACGCACAACATCTTTACGCCCGGGGAAAAGCTCTACCTGCTGGGCGAGATCAGCTACTACGACGTGAACTTCTTCTACTATGGCAAGGGGAACGACACCCGCAAAGCCGACGAGTCGGGGGTGGACTACAAGCTCTTTATCTTCAATCAGCGGGTAATGTCCCGCATAGCTCCCAACTGGTTTGCCGGCCCCCAGTACCGCTTTACCGGGCTGCGCAGCGTGAAATACGACCAGCCGGGGGAAGACGGCGGGGCCAACAAGTTTCAGACGGATATCAAGGAAGGCCGGATTTCGGCCCTCGAAGCCACCGGAGGGAATACCTCCGGCTTCGGCCCCGCCGTGCTCTACGACGGACGCGACAATGTGCTGTCTACCTACCGCGGCCAATACCTGCACCTGCATGGGCTGTTCGCGGGCAAGTACGCCGGCAGCGACTACACGTTCAGCCGGTTTCAGGTAGATGCCCGCCACTTTCAGCCCTTGTTTGGCAATACCAACACCATTCTGGCCCTGCAATACCTTGGGCAGTTTCACGCGGGAGGGGCAGTGCCCTTCCGGGAGCTGAGTGCTCTTGGCGCCGACCTGGGGGGCTCTATCTATAACTACGCCACGCTTATGCGGGGGATCTACGAAGCCCGCTTCCGCGACCGGCAGATGATGACGGCCCAGGCTGAAATCCGCCGGAAGCTCTTCTGGCGTTTCGACGGTGCCGTATTTGGTGCGGTGGGGGAAGTGGCTAATCAGTTCGACGATTTCTCCTTCGGGGGCGTCAAGTTTGCTGCCGGGGTGGGCGGACGCTTCCGCTTCAACCGCCGCGACCGGCTGAACCTGCGCTTCGATTATGGCGTGGGTTCCGGGGGCAATTCCGGGGTTTATTTTGCGGTGGGCGAGGCTTTCTAAGCGCCGCCACTTTCCTGTAGAACGGCTCTTCCGAACAACTGGAAGAGCCGTTCCGCATCTGCAGGCCGCTGCACTACCGCCGCCAGAGCCCGGTTGGGTACCCTGATCGGAGGGAAACTGAGTTGCCGACAACCGCCGTACCTTCCGCTTACAGCGGTGAAGCTGTTTAGAAAGTCGGTTTTTCCAAGCGTTTGTCATCCTGAGCGCAGTGAAGGACCTTATCACGCCTGGTAGTTCAGCGAGCGGGTACCCTTCAGCCGGGATAAGGTCCTGCGCTCTGCTCAGGATGACAGACTGCTTGACTTTCTAAACGGCTTCGGTGATATAAGGGTGAGGATCGACGGGCTACACTATTTCTTTCTCTCTTGAGGTTGCTTATGCGCTTTCTGTACTCCCTTCTGCTGGCGGCCTTGTGCGCGTCGGCGTCCTACGCTCAGACCACTCCTGCCGACTCCGCTGTCGCCCCGGCAACTGCGTCAGGGCCCAAAGCGAAGCGCGATAAGCCCAGTTTTATTCCGTTTCCCATCGTGTTTTCCCAGCCGGAAACCGGTCTGGGGTATGGCTTGGCCGTGCTACCGGTGTGGCGCTTCGGCTCCGACACCACCGTGCGCAAATCCAACGCCCGTCTGATTGCGTGGCGCACCCAGAAAAACCAGAGTCTGGTGCAGCTGGCGCACAATCTGTTTACGCCCGGGGAGCGATTCTTACTTACGGGCGAGCTGAGCAACTACTACAAGTTTCCGATCAACTACTACGGCTTTGGGCCTAATACCAGCCGCGCCGACAAATCTATTATTCAGTACAAGGTGCTCCTATTCACCGAGCGGGTGCTGCGCCAGGTGAAGCGTAACCTGTTCGTCGGACTCCAATACCGCGGTACCGTCCTGCGCGACGTGCAGGTAAATGAGAATATCGACCAGAATACGCCCCAACAGCGCCCCAGTCTGCTGCTGGAGCGGCCCGCCCGGGAATACCAGGAAAGTACCCTGATTTCCGGCTTCGGCCCCGCGTTGCTCTACGACGCCCGCGACAATATTCTGAGCACGTACCGGGGGAACTACCTCGAGCTGAGCAGCTACTTCAACGGCAAGGTCCTGGGCAGCGACTACCGCTTCAGCCGCTACCTGCTCGATGCCCGCCATTTTCGGCCCCTGGATCAGGACAATAAAACTATTCTGGCTACGCAGCTGGTGGGGCAGTTCAACGTGGGCAACGTGCCTTTTCGCGAGCTGGCCAACCTGGGCGGGGAAAAAATCCTGCGCGGCTACTACGAGGGCCGCTACCGCGACCGGCAGCTAGTCGCGGTGCAGGCCGAGTTGCGCCGCAAGCTGATCTGGCGCTTCAACGGCGTGCTGTTCGGCGACGTCGGCCAGGTGGGCAACACGGTAGCCGATCTGGGCCGAAACAGCCTGAAGGCCACCGGCGGGGCTGGTATCCGCTTCCAGTTCAACCGCGCCGACCGCCTCAACATCCGCTTCGACTATGGCTACGGTCGCGGCGGATCGTCGGGCATCTATTTCAGCATCGGCGAGTCGTTTTAAGTTTCCGGCAAACTCATTGGCCGGCTTTTCAGGCTTGGTCTTGCTACCGGGGTAGCTCCGGGCAGGTAGTAATAAGAGCAATCATGCCATCCTTACCCCCTGGTTTGGCGTAAGGGCTGCTGATGGAACACGTCTCCCCGCTCCGCTTTCATGCCGCCCACGAAGCTGCCGCGGCCCCGGTCGCGGCCGATGCCTGGCGCGTGGCCGCGCTGCCCCGGCCCGGGCTGCAGGCCAGCATCGTTATTCCAGCCAAGGATGAAGCCGAAAACCTGCCCCAGACCTTGGCGGCGCTGGCGGCGCAAACCGATCCTGCGGGCCGCCCGCTGTCTCCGGAAGCCTACGAAGTTATTGTGCTGGCCAACAACTGCCACGACCAGACGGCGGCCGTAGCCCGGCGCTTTGCGGCCGCGCACCCCAATTTTGTACTGCACGTGGCCGAGCTCACCCTGCCAACAGCGGAGGCCCACGTGGGCCGGGCCCGGCGCCTGCTGATGGACGAGGCTTGTCGTCGGCTGGAGCTGGAGCCGGGCGGAGCAGGAATCCTTCTGAGCACCGATGCCGACACCCGCGTGGCCCCCACCTGGCTGGCGGCCAACCAGGCCGAGCTGCTCACGCACCATGCCGACGCGGTGGGGGGGCGTATTCTCACCCCCCACGCCAACGACCGGCCGGCGGAGCGGCGCTACCACCTGCGCGATACGGCTTACCGGCTGCTCCGCGCCCGCCTCGAAGATCAGCTCGACCCTGACCCCGCCGACCCATGGCCGCGCCACCACCAGCATTTCGGGGCCAGCTTCGCCATCACGGCGCGGGCCTACCGGCGCGTGGGCGGCTTGCCCGCCGTGGCGTACTTAGAAGACGAAGCCCTGTACCAGGCCCTGCGCCGCCACGATTTGCGGGTGCGCCACAGCCCCCTGGTGCGGGCATTCACTTCCGACCGGCACGAAGGCCGGGTGGAGGTAGGACTTTCCTGGCAGCTGCGTGAGTGGGCCGCGCTGCACGAGCAGCGCCGGGAGCCGTTGGTGGAAGGAGCCGCTCAACTGGCCGCCACCTGGCGGGGCCGCCGCCAGGTGCGGCAGCTCTGGCAGACGGCTGCGCCGTCGGTGCTGCCGCCCCGGATTTTGCCTGATGCTGCTACCCAGCAGGTTGCCCTGCGGCTTGGGGTGGCGGGGGCTGATTTAAGCCGGCAGCTACTGCGAACTACTACTTTCGGGGAGCTGTGGGAATGGGTGCAGCAGGAGCAGAGTCGCACGGGCTGGCCGCAGCGCTGGCCCTTGGTGCCGCTCAGTCAGGCGGTGGCGGAGCTGCGCCGGCAGACCGCGCAGCACGAATTGCTGACGAGCTAGAGCTTCTCCAGCAGGTCGAGTCGATAGGTTTCGTGCCGCTGGCTGCTCAGGAGTCGGAGCGGACCAGCCGGATCAGCTTTTTGCCGGAAAAATTCGTGGACCTCGTCGCCGGTGAGCGGGTAGTCGTGGACCGGGGGCGTCCAGTGCACCAGCAGCAGCTGGCCCCCGGGCTCCAGCGCGGCCAGCAGCCGGCCGGCCGTCCGCGCCAGATCCGGCAGGGCCCAGTAGTAGCCCACTTCCGACAGCACCACCAGATCGAACCGGGCCCCGGTGGGGAACTGCGCGGGCAGGCGCAGCTGCCGGAATTCTACCTGGGGCAAGTCCTTGCACCGTTCCTGCGCCCGGATCAGCGGGGCTTCGGCCACGTCGATGGCCAGCAGCCGGGCGCAGCGCAGCGCCAGCTGCTCAGTCAGCACGCCCAGGGAGCAGCCGACTTCGAAAGCCCGCGCATACTGCGGCCGGGTAAGCGCGGCTATCGTCGTGGCGTACTTCTCCCGCTCGTAGGCGCTGGTTTCGAAATTCCACGGGTCCTGGTTGGCGCGGTACACGTCGTCAAAATAGCTGGCTGGGAGCGTGTGGGGCTGGTTTGGGTTCATAGGAAACAGGTCGTGGAAGTTGGGGTGGGGTGGTGCCACGACTTTTTCCAGTCGTGGTACCACTATCGATGCTGATGATTGAGTGCTGGTTGCTCAACGATGGTGATAACACGGCTGCGCTGTGCAACGATAGTGGTACCACGACCAAAAAGTCGTGGCACCACCCACGCGGTTTTTTATTCGGCTTCCAGATACACCTCGAAGGGCTGGGCAAAATGGGCCAGCATGAGAGCCGAAAGCTGAAAGCCGGTCGGGTCATCGTCGATAACGGTGCCGAGCTGAGAGCGGTGGGCGGCAATGGCCCGCTGTTTCAGCGCCACTACCGGAGTAATATCCAGCCGCCAGCCGCGCACTTCCCCCGGCTGCGGCAGCTCCGCGTCGGTGGCCCGCTCCCAGGCCCAGACCACGTATTCCACCAGGCGCGGCGGGGCAGGCAGTCCGGCGCAGGCGGCCCGCACGAGCTGGCTGGTGGCGCGGTGGTCGGGGTGGGGGTCGCGCCGCCAGGGCACCAGCAGCGTCTGAGGCGGCTGCGCGGCCAGGTATTCGCCTAACTGAGCTACGGCCGCCGCAAACCCGGGGGCTTCCGGCGTGGGTACCGCCCCGTCGGGCAGCCTCAGGTGCAGCGTCTGGTCCGCATCAACGCCTAAAATCTCCAGGGCTTCAGCCAGCTCGGCCTCGCGCAGGGCGCGGCGGGCCGGGGGCGGAAACCGGCGGGAGTTGGGGTGCGACATGGTCCCGTCGCTCACCAGCACGGTACGCACCGGCTGCCCGGCCTGCCGCAGCAACGCCAGCAGCCCCCCACAGCCCAGCGACTCATCATCGGGGTGCGGGGCCACCACGACGGTAGAACCCAGGGCAGCGGCGAAAGCGGCGGGCCGCAGCGGGAAGCCGGCGAAGCGGTGGGCGGCGGTATCAGGCATTCCAGAGCGAGTGAGCGGGCTGGGAAGTGTGGAGCACGAAGCGGCCGGCATCGGCCACGGCGGCATCGGGGGCGGGTTGGCGCAGGTAGTGGGTCAGGTCGCGGTGCAGGCGCTCGAAGGGCTCGGGCCGCAGCAGGCCCCGGGCGCCCACGCACCGCTCGGCCAGCCGGAGCACCCGCAGGCAGATTTCCTCGATGGCGGTGCGGGTGAGATTGGCGTAGGCGACGGTGGCCTCGGCGTCGGTGGTGGCCGCGGGACGGGCGGCGTGGTCGGCGGCCCCGCGCAGCCAGAGGTTGCCGCTTTCGATCAGCATGGCCATTTCCCCCAGCCGCATTTTCTGGTAGGGGTCGTCGAGGCGGCCCAGGTCGCGCAGGAAGCGGCGGGTTTCGTCGAACACGGCTTCGGCCGCCCCCAGCTGCACGGCGGCAAACCGGATGGCGCCGCCGCTGAACCAGGGCTGCTGGTAATAGTCGCCGGGCTGGCCCAGCAGATCTTCGGGCCCGATTTCGGCGCCGGTCAGCTCGACGCGGAAGCTGGCCGTGGCCCGCATGCCCAGCGGCTTCCAGAACGAGGCGTCCAACGTAGTGGGCTGCTGCTCGGTGGGCAGGATAAACATCTGCCAGCCCCCGTCGGGTAGGGCGCCGGTGATGAGCGGGCGGGTGAGGTGGCCGGCTCCGGAGCCGAAGGTTTTGCTTCCCCGGAGCCGGAAGCGGCCGTCGGGCAACGGTTCGAGCTGCACGCCATCCTGGGCCTCGGTGTTCCAGACCCCAAACAGGTGGCCGGCCCGTGCCTGCTGCGCCCAGCGCCGCACCTGCTCCGGCCGGCCAAAGCGCTGGGCCAGCTGCAAAGCATTGCTATGTCCTTCGTACACCCGCCCCACGGCCAGGTTGCCGCGCCCGATGTGCCGGAGGGTGCGCAGCAGCGTCAGCGTATGGGCCGGGGCCATCAGCTCAGCTCCCCCTAAATCCTGCGCCAATGGAGCCGTAAGCAAACCAGCTTCGCGCAGCCAGGCAAATTCCTCGGTCGGAAATCCTCCTTCCCGATCTGTCGCCGGGGCGTGCGCGGCCAGGCGGCCGGCCAGCGCGGCAGCGGCGGCTTCCGGGGCTAAGTCGGGCACTTGGGCAGTGGCCTGGGCCGGATGGTTCAGCGTTTCGGTCGCGGATTCAGCCGCCGGATACGAGTGCAGGGACATGGGCAGGGCAAGGTTATCGGGTAATGCCTGGCTGCGCTTCGGGTGCGAAACAACGGGCCGGCCAAGGCTACTACGTACGGGTGAGCCGGGTCGGCGGTGACGGCGTAACAATTCGGTAACCTGGGGGGTTGCGGCCCCGGCGGCGGGGTGGCTACCTTCGCGCATTCAAATCGTTCAGCCCAAACCCGTCGTGCCATGTCGCAGCCCATTCGCTCCGCCCTCGTTTCCGTCTATTACAAAGACCGTCTGGAGCCGCTGGTGGCGCTGTTGAAGGAGCAGGGCGTGAAGCTCTACTCCACGGGCGGCACCCAGCAGTTTCTGGAAGAGCAGGGGGCCGAAGTTACCGCCGTGGAAAGCCTGACCGGCTTTCCGGCCGTGTTCGGCGGCCGCGTGAAGACTCTGCACCCGAAAGTGTTCGGCGGCATTCTGCACCGTCGCCACGAAGCCGGCGACCTGGCCGAGGCCGCGCAGCACGACATTCCGCCCATCGACCTGGTGATTGTGGACCTGTATCCGTTCGAGGAAACCGTGGCCGCCGATGCTTCGGAGGAAGACACGATTGAGAAAATCGACATCGGCGGCATTTCCCTGCTGCGGGCCGCCGCCAAAAACTACCGCGACGTGCTCGTGGTCAGTAGCCGTGACCAGTACGAAGCCGTAACGGAGCTGCTGCGCACGAAAAACGGCGCCACCGACCTCGAAGACCGCCGCCACTACGCCGCCGCCGCTTTCGAGGCCACTTCCCGCTACGACACCCATATTTTCAACTACTTCAGCGGGAAGGAAATTAAGAAGGAAGAATTAAGCATTAAGGATTCTTCTGCCGACGGCCCGCTTCCCGGCACTACGCACCAGGCACCAAGCACGCCGCTGCGCTATGGTGAAAATCCTCACCAAGCCGGCACGTTCTACGGCGACCTGCCCGCGCTGTTCGACCAGCTCCACGGCAAGCAGCTCAGCTACAACAACCTCGTGGACGTGGACGCGGCCGTGCTGCTGATGCAGGAGTTTCAGGCCGGGCTGCCCGCCTGCGCCATTCTGAAGCACACCAACGCCTGCGGCATCGCCCAGGCTGCTACGCCGCTCGATGCGTACCTGAACGCCCTAGCCTGCGACCCGGTATCGGCCTTTGGCGGCGTGATTATCGTCAACCAGCCGGTAGACGAAGCCACGGCGGCGGAGTTGAACAAGCTGTTTTTTGAGGTGCTGATTGCGCCGGAGTTTGATGCCGCGGCGCTGCCGATTCTGCAAAGCAGGAAAAACCGGATTCTGCTGCGCCAGAAGCCGGTGGCTTTCCCGCTGAAGCAGGTGAAAACGCTGCTCAATGGCGTTATCGAGCAGGACTTCGACCGCCGGACCGAAACGGCGGCCGACTTTAAGGTCGTCACCCAATCGGCGCCGACGGCGGAGGAAACCGAGGCGCTGGTGTTTGCGGCCAAAGTCTGCAAGCACACCAAGAGCAACACCATCGTGCTGGCCCGGGCCGGGCAGCTGCTGGCTTCCGGCGTAGGCCAGACCTCGCGGGTCGATGCCCTGCGGCAGGCCATCGAGAAAGCTAAAGCTTTCGGCTTCGACCTGAACGGGGCCGTGCTGGCCTCCGACGCCTTCTTCCCTTTTCCCGACTGCGTGGAAATTGCCGGCGAAGCTGGCATCCGGGCGGTAGTTCAGCCCGGCGGCTCCATCAAGGATGCCGACAGCATCGCGGCCTGCGACAAGCTGGGTATGGCGATGGTAGTGACCGGCGTGCGCCACTTCAAGCACTAGCGGCTAGTGGGCGAAATGTGGTTGAATGGGCTGATGTGCTGATGCTCAACGTGCCGTTGCGAGCAACGTGAAGCCATCCGTCCTGGACCATGAGCTGACCCCGATCAAACTGAGAAGCCCCGATGCCTACCCGGCGTTGGGGCTTTGTGCAGAAAAGGAGTTTCCTGCGTTTCAGAGGACGGATTGCTTCGCTCTGCTCGCAATGACAGACGTGCGGGGCCGCTTAGTGCCCGGATTATACCGGCCGTGCTTCGCGGAAACTTGCGTACTTTTGCGCCCACTTTGCACGGGTTCCATCCGGGCATGTTCTTTTAAACTGCCGCTACTCAATGGGTTTCTTCAACTTCCTTACCAGCGATATCGCCATTGACCTGGGGACGGCCAATACGCTCATTATCCACAACGGAATTATCGTGGTGGATGAGCCGAGCATCATTGCGAAAGACCGCACGACCAATAAAGTAATTGCCGTGGGCCGGCAGGCGCAGCAGATGCACGAGAAGACCCACGACAACATCAAAACCATCCGTCCGCTCAAAGACGGCGTTATTGCCGACTTCCACGCCGCCGAGGAAATGATTAAGGGCATGATCAAGATGATCGACACCCGGCGCCGGCTGTTTCAGCCCTCGCACCGCATGGTTATCTGCATTCCCTCGGGCATCACCGAAGTGGAAAAGCGCGCTGTGCGCGACAGCGCCGAGCACGCCGGGGCCAAGGAAGTCTGGATGATTCAGGAGCCCATGGCCGCCGCCATCGGCATTGGCATCGACGTGGAGCAGCCCGTGGGCTCGATGATTATCGACATCGGGGGCGGCACCACCGAAATCGCGGTTATCGCCCTGTCGGGTATCGTTTGCGACCAGTCCATCAAGACGGCCGGTGACGTGTTCAACCAGGATATCCTCGACTACATGCGCCGCCAGCACAACCTGCTGATCGGGGAGCGTAGCGCCGAGCGCATCAAAATTGAAGTCGGCGCGGCCCTGACCGAGCTGGACATCACCCCACCCGACTTCGAGGTGCGCGGCCGCGACCTGATGACCGGCATTCCGAAGGTTATCAAAGTCACGTCGTCTGAAATTGCCATTGCCCTGGATAAGTCGGTGGCCAAGATCGAGGAAGCCGTGCTGAAGGCGCTGGAAATTTCGCCGCCCGAGCTGTCGGCCGACATCTACGAAAACGGCATTCACCTTACCGGCGGCGGGGCCCTGCTGCGCGGCCTCGACAAGCGGCTGGCCGCCAAAACCAAGCTGCCCATCCACATTGCCGACGACCCGTTGCGCGCCGTGGTGCGCGGCACCGGCAAAGCCATCAACGACCTGCAAGCCTTCAAGGGCGTTTTGCTGACGTAGACTTCAATTAGTAATTAGTAATTAAGAATTAATAATGGCCGATTCGGAGCCGGAGGCGCAGTATTGCGGACTAAGACCACCGGGTAGAGCCAATTCTTAATTGCTAATTCTTAATTCTTAATTGAAGCATGCGTAATCTCTTCACCTTCCTCTTCCGCTACCGGGGCATGCTGGTATTTGGGCTGCTGGAGGTGCTGAGTCTGACGCTGCTGGTCCGCAACAGCAGCTACCACGGGGCGGCGTTTTTCAACTCCTCTAACGCCTACGTGGGGCAGGTGCTCGACCTGCGCACCCGCATCTACGGCTACTTCCGCCTGGTACAGGTGAATCAGGAGCTGGTGGCCGAAAATGCCGCCCTGCGCCAGCAGCTCTACCCGGCCGATACCACCAACCGCGTGGCGGCGGTACTGCCGGTCAGCCCGGACAGCGCCGCGCAGGCCCGACTCCTTTTATCAGCCCGCCCCGACTCGCTGCTACTCGGTTTCCGGCAGATTCCGGCCCACGACCCGGGTTATCCACTGATTCCGGCCCGGGTTATCAACAATTCGCTCCGAAATGTGGATAACTACCTCACTTTGAACGTGGGAACGCGCGACGGCGTGAAGCCCGGCATGGGCGTGCTGGCGGCGGCGGGCGTGGTGGGCCGCGTTAAAGTGACCAGTGAGCATTACGCTACCGTGACCTCCGTGCTGCATTCCAAAACCTCGATTTCGGCCAAGATTCAGCGCGACGGCACCTTCGGCAGCATCCGCTGGCTCGGCGACGACCCCACCCACGCCCTGCTCGACTACATCCCGCGCCAGAACAAGCTCGTGCGCGGCGACACGGTGGTTACGTCGGGCTACAACGCCATCTTCCCGGAAGGCGTGCGCATCGGCACCATCGACTCGTTCGTGAAAGAGGCCGACAAAAACTTCTGGACCGTGCGGGTGCGGCTGGCCGTCGATTTCACCAAGCTGACCTACGTGTACGTGGTCACGAGCCGGCCCAAGATGGAGCGCGACACGGTGGAAGCGCGCGCCGGGGTGAAGCCGGAAGGGGAGGAGGGGCGGCCATGAGGGAAGCCGGGGTTATCCTGATTCAGCTGCTGCGGCTGGGGGCCTACATCGCCATTCATACGCTCATCATCAGCAAGCTGGTGCTGTTCGATCTGGGCTGGTGCTTTTTCTACCTGGGCTTCCTGTTGTTTCTACCCATTGCCACGCCCATTGTAGTGCAGCTGCTGCTGGGCTTCGTGCTGGGCTTCAGCCTGGACTTGTTCTACGATACCGGCGGCGTACACGCGGCGGCGGCGGTGCTGCTGGCCTTCCTGCGGCCCTGGGTGCTGCGCCTGCTCACCCCCCGCGACGGCTACGATTCGGCCGACTCGGTGAACGTGCACCAGATGGGTGGGCAATGGTTTGTGGTGTACCTGGGGCTGCTGGTGCTTCTGCACCACGCCGCGTTCTTTGTGCTGGAGCTGGGCAGCTTCCGCGCTTTCGGGCTCACGCTGGCCAAAATTCTGGTCAGCACCCTGTTCACGGGCCTGTCGCTGCTGATTCTGCAGCTGCTCTTTTTTCCCTCGCGCCGGAAACGGTGAAATGGTGAAGTTGTGCAATGGTACTGTCATCCTTCATCTGACGTATCTTTGTAGTCCGGCCGGTGGGCCGTAATGCATTTACCCCCAGTTTCTTCTCGCTTTGCAATACCTCGAAGGCCGCAAATACGTGGTCCACGCCATCTTTCTGGCGGTGGCGCTGCTGTTTGGGGTGCGTCTGTTCTATATCCAGGTCATCGACGGCAGCTACAAGCGCGCCGCCGACCGCAATACCCTGCAGCGCCTGGTGCAGGTGCCCTACCGGGGCCTCATCTACGACCGCAACGGCCAGATTCTGGTGCAGAATACGCCCGTGTACGACCTGATGGTGGTGCCGCGGGAGGTGAAGCAGCTCGACACGGCCCGCTTCTGCCAGCTGCTGCAGCTGCCGCTGGAGGAGTTTCGGGTTTCCCTGAAAGATGCCCGGGCCTATTCCCGGGTGAAGGCCTCGCCGCTGGTGCAGAACCTGAGCACGCCCGAGCTGGCCGCCATTCAGGACAACCTGATCGACTTTCCCGGCTTCAGCATCAAGGCCCGCATGGCCCGCTCCTACAAAACCGAGAACATGGCCCACGCCCTGGGCTACGTGGGTGCCATCACCCCGGCCTTTCTCGAAAAGCCCAAATACGCCAAGTACCTGCCCGGCGACAACCTCGGTATCACCGGCCTGGAGTCGTTCTACGAGCAGGATCTGATGGGCCGGCGCGGGGTGCAGTACCGCATGGTGAACGTGCGCGGCATTGAGAAGGGCGCCTTCCGCAACGGGGAGTTCGACACGCTCTCGGTAGCGGGGCAGGACCTGCACACCAGCATCGACATTGAGCTGCAGCAGTATGGGGAGAAGCTGATGGCCGGCAAGCGCGGCTCCATCGTGGCCCTCGACCCCAAAACCGGCGAAATCCTGGCGATGGTGTCGGCCCCGCTCTACGAGCCGTCGATCCTGACGGGCAAGGGCATGGGCAACCGCTACATGGACCTGCTCAACAACCCCGAGCGGCCCCTGTTCAACCGCCCGCTGATGGCCACCTACCCGCCGGGCTCGGTGTTCAAGCTGGTGAATGAGCTGGTGGCGCTGCAGATGGGGGTGGTCACGCCCGAAACCGGCTTCGACTGCAACTGGAAGCTGGTGCGCTGCACCCACCGCCACGAGGCCCCGCGCAACCTGAGCATTGCCATCAAGAACAGCTGCAACCCCTATTTCTACCAGGTGATGCGGGCCAGCGTGCTGCGGGGGCGCTCCACCAACAAGTTTGAGGATGCCCGCCTGGGCATTGCCGAGTGGCGGCGGCAGGTGATGTCGTTCGGGCTGGGCAACAAGCTGGGCGTGGATATGGCCAGTGAAAAGAAGGGCCTGATTCCGGCGCCCGAGTTCTACGACAAGCTGCGCGGCTACCACCACTGGAACTTCCGTACCGTGTACTCGCTGAGCATCGGCCAGGGCGAAATCGGCATTACGGGCCTGCAGATGGCCAACGTCATGGCCACCATCGCCAACCGCGGCTACTACTACACCCCCCACTTCGTACGGGGCATCGGCACGGGCGGCCCCCGCCCCGAATTCCTGCAGCGCCACGTAACCACCGTCGACCCGCAGTACTTCGAGGCGCTGGTACCGGGGATGTGCGCGGTGATGGACGGGGGCCGCGGTGCGACGGGCGTGAATGCCAGCCTGGCCCGCTACGGCATTGCCGTGGCGGGTAAAACCGGCACCGTGCAGAATGCCCACGGCGACGACCACGCCACTTTCGCCGCCTTCGCCCCCGCCAACGACCCCAAAATCGCCATTGCCGTGTTCATCGAAAACGCCGGCTTCGGGGGCAACTCCGCCGCGCCCATGGCCGCGCTGATGATGGAAAAATTCCTCCGCGGCAAAGCCAACAACCCCCGCTGGGAGAACTGGCTCGTGGGCCCCGGCACCGAGCGGTTCATCGTGCGCAAGTAATGGCTATGCCAGAGCGTCCTGCCGAGCATGTGGCGCATCAAGCCAGGGACCGGGGAACTCGCGTGGCGTCGTTGGATTACTACTCATATGTCAGCACGCGAGATGCCTCGGCTGCGCGGACGCCAGATGAAGCATGACGTTCCTTATTGTCTAACAGCTGCCACACAACCGCCGGTTTTTACCCGCATCTTTGCCCAATAGTTTAGTTTACCATGGCCTCTTCTCCCGCACGTTACAGCCGCAGCCTCGACTGGGTTACCGTGCTCATTTACGTGGTGATGCTGGGCCTGGGCTGGCTCAGCGTGTACGCGGCCAGCTACTCGCCCGATGCCCCGGCCGGCGGCCTGTTCAACGGGCAGAGCTTCGGGGAGCTGATGCAGTACAACTGGTTTAAGCAGATCCTCTGGATCGGCACGGCCCTGGTGCTCATCGTGGTGCTGGTCGTCATCGACTACAAGGCCTACGACACGTTTGCCTTCGTACTCTACGGCATTATGATCGTGCTGCTGATTGTGACGCCCTTTATTGCGCGGCCCATTGCGGGCTCCCGCTCGTGGCTGGAGCTGGGGCCGGTGCGGTTGCAGCCGGCCGAGTTTGCCAAGTTTATTACGGCCCTGGCCGTGTCGCGCTACATGGCCGGCATCAACCTGCGCCACCAGCACTTCCGCGACCAGCTGGTGCTGGCGGGCCTGACCCTGCTGCCGCCGCTGCTCATTATCGCGGCCAACGAAACCGGCCAGGCCCTCGTGTTTGCGGCCTTTCTGCTGGCTTACTTCCGCGAAGGAATGTCGCCGCTCATCCTCATCATTCTGGCCGCCGCGGGCGTTATTCTGATCCTGGCCTTGCTGGTGCCTAAGATCTGGCTGATCGGGGCTGTTACCCTGATTCTGGGGGGCGTTTTCGCCTTCAACACCAAGGTGCTGCGCCACCATCTGCCGGTGGCTCTGAGCGTGTGGGCGGTGGTGGTTGGGATGGTGTTCGGCGTGGATTTCTTCTTCAACCAGGTGCTCCAGCCCCACCAGCGCAAGCGCATCGAGGTGCTCATTAACCCCTCGGCCGACCCGCTGGGCGTGGGCTGGAACGTAACCCAGTCCAAGATTGCCATCGGCTCGGGCGGCCTGGTGGGCAAAGGCTTTTTGCAGGGCACCCAGACCAAGTTCGACTTCGTGCCCGAGCAAAGCACCGATTTTATCTTCTGCACCGTGGGCGAGGAGTGGGGCTGGGCGGGCACCATGGTGGTTATCGGACTCTTCATGGCGCTGCTGGGCCGGGTGCTGTACGTGGCGGAGCGCCAGAAATCCGTATTCGGGCGCACCTACGGCTACTGCGTGGCCAGTATCATCTTCTTCCACTTTGCCATCAACGTGGGCATGACCATTGGGCTGGCGCCGGTGGTGGGCATTCCGCTGCCGCTGTTCAGCTACGGCGGCTCCTCGCTCTGGTCGTTTACCACGCTGCTGTTCATCCTGCTGGCCATCGATGCTTACCGTAAGCAGGACCTGGTCCGGTAGGAATTATGAAGGCTGAATTATGAATTATGATTTGCGTCCCGGGCAGCCGAAAGGCCAATTCAGAATTTATAATTCAGAATTTATAATCCTTTTCCTCACCCTGGTCTGCCTGCTGCTGCCCACCCGCAACTCCACGCTGGATGCCTGGTACTACGCGGCCTGCGTGCGCCACGAGCACGAGCTGCTGCTGCCCCACCATCTGCTCTACAATCCGGCCGGCCTGCTCTGGACGCGCCTTTTATCCGGCCTGGGGCTGAGCCTGGATACGCTGGCCGCCCTTAAAATGCTGAATGCCCTGGCCGCCGGGGCCAGCCTGTGGGTGCTGCTGCGCATCCTGCGCCAGCTGAAGCAGCCTGAACCCATGGTCATGGCCTGGGTGCTGGTGGTGGGGGCCAGCTTTGGGATGATGCGCTTCGCCACCGAAAACGAGGCCTACGTGTTACCAGTGCTTTTTTCGCTGCTGGGTAGCCTCTGCTGGACGCGCTATCAGGTAGCGGCCTTACCACGTCCGGCGCTGTTGGTGTGGGCGGGCCTTGGAGCCGCGGGGGCCTGCCTGTTTCATCAGATCCACTTTTTCTGGTGGCTGGGGCTGCTGCTCGGCACGGCCTGGACCGCGGAGAAAAAGCGGCGCGACATTCTGCTCTATACCCTGCCCGCGCTGCTGGTGCCGGCCGCCTACGTGGCGGCGCTGCCGGTCTGGCACGAGCCGTTCACGCTGCCGGCCTTGTGGCGCTTCGTCTTCCACGACTATTACGCGGGCCTGGCCGGTGGCAGCGTGTCGGTTCAGGGTGGTTTGCTGACGGTCGTCAATCTGGGGCGCACGTTTCTGCAGGTGCATGGCTCCCTCCCGGCGCTGTTGCGGGCTGTGCCGCTGCTGGCCGTAGTGCCGTTACTCTGCGCGTTCCTGTTTGGATGGGCCGGCCTCACGGGCTGGCGGGCGTTCCGGGCCCGGGCGGCTACCCCGGCTGCGGATCTGACCCGGCCGGTTGAGCTGGCGGCTGTGGGTCATACGCACGGCCTTATTCTGCTGGCGCAACTGGCTTTTGCGGCCTACGCGGCGGGCAACGCGGAGTTCATGGTGATGGTCCCGGCGCTGGTGGCAATTGCCTTCAGCCAGCTGCGGTGGGTGCCGGCGCGCAGCCTGACGGCGCTGGGGGGCGGGCTGCTGCTCTGGAATCTGGCTTTCGGCCTCGGTCCGGCCCACTTCCTGCGCTTCACCAATACCGATAAGCTGCTGACCGCAATTCCGGCCCAACCCCAGGCCTGGTTTCTACTCGACAACCACAACCTGGTGCTCAATCAGCTGCACTACCGTACCGGCAACCCCGTCAACCCGGCCAATGTGTGGCCGGCCCCCACGCTGCTCGTGCAGCGGGCCGGCCAGTCGCCCGCGCGGTTCCGGGCGTGGGTGCGGGGCCAGCAGCGGGCCGGCCACCGTCTCTTCACCGATTGCCTCGGCGGCCCTAAGCTGCTCGACCGGGCTCAAATCGTGTACGGCGACCAGAATGCGGCGCTGCTCCAGCCCTTCCGCACCGTCCGGATCGACTCCTTTGCCACCTTCTCCGGCCCTCGCTACCTGACGGAAATTCTGCCGCCGATAGCTACGCCGGAGTAGGGGGCGCGTCCAGCCGTAGCCAGCTGAACCACGGATGGTCGGTCAGGATCCGCGCAAAAGCTACCGCAAACACCGGCGCGGCCAGGTAGCCCATCCGCCCCAGGTCGCCGGACAGCAGCATATGAACCAGCACCACGGCTACCAACGACCCGCCCATCCGGGCCAGTGGCCGCGGCCCGCGGCGGACGGCGCGGCTGCTTCGCCAGCCAGCCAGCAGCACCAGCCAGAAAAAGCCGAAGATGCTGAAGACTTCGCCCGCGCCCTTCACCGAAAACAGCCGCTGCAAGGAGTAAGTAAGGTTGCTCAGATGATCCAGCGCATTGTTCACGCTCTCCTGGGGGGCCGCCCCGGCCTGGGCGTCAATCCAGTGCCGTACCGCGTAAGCCAGGGCCCCCGACAACGCGAAAAGCACCAGCTGCTTTGGCCAGGACAGCGGGCGACGACCAAAGATCAGCAGCCACGGGACCAGAAATACGAACGATTCCTTGGCCTGGGGACCCAGCAGAATGCAGACGGCCAGCGCCCAGCCCGAGTTGCTGACCACCCCGTAAAATGCCAGGGCAAATACCAGCATGTACAGGCTGTCGACCAGCGGCAGGCCGGCAATATACACGGCCCAGCGGCTGCAGAGTACGGCTACCACCGCCAGCGCCGCCGCTCCCGGCGAGGCACCACAAAGCAGGCAGCTACGGAATATAAACAGCGCCGCCGCCGCCAGCAGCAGGGTGTTGACCACGTAAAACGCCAGGCGCAAGGGCCAGTCGGTGGTAGCCCGCTGGGGCCAGATTCGGGCGTATACCTGCTCCAGAGGCCAGGCAACGGCCGCCGCCAGGGCCGGCACCACCACCCGGTAGCGGCGGGTGATGCTCACGCCCCGAAATTCCCCGCGCGCCACGCTCAGGTAGCTGCGCGTATCGAGGGAGTGGGAGAAGTCGTAGTGCACGTACATAGTGTAGGCGCTGCCGGCCAGCACGCCCACGCACAACAGGTATACCAGCAGTAGCTGCCGCCAGCGCAGAACCAGTCCGGGCCGCGGCGGGAGGGAAGCAGACACGGGCTTCAGCACTTAAGCGAACTTGCGGTCCAGGAGCTTGAGCAGCTTGTTGATGTGCTCCTCCTTACGCACCCAGCCATACTGACGGGCCAGCTCCTCGGTCACGTAGCGCCTGGCGGCATCGGCGCTGTGCAGCGAATCGAGGTGCTGAATGGCGGTGTGGTATTCCATGTTTTCGCCGTTGAACAGCTCATTGATAAAGCTGAAGCGCTGATTGATGGAAATGGCTTCCCGCAACGATTCCACCTTCGGCGCCGACTTATCGGCCAGGGTGGTGGCCGTATTTTCCGAGCGCAGCGTCTCGCTGAGCGGGGTGGTCGTGGCGTGTTCCGCTTTCAGCTTTTCATGCAGCGGCACGGCCCCGTTGGCGGCCGCTTCGGTCAGGGGCCGGCGCGGGCCCTCGGGCTCCGGCGCGGCGGGCATAGCCCCTGGCGCTGGGACCGGCGTCGTGAACTGGGGTGGTGCAACCGCTGGTGTAGCGGGAGCCACTGATTCTGTAAACTCTGCTGCCGCTACCGACGCGACGGGGGTGGGCTCGGAAGCAGTGACGGATACCGGAGCTGCCGCCGCTACCAGCGCGGCCGGGGAAAATACGGCTGCCGGTACGGGCGGGGCTACTGCTGCGGGGGCTACCGCCACCGGCCCATCCGTCCACAGGTCGGCGACCGTAATCGGGAGCAGACTGCTGAATTCGCCCACCAGCTTTTCCAGGGGCTGATGGTTTTTGTAGTTGGCTTCCTGGTAGAGCCGGAAGCGGCTAACCAGAAACCCGCGCTCCAGCGGCGTCCCCGGCGTGAGCGTGTCGATGAAACCCTGAAACAAGGACTTATCGAGGTCGAGGTAGCGCAACGCGTCGCGCAGCTGCTCGGCGGTAGCGGTCGGCTGCGCACCCACCAGCTTGTCCTCAAACGTCAGCGCCGAATCCGTTACCACGCCCAGCGTATCGCTGATGGCCCGGGCCAGCAGGGGCTCAAACGCCTCCCGACTGACCTTGATGCGGCGGGAGAGGGTGTTCATGAACTGCGTGAGGGCCTGACGTACGTCGTCGGCCTCAAAATCGAAGTACGGGCTGCGCAGGCGGGCCATTTCGCCGGTCCACTGGGCCAGCAGCTGCTGCACCACAAACAGGTTTACCTGCCGGATGGGGCAGAACCGCAACACCGCGGGACCGTCGAGGGCCGCGGTGGCCTGGGCGGCAAAATGCTGGTCGCAGAGGTGGGCGGCCAGCCGGCGGCCGTATTGTTCGCGCTTGGCGGGGCTATATTTGTCTTTCATTGAAAGCCTGATTCAACGGGCAATTTAGGTAAAGATGCCCACTCTGACCGTGCAAAACCTGCCTGGTGCCGTACTCGCCGTACCCGCCGGCGCTACTTTACTCGCCGCCCTGCAAGCCGCCGGCCACGACTGGATGCACGCCTGCGGGGCGAAGGGCCGCTGCACCACCTGCCGGATCGAAGTCGGGAGTGGACTCGACCACCTAACGCCACCCACCGACGCGGAGTTGCGCTACCAGGTTGCCGGCCGCCTGCAGCCCCATGAGCGCCTCACCTGCCAGACCCGCCTGCCCGAAGGTGACGTTGTCGGCCGGACTCCCGACGCCACCAAGCTGCCCCACCAGCGGTACAGTGAAGGATGAGGTAGCCCAGCCGGCCGAATATTTTCCGCGAGCCTACCGCCCTGACGGCCTGCTACCTGTTTTACCGGAGTCGGTTTGGGCTTTGGGCCTAGCCGCCGAAAGCCGTACTTTAGAGGTCCCGATTGAGGCCAGACAACTGGCAACTGGCAACTCTTAACTGATACCCTTGTGTTTATAGAACCCCGCGTCGGCACCAGCCGCGAAATGACCGCCCGCCGGGGCTGGATTGAAGTGGTCTGCGGCTCCATGTTTTCGGGTAAAACCGAGGAGCTGATTCGCCGTCTCAACCGCGCCAAGATTGCCCGCCAGCGGGTTGAAATCTTCAAGCCCGCCCTCGACACCCGCTACCACGAGCGGGACGTGGTGTCGCACAACGCCAACAGCATCCGCTCCACGCCCATTCCCCTGGCTCAGGAAATGCTGCTGCTGACCGGCGCCTGCGACGTGGTGGGCGTAGATGAAGCCCAGTTCTTCGATGAGTCGCTCGTGGAGGTGTGCGTGCAGCTGGCCAACCGCGGTACCCGCGTTATCGTAGCCGGCCTCGACATGGACTTTCTGGGCAAGCCTTTCGGCCCCATGCCCGCGCTGATGGCCGTGGCCGAGTACGTGACCAAAGTGCACGCCGTGTGCGTGTGCTGCGGCGAAATTGCCTCCTACTCGTTTCGGATCACGGCGTCGGAAAGCAAGATTCTGCTTGGCGAAACTGATTCCTACGAAGCCCGCTGCCGCCAGTGCTTTCTGGAGGGGATGCGCGAAAAAAATACCGAGCCGGTCAGCGCCGTGGCCAAGCACTAATCTGCCCTGGGAGGCGTTAGAGTCCCAGATTTTCTATCCCGCTGCTAGTCCGTGCCCATGAGTGTTTTGCTACGCGTCCGCCGCTGGTCCGGCTTTCTGTCCTTTCTGCTGCTGACGGCTGCTACCGCGGCGGGCCAGAGTACCGCTGGCTTTGGCGACTGGCAGCTGCACCTGCCCAACAACCGGGCCCGGGCCCTGGCCGATGCGGGCAACCGGATCTACGTAGCCACGGAAGACGCGTTTTTCTTCTACGATAAGGACCTCAACACCACCCAGCTGCTGTCGCGCCGCGACGGCCTGTACGACGCCAGGGTGAGTACGGTAGCTTACGACGCCGTGACGAAGCAAACTCTCGTCGCTTACACCAACGGCAATCTGGACGTGTTGCGGGAAGACGGTACCATCCGCAACATCAGCGACATCTTTCGTAAGCGGCTGACGGGCAGCAAGACCATCAATCATATTTCCTTTCATGCCCGCCTGGCTTACCTGTCCTGCAGCTTCGGCCTGGTGGTGCTGGATATGACCAAGCTGGAGGTGCGCGACACGTATGGGAACATCGGCCGCAACGGGGCCCTGGCCCAGGTCTATGCTACGGCCATCGCCAATGGAACCCTGTTCGCCGCCACTTCCCACGGCCTGATGCGGGGTAAGCTTACGGATAACCTGTTCGACTACCGGCGCTGGACCATCGATCTGCCCGACTTCTCCGGGGGGCTAAACGCCAAGTACCGCACCCTGGCCGTGCAGGCCGACCGGGTATATGCCGGGGCCGATGCCAGCAACGTGCTGTGCTACAACTGTGGTAGCCCCGGCTGGCAGCCCGTATTCTCCGTCTATGCCGACCGTTACCGGCAGCTGACGGCCTCGGCGGCGGGGCTGCTGATCACGGGGGAGAGTGGGGGAGAGAAAATTCTGCTGGTGCTGAAAGCCGACAATACCAGCCGCCGGCTCGGCACGGCGGCGCAGGTACCCGATCCGCAGATGGCGCTGCAGGACAAGAACGGCGTTTTTTACATCGCCGATTTTCAGGATGGGCTGCTGAAAACCACCGCGGGCCAGCAGTTTGAAAAATTTGTGACCAACGCTCCGGCATTTGCCCGCTCGTTCAGCGTGCTGGCTGATGCCCGGACCAACACGGTCGATATATTCAGTGGCGGGTACGCCGACCGCTATGTGCAGCAAGACTATTTCGGGGGCTTTTACGAGTACAAGGAGGGGCGCTGGACCAACTTCACGGCGCAGAATTTTCCGGACCGCACTCAGTATCCCAACCTCAAAGACCTCGCCCGCGGCATCCGCACCGCCGATGGGACGCTGTACATTGCTGCCTACGGCGATGGCCTGCTGCAGTGGAAAGGGCTGGGCCAGTTCAAGCAGTTCACTCAGGGTACGCCGGGAGTGCCGCTGATTTCCGCTCTCGACGGCAACCCCGCCTTCACGCGGGTCACGGACCTGGCCGCGGATGGCGGCGGTAACGTGTGGGTGGTAAACCGCCACCAGAAGGCCGGTCTGCCGGGGCTGCACATCTATTCTCCCGCGGCCAACACCTGGCGCAGCACCCCGTACTTTGCGGGCTCGGAAAACCTGGACCGCCTGGTGCTGGATGATAACGGCTACGCCTGGGCCTCGCAGGCGCGTCTGGGTGGCAGCGGTATGGTGTGCTACGACGACAAAACCAAGCAGGTGCGGTATTTCACTTCCGATGGCGTAGGCCTGCCCTCGGGGAGTATCTACGACGCGGTGAAAGACCGCAAGGGCGATATCTGGGTGGCTACCGACAAAGGCGTGGCAGTGTTCGGCGACCCCAGCCAGGTGTTTGTGGCTGGCAACAGTGCCAACTTCCTGCGTCCTATCGTGCAGCGGGGCATCAGCACCGGCTTTCGCACCTTAAGCGATGAGGTGGTACATGCTATAGCAATAGATGGCGGCAACCGCAAGTGGTTCGGTACTGACCGGGGGCTATGGCTGTTCAATGAGAATGCCGACGAGGAACTGCTGCACTTCACCACCGAAAACAGTCCGCTGCCGTCTAACAACATCGTCGATATCGGGATAAACGACCGAACCGGCGAGGTATTCGTGGCTACCACGGCGGGGCTGGTGGCCTATCGGGGCTCGGCCACCGTGACGGAGGGTAAAGTGTCCTGCGCCAAAGTATCGCCCAATCCCGTGCGTACCAACTTCACGGGGCAGGTAGGCATTTCGGGCATCGCCAACAACGGCTACGTGAAAATTACCGACGTCACCGGCAAGCTCGTGTACCAGACCCGGCCCAGCGGCGGCACGGTAGTCTGGAACCTGACCGACTACAACGGCCGCAAGGTGCAGTCGGGCGTCTATCTGGTGCTCTCGTCGGATGCCGACGGTAAGAATAGCTGCATTAGCAAGGTAGCGGTTGTCGCGAATTAAGACTTCCCCGCCCGGTCCGGAGTTAAACCCGGTTTTAAACTAGCTACCGCAAGCCGGGATATCAACGCCGCAAGGCGGATTGTTAGGTCTCAATTGATTGCCATGCTGATCAAGACCCGGGGCATTGTCCTGAATTACATCAAGTACCGCGAAACGTCCATCATCGCCCGGGTCTATACCGAACGGCTGGGGCTGCAGACGTATATCGTGAACAGTGTGCGGAAAGCTAAGCCGCCGGGCCGCATTGCGTTGTTTCAGCCGTTCACCCTGCTCGATCTGGTTGCCTACACGTCGCGGCAGGGCGGTATTGCCCGGCTTTCGGAGTACCGGTGTGCTATTCCCTTCAGCACCCTGCCCTACAACGTGCACAAGAGCAGCGTAGTGCTGGTATTATCCGAAATCGTGGGCCGGGTGCTGCTGGAGGAGGAGGAGAACGAGCCGTTGTTCAACTTCCTGCACGATTCTATTCTGGCCTTCGACCAGCAGCCGGCCGGCTTCGAGAACTTTGCTCTGGACTTTCTGCTCCACCTGGCCGGCTACCTCGGCTTTGGGATTGAATCGGGCGCGGAGGTGACCAGCCAGGTGGCCTTTGCCACCGCCGCACCGGCTACCAGTGCCGCGGGCAATGGCCCTGCTGCGCTCCGGTTCCGCGAATTCGACCACTATTTTGACGAGCTGCTGCGCGACCCGCTGCACTCCACCATCCCCAACGGCCGGATCCGTCGCGAGCTGCTCGATGTGCTCATTCGCTACTACCAGCTGCACGTTGAGAAGCTGGGCGACATTCGTTCTTTAGCCGTGCTCTCGGAAGTGCTGGCCGACTAAGAGCAGGCTCTAAAGCAAAAGGCCCTTTCAGAATGAAAGGGCCTTTTGCTTGTTGATCAGCGGATTCTGACTACTTCCAGCTCGAAAATCAGTTGGCTATCCGGCGGAATCAAATAGCGGCTTTCGTTATCCGGGTCACGGACTCCGGAGCTGCCGTACGCCTGGCGGGCAGGAATGGAAACCCAGGCGCGGGTGCCCGTCGGCAGGTGCAGCAGCACCTCATCCCAGCCCGGAATAACTTCGCCCTGCCCCACGCGCAGGCGTAGCGGCCGTCCTTGCGCCACGGAGGAGTCGAAAATATGTCCGTCGGGAAGAAAGCCCGTGTAGTGTACCGCCATCCGGTCGCCGGGCTGGGCCGAAGCACCCGTTCCGGCCGTACGAACCACGTAGCGGACGCCACTGGTCAGGCGCACCGTATCAGCTCGCAGCTGCGCCTGCGCCGTCAGCGCGGCGAAAAGCAATAAGCTGCTTAGCGCAGTGACGAGGGGAAGCCGGGGCATGATCAGGAAGGAGGAAAGTTACCGGACCTTGGCAATCTCCATGTAGAACTTCAGGGGCTCGTTCGGGGGAATGGTGGCAGCCGAGCCCCCGGCCCCGTAGGCCATGTAGGACGGAATAAAAACATCCTGCCGACCCCCCAGCTTCATGTTTTTCAACGCCTCGTGCCACCCCTTAATAACGGCGCTTTGGTCGATGACTACCTCAAAACACTCGCAGAGCGAGCGGTTGCCAAACGACTGGTCAAAGATGACGTCCTCGCGGGAGGGAGTGATAAACCGTCCGGTATACTTCACCTGTACCGTCTGCCCGGCCTTGAGGTTTTCGCCGGTGCCAGCGGCAATATTCACCAGGTATATGCCCGACTCCAGCCGGGTATAGTCCTTGCTGGTGATCTTATGGCGGCTGAAGTAGTCCTGGATCAGCTGGTCGTCGATGGCTTTGTACTTTTCCTCCTGCTCGCGGAAGCCCTTTTGCAGGTCAGTTTCCTTTTTACAGGCCGACAGTACGGGTAGCAGGGCCAGCAGCAACACGGCCAAACGGGTGAGAATCGGGTTTTTCATCGAAAGCTTCATGGTCATACTAAACATTAGAGCGAAAACCGCCCCGCCCGGTTGCATCCGCGGCCGGGGCGGGGGCACAGGTTACTTTACATCTACCAGCTCTACCTCAAACTGCAGCACTGCATTGGCGGGAATAACGGGGGGAGATCCATCGGCGCCATACCCCAGCGCCGAAGGAATCAGCAGCAGGGATTTATCGCCTTTGTGCATCAGGGCAATGCCCTCATCCCAGCCCGCAATCACCTGGCCGCGGCCAAGGACAAAGCTGATGGGAACATTTCCGTGCCGCGACGAGGCATCGAACACGGTTCCGTTGAGCAGCTTGCCGGTATAGAGCACCGACACGGTTTGGCCTACGGCCGGCCGGATCGTGCTGCTGTCGGTGGAAAGCGGGACGTAGTAGAGCCCGGATTCCTGCCGTTGGGCTCCGGTCAGCTTGTTGCCGTCAATATGTTTCTTGATGAGGGTTTCATCAATCTTGACGTAGTCTTTCTTGCAGGCTGACAGCAGCGCCGCAAAACCTAGCAGCGTAAGCAGCAGCACCCGGGCTGCGGCCCCTGAAACGTGTTTTTTCATCGCCTGATTATTACCGAAAAAAAAGGCCGTCGTCCCCGTCCCAAGGGCGCAGGTACGACGGCCTGTAAGGAAGCTAACGACTACTTTACGTCAACCAGTTCCACGTCGAAACGCAGCGGGGCATCGGCCGGGATATCGGCTCCGGCCCCGCGCTGCCCGTAAGCCAGCGACGACGGAATCAGCAGGGTGGCCTTGGTGCCTTTGTTGAGCAGGGCAATGCCCTTATCCCAGCCCGGAATCACCTGACCAACACCCAGGGGGAAGTCAATCGGCTTGTTGCCCATCTTTTCCGATGAGTCGAATACTTTGCCGTCGAGCAGCGTGCCTTTGTAGAGTACGGATACCGTCTGGCCCTGCTTGGGCGTAGCGCCGGTGCCGGGCTGCGTTACCACGTAGTAGATGCCGGAAGGGTCTTTCTTGGCCGTGAGGTTATTTTTCTTGATGTAGTTCTGCAGGATCACGTCGTCCTTTTTGATCTGCTCCTCCGCGTAGGCCATCATCTTCTTCTGCTGCTCTTCCATCTGCTTCTGCTGGTCAGCCGTGGCTTCGTCGCGGGTCTGCAGCTTCTCGGCCTTCACGTACATGGTCATGAACGACGGGTCCTGCTTGTCGCCGGGCTTGGCGCCTTTGGCGGGCTTGGTTCTCATGAAGGGCGGCACCGGCTGCTTGAACGACTTGGCAAAAATGGTGTCCACATTAAAGCGGAACACGGCCGAATCACCGGGCTGGAGCATGGCAATAGCTTCTTCAATACCCCCCTTTACCTTCAGCTCCTGCAGCTCAATCCGCATTGGCGGCCCTTGCTGCTTGCGCGAACTGAACAGGATGGAGTCTTTGTAGGTGCGGTACTCTACGTTCATCGCCAGGATTTTGCCCAGGCGCGCTTTGTAGGTATCGTCCCCGGTAGGGGCTACTTCCCGGCTGTTGTACTTGCCGGCTTCGCTTTTGAAGATCTTATACTCGATGCCGGATTGAGTCTTGGCGAAATTACCGGCGCCTTTGTTACAGGAAGCCAGGCTCATGACACCGGCCGCCAGGGCCAGGCTCAGAAAATTGCGTTGAAGGAGCATGAAAAGGGAAGGGTTGAGAAAGAGATTTTGGGGCAAGTTACACCGTCGGCGGCGCAACCGCTAGCGGGGCCGTCACAAGCTGGGTCTGATACTCGGGCAGCAGGGCCAGGAAGCGGTTTACAGTAGTCTCAAGCGGGTCGTAGCTGATGCCGCCGGACGCGTTGTGGTGGCCGCCGCCGTTGAAGTTTTTGCGGGCAAACTCATTCACCGAGAAGCTGCCAACCGAGCGGAAGGAAATCTTTACGGCCTGCCCCCGGTCGATGAGCACGGCGGCAAACACGACTCCCTCAATGCTGAGCGCGAAGTTGACCAGGCCTTCCGTGTCGCCGGTTTTGGACTGGTACTGGCGCAGCTCGTCCTGGGTAATGGCAATGTAGGCCGTGTTGTATTCGCGCAGCACCACCAGCTTATCCTTCAGCACGAAGCCCAGAAAGCGCAGGCGCATCTCCGAATGAGAGTCGTAGATGCGGCGGTGGACCGAGGAAAGGTCGATGCCGGCGTTGAGCAGCTCGGCAATGATGAGGTGGACGTTGCGCGAAGTGCTGGGGTGGCGAAACGAGCCCGTATCGGTCATGATGCCCGCGTACAGGCTTTCGCCGATGCCCACGTCAATCATGTCTTGGTCGCCCAGGTCGCGGATTACCTCAAACACCAGCTCGGCCGTAGCGGCCGCTTTGGGGTTGGAAAAGTCGAGGTCGGCAAACTGCTCGGGCTCCAGGTGGTGGTCGATGAGAACCTTGGTGCCGGGCGCCTGACGGATGTACTCGCCCATCTCGTTGATGCGGCCCAGGCAGCTGAAGTCGAGGCAAAAAAGAACCTCGGCCGTCCCGATGATCTCGCGGACCCGGGCGTCGTTACGCCGCGCGTCGTAGACCACGACTTCGTCGTTGCCGGGCATCCAGGCCAGAAAATCGGGGTAGTCGGAAGGCGTAACCACCGTGACGTGGTGGCCTTTCTTGCGCAGGTAGCCCGCTAAGCCCAGGGAGGAGCCCAGGGCGTCGGCGTCAGGCTTGTGGTGGGTGGTGATGAAAATCTGCCGGGGCTGCGCGAGCAGCTCCTTCAGGTCGCTGATAGTGGACATTGCCTACTGATAGGTGGCTGAAATTCGGGGTGTTAAGCCGGAAGCAAGGCGGCAAAAGTCGGAAATATTCTCCAGACATTCGCTTCTTTAAACAAACGTCCGCGCGTTTTGGGTTCGGGCCGGCCCCGGCCGGGGAGTAGAAAAGCGGGTAATAGGGCAAGCCAGCGCCATTGGCGGCCCCGAATCCCGGGTTGATTTCCCGGGCCGGCGGCGGCGAAATTATTTCTACGGGATTATTCGCCTACTTTTGCGGCCGCAATTCTACTGGTTGCACCTGCCTGATCCATCTCATTTTTCAGCCCTAAATTTTTCCGAATGGCAACGAACCGCACGTTCACGATGATTAAGCCCGACGCGACCCAGGAGAACCACATTGGTGGTGTTCTGAGCATGATCGAAGAAGGGGGCTTCCGCATCGTCGCACTCAAGAAAGTACACCTGACGCCCGAGCGCGCCGGCAAATTCTACGAAGTTCACGCCGAGCGTCCGTTCTACGGCGACCTGGTAAAGTATATGTCGTCGGGCGCTATCGTAGCCGCTATTCTGGAGAAAGACAACGCCGTAGCGGATTTCCGCACGCTGATTGGTGCCACCAACCCCGCCCAGGCGGCGGAAGGCACCATCCGGAAGAAATACGCCAAGAGCATCGAAGCCAACGCCGTGCATGGCTCCGACTCCGACGAGAATGCCAAAATCGAAGGCGACTTCTTCTTTGCCGCTGACGAGCAGTTCTAAACCTGGCAGCTGCTGCTAAACCTGAAAATCCCGCTTTGCAGCCTGCAAAGCGGGATTTTTCGTTTGCTATAAATGGACTATTTATAAACTTATTTTGTGCCGGCCAGGGATTTAAGTAGCCCTGCCGGGGCCGGTTCCAGCTCGCCGAAGCGGAACGAGCTGCCGGACCAGACGGCGGAAAATGAGCCCGGACGCCGCCTGATTTAAACCTGTTCGACGGACAGCAGGGGCTCGGGATGGGTATTCCTGATGGCGCTGGGGTCGTGCTTGTGCTTGAACAGAATTACGAACAGCACCGCAATGCCCAGCGAATACAGGGCAAACGTGAGCCAGATGTTGTGCCAGTCCTTGGTGCCGTCGGCGAGGGTGAAGTACTTCTGGATGATGATACCGCTCAGCGAGCTGCCCAGCACGGCGCCAAAGCCGTTGGTCATCATCATGAACAAGCCCTGGGCGCTGGCCCGGATGCTGGAGTCGGTCTGGGTTTCGACGAAGAGCGAGCCCGAGATGTTGAAGAAGTCGAAGGCCATGCCGTAGACGATGCAGGAGAGGATAATCATCCACAGGCCGCTGCCGGGGTTGCCGTAGGCAAACAGCCCAAAGCGCAGCACCCAGGCCACCATGCTGAAAAACATGACCTGCTTGATGCCGAACCGGCGCAGGAAGAAGGGAATGGCCAGAATAAACAGCGTTTCCGAAATCTGGGAGATGGACATGATAATGGCCGGGTACTTCACGGCCAGGGTGTCCTGGTAGGCCGGGGTCTTGTCGAAGTCGTGCAGGAACGTGTCGCCGTAGGCGTTGGTCAGCTGCAGCGCGGCTCCCAGCAGCAGGGCAAAAAAGAAGAAGGTCGCCATCTTACCGTCGCGCAGCAGGGCAAACGACTTTAGCCCCAGCGCATCAACCAGGGAGCGGGCGGGAGCATTCTTCGAGGGCGGCGGGCACTTGGGCAGCGTGAAGGAGTAGATACCCAGCAAAATGGCCGCCCCGGCGGCTACATAAAACTGGCTGGCCGATTTCTCCAGCCCCAGCAGACTAACCGTCCACATGGCCACGATGAACCCAATGGTGCCCCACACCCGAATGGGCGGATAGTCCTTCACCACGTCGCCGCCTTTATTTTTGAGCACCGAGTACGACACCGCAATCGACAAGGCCAGGGTTGGCATGTAGAACATCATGTTCAGCAGCATCACCCAGAACATAGTGCCCGGAGTATCGACCAGGGGGATGGTGAACAGCACGATGCCGCCCAGGAGGTGGAGAATGCCAAAGAGCTTTTCCGCATTCACCCACTTATCGGCGACGATACCCATGATGGAGGGCATGAAGATAGCCGCAATGCCCATGGTCGAGAAGATGGCCCCGAACTCCGCGCCCGACCATTGCTTCGTCTGAAACCAGTAAGCGCCGATCGTAATCAGCCAGGAACCCCAGATAAAGAACTGTAAGAAACTCAGTATGATAAGACGCAGCTTGGTACTCATGGGGGGGCAGGTTAGAAAAAAGGGAATTTTCGGTGTGTAAGGGGGACTGTGCTGCTGGAAGACGCGGCACGAATGGCTGAGCGCCGTCGGGAGCAGCAGAACCAGCGCCAGCCCGGTGAGCCGGGCTGCGCCAAAGAAGTGAGGAAGGCAGGAAAAAAGAACAACCCGGGCACTGGCGCAGACCGGGCATTCAAAGATAGAGAAAAACGAAAACGAGGCGGGCCGGAGCCAGTCTGCTTTAGATAATAAAAAAGTTTGCGCTGTGATTTGGTTTGCAATGCAAAGTGGTTTATGTTTGTATCGTTCTCCAGCCACTTTTCCTTTACTGCCATGAAAAGTCTCGCCCTCCGCCCCGCCGTTTCTGCCTTGCCGCTGGGCAACGAGCTGCCTACCGCCGCCAACCTGCGTGCTTACGCCTTCCGCTACATGCTGCGGGGCAGCGTGGCGGCCGTGGCGGCGCTGGGCCAGTACACGCTGGAGCAGGTGCATTTTGCGGCGCCCTGGCTGACGTGGGTGGTGCTGATGCCGACGATGGGCATGGTTATCAGCCTCATCGACCGGCGGCAGCGTGAGGCGGGGCTGGTGCCCACCACGGCCGCCGACAAGCGGTTGCGGCTGCTCCAGAAAAGCTTCCTGCTGGTAATTTTGCTGGCGCTGGGGGCTGCGCCGTTCATTGGCTGGCAGCATGCGCACCCGCTTATGCTGGCGATGTACGGAGCCAGCACCGTAGCCGCGGGCCGGTTGCTGAATTTCCGGCCGCTGCGGGTAGGCGGTGGGCTCTGTGCGCTACTGGGGGCTGTCGCCGCCGCCGTACCCGCCGATACGCAGCTGCTGCTGATTGCGGCGGCCATGCTGGTGAGTTACGTGGTGCCGGGCTACCTGCTGCGCGCGGCCGCGCGTCTGGCGTGATTTGTCGTTCGTGGTTCCTGATTCGATACCCGGAGGCAACGACCAGCCGGTTACAAGCAACCACAAACGAACAACAGGCCCCGAAAACCAAAAGACCAAACTGAATCCCGAAAACCGCCAATCGAACAACGAATAATGGAGCCTTCCGAAAAACCCTTTTCCGCGCCCGACAGCCTGCGCCTGATTCAGGACATGATTCAGTCCGCCAAGCAGGAGCTGAGCGACAATTCATTTGACCTGCTGCTCTGGGGCTGGCTGGTGCTGGTGGCGGCCCTGAGCCACTACGTGCTGCTACGGGTCGGCTACGACAAACCCTGGCTGGCCTGGCCGGTGCTGATGAGCCTGGGCTCGGTGGCCGCCTTCGTGCACGGGTTCCGGCGCGGCCGCCGCGAGCGGGTCCGCACGGCCCAGACCGACTTCATGATCTATCTGTGGGCCGGCTTCGGCGTGCTGATGCTAATGCTGATTGGGGTCGGCTATGCCTACGGCTGGCATAAGGCTTATCCGCTCATCATTGCGCTCTACGGTCTGGGCACGTTTGCCACGGGCGGGGCGCTACGGTTCCGGCCCCTGATCTGGGGCGGCGCGGCCTGCTGGCTGCTGGCTACGGTGGCGTTTCAGGTTGAGCTCGATACGCAGCTGCTGCTGGTAGCGGCCGCCGTGCTGGTGGCCTACATCGTGCCGGGCCATTTACTCAAAAGCCAGTACCGCCGTGGCCGCACCGTTTGAAGACCTCGACCCGCTGCTGCACTCGCAGCTGCGACTGGCCGTGATGAGTTTGCTGCTGAGCGTGCGGGAAGCCGAATTCAACTTCCTGAAAGAGAAAACCGGCGCCACCGCCGGTAACCTCAGCACCCAGATCAGCAAGCTCAAAGAAGCCGGCTACCTCACCATGACCAAGGAGTTCAGCGGCTCCTACCCGCTTACGCGCTGCGCCATCACGCCGGCCGGCGTGGCCGCTTTCGAGGCCTACGTAGCCACGCTGCAGCGCTACCTCAAGCCGGAGTAGCCCCGGCCCGGCAATCCCCTGATTTCGCGCTTTTCTCCCCTTGCCAGCCTGTTTTCAGGGCCAGCCGGGCCACGCTTTTGCCTTTTTTTTCTTCCACTTTTCTTCATTCTGTTGCCATGAAAAAGTGCCTGCTACTGCTCTTGTGTATGGTGTTGCTGCTGCCGGGCCGGACGAAGGCCCAAACCAACGGCGCGGCCGTACTGGCTGGCATCCAGCAGAAAATAACCTGGCGCACGCCCACCGACTCGCTGCAGCAGCTGGCCCGCGCCCTGGACGAGTTGCGGGCGAAAAAGCCGAATCCCTACCTGAGCTACTGGGGGGCGTTTGCGCAGTACCATCTGTATTTCCGGGCCGGCCAGCACAAGCAGCAGGCCGAGGCGGCGCTGCAGAAGGGCATGGCGCTGCTGGAAGACCTGCCCGCCAAAACGGCCGAGCACTACGCGCTGCTCTCGCTGCTGCAGGGCCTCAACCTGGAGTTTGCCAGCTTCCTGACCGTGGCCTTTAAGGCTGGTACCGTGAAGGAAAACGCTGAAAAGGCCGTGGCTCTGGCTCCCGACAACCTGCGCGCCCGCTACGCCCGCGGCATCAACGACTACTACACGCCCAAGCAGTACGGGGGCGGGAAAGTGGCCATTGAGCATTTCAAAAAAGCCATTGCCGCCCCCGACAAGCCCGACGCCAACCCCTACGCTCCCAACTGGGGCAAGCCCGACGCCTACTGGTATCTGGCCCAGGCCTATAAAGCCGCCGGCCAGACGGAGCAGGCCCGCACCACCGCCACCGAGGGCCTGAGCAAATACCCGCAGCACAGCAAGCTGAAAGGGTTTCTGGCCAAAATGTAGCATAGCAGGCGGCAAGCTGTAAGCCTCAGGCGGCAAGCTGCCGCACTACCATCTGACCAGCACTTGCAGCCTGAAGCTTCCTGTGCTCCCTTTCTCCCGACCATGATGACCTTTCTGAACCTACTCCGCGCGCGGCGTGTGCTGCGCAGCCTGGCCGTGCTGTGTCTGCTGGCGCCGGCCGCCGCCGCCCAGACGCCCCCGCTGCGCGGCACCGTGGCCGACAAAACCACCGGCGAAAAGCTGCTGGGTGCCACCGTGCGGCTGGCCGGGCAGCCGGCCACTGCCACCGCCACCGACCTCGACGGGGCCTTCGCGCTGCTTTTTGCTGGCCGCCCCGATACGCTGCTGGTGAGCTACGTGGGCTACCGCACCTTTCGGCTGCCGCTGGCGGCGGTGCCGGCCGGGCCGCTGGCGGTGCGGCTGGTGCCGGGCGGCGGCCTGGCGCTGGCCCAGGTGGAAGTGACGGCCAGGCGGCCCATTGCCGAAGACTTCATCGTGAAGGAGCTGGACTTTCTGCAGATCGTGACCAATCCGGCCGCCGCCGCCGACCCGCTGCTGGCCGTGCGCACCCTGCCTGCCGCTACCACCCTCGACGAGTCGGCCAGCATCAGTCTGCGCGGCTCCGACCCCAGCCAGACCGGCATCTACCTCAATAATGTGCCCATCTACGACGCCGTGAAGTTTGCCCAGCTGACGGGCATCGGCACATTCGGGATTTTCAGCGTGGATATGGTGAAGTCGGTGCTGGTGTTTCCGAGCAACCCGCCGCTGGAGTTCGGCAATGCCGGGGCGGGGCTCATCAGCCTGACTTCGGATGAGCGGCAACGGTCCCGGTTCGTGCAGGCCTCGGCGGGGCTGGCTAACTCGGGGCTGCTGGCCGGGCAGCCGGTGGGCCGGCGGGGCATGCTGAAAGGGTACGTCAACGGGCAGGACGGCCAGCTGCTGCGGGCTCTGAATCCGGGCTCGTTCCGGCAGCTGCGGCAGTTTGGGCTGCTGGATGGCGGCCTGCACTTCGCTACCAAAACCAGCGAATACGGTACCCTGAAAGCCTACGTCTACGGCCTGCGCGAGCAGTACGCCTACCGCCCCACCACCGGCGGGGCCGAAAATTACCGCTACCGCAACCTGCGGGGCTTCTATACGCTCAGCTATGAGCAGGCCTGGTCCCGTGCCGACCTGGCCCTCAGCCAGGGCCTCAGCCGGCGCCGCGCCACCGATGCGCTGGGCGCCTACCGCACCACCCGCCGCGGCACCGACTACTTCGCCGCCGCCCACTACCGCCGCTACTGGACCGAGCGCCTCAGCACCCGCCTGGGTGCAAGCTACGATGAGCGTCGCCTGCACCTGGCCGGGCAGTTTCTGGTGGGTCGTGGTGAGCCCGATGCCGCGGCGCCCACCTACACCGCCGCTTTCGGGCGGGGCCGCACGCTCTGGGAGGTGTATCAGTACACCAAACTCACGCGCGGCCCCTGGGTGCTGGGCGCGGGCCTGCGCCTGAATGCCCTGCCGCGCCCGGCGCAGCCCGGCTACGCCAGCGCCCAGCTGAACCTGCGCCGCAACCTTAACGCCCGTAGCTTCCTTAATTTATCGGGCGGGCAGTACACCTCGTTTGGCTCGCCCGACCCTACGCTGTATGGCTTCCTCCGTACCCGCGTCCGGCAGCTGGCCCTCGACTACGCCACTACCAGCTCCGACCCGGCCGGTGCCACGCTCACGGCCGCCGTGTACGCCAAGCAGGAAGCTTCGGTGCTGAGCACGCGGGTGCTGGGGGCCGAGGTGTTCGGGCAGCGCACGTTTTTCAAGTGCCTGCGCGCCGACCTGGCCGCCGCCACGGTGCACGCCCGTCCCGCCCGCTACGATGCCGCCGACCCCGCTGCCCGCGCGCTGGCGCTGGCCCAGCGCCGCTACGATGTGCGCTTTCAGCTGAAAAGCACGCTCCGGCTGGTGGGCAAGTGGGGCGAGCTGGGCGCGTTTGCGCAGTACCGGGCCGGCGCCCCCTTCACGCCCGTCCTGGGCACCGAAACCGACCCCGCTACCGGCGCGCAGCAGCCCCGCTACCCCGCGCAGCTGCACGCCGCCTACCTGCCCAACTACTTCCGCGCCGACGTCACGGCCAGCAAGTTTATCCGGCAGAAAACCAACGGCAACACGCTGGTGCTCTACGCCGTGTGCAGCAACGTGCTGGGCACCCGCAGCGTGAGCCGCTACACCTACTACTCCGACTACACCCAGGCGCTACCCGAATATTTCCAGGGCCGGCTGCTGTATTTCGGGCTCGTGAAAACCTGGCAGTAAGGGTGGGTGGCCGAGTTGGGGGGGGGCAGGCGCGTGGCTCCGGAAAGTAAAGAGCCGCCCCGGATTTTCCGGGGCGGCTCTTTGCGGGGGTAGCCTAAGACAGGGTGATGCGCTCTTCCCGTTCAGCTTCAAAAAAACTTCCGGCGTAGCGGCGGCAGTCAATTTTACGGGATGCGAAAATCACCTTTTCACCAGGTCTCAGACCACCACCGTTTTTTTAACCCGCGGTTCACACACCTCAGGCAGCTTCGCTGAACCGGCGGTTTACTTCGTCCCAGTTGATGAGGTTGTAGAAGGCCGCGATATAGTCGGGGCGGCGGTTCTGGTATTTGAGGTAGTAGGCGTGCTCCCATACGTCGAGGCCCAGCACCGGAGTGCCTTTGCAGCCGGTGTCGGGCATCAGCGGGTTGTCCTGGTTGGGCGTTGAGCAGATCTGCACCGAGCCGTCGGCCTGCTTGCAGAGCCAGGCCCAGCCCGAGCCGAAGCGCGTGGTGGCGGCTTTGGTGAATTCTTCCTTGAACTTCTCGTACGAGCCGAACGCCTTGGTAATGGCTTCGCCCACGGCCCCGGTTGGCTCCCCGCCGCCGTTCGGGCCGAGGATGGTCCAGAACAGGGAGTGGTTCCAGTGGCCGCCGCCGTTGTTGCGCACCGCGGCCGGAGCGGCAGCAATGTTCTGCATCAGCTCTTCCAGGCTCTTGCCTTCCATATCGGTGCCGGCAACGGCGTTGTTGAGGTTGGTGACGTAAGCCTGGTGGTGCTTGGTATGGTGGATTTCCATCGTCTGCGCGTCGATTTGCGCGTCTAAGGCGTCGTAGGCGTAGGGCAGTTTGGGCAATTCGAAAGCCATAGGAAAGGGATTAGGGTTGGAGGGAAAGGAAGCGACTGCGTGGTCAGATACTAACCGCGCAAGCCGCCGCAGGGTTACACCGGCTTTGGTACTGCGGCGCGCAAAAGTAGATTATTTCCGCTTTCGGGCGAAGAACTGCTGCATCAGCGCCGCGCATTCGGCGGCCAGTAGGCCCGTAACCAGCTCGGTGCGGGGGTGCAACAGGTTGCCATGACGCCGAAAACCGCGTTTTTCCTCGGCCGCGCCGTACACTACGCGCTTTACCTGGGCCCAGAAGCTGGCGCCCGCGCACATCACGCAGGGCTCCACCGTTACGTAGAGCGTGCAGTCGGCCAGGTACTTGTTGCCCACGAAGTTGGCGGCGGCCGTCAGGGCCAGCATTTCGGCGTGGGCCGTCACGTCGCGCAGCTTTTCCGTCTGGTTGTAGGCCCGGGCAATGATCTGCTTGTCCATCACCACCACTGCCCCAATCGGAATTTCGTCTTCCGCCAGCGCATACCGGGCCTGCTTCAGCGCCTCCCGCATGTACTGCTCGTCGGAATACAGGGAAAGGGTCATGGTTTTTAATGGGCGGATGTGGTTGAATGTGCTGATGTGGGAGGACTGTGGATAATGTGCTGATGTGGGAGGAATGTGCTGATGTGCTGATGTGGGAGGAATGGGCTAATGTGGTTGAATGTGCCGATGTGGTAATGTGCTGATGTGGGAAATGGGAGGAATGTGCTGAGATTCTGAAGTTCTGATGTGGAAAGTGTGCCGGTGATTGATTCTTGATTTCAGGAACCACTGCACTTTCCCATCAGCACATTATGCACATTCAACCCACATCAGCACATTATCCACATTATGCACATCAGCACATCAGCACATTCAACCCACCTTAGCACATTACCAAAAGGCCTACTTCATTATAATACTCTGCATCACGGCCTGGGCGGTGGGTTGCCATTTGGCTTGCTCGTCGGCGGGGCAGTTGAAGGTGAACACCAGCAGCTGGTCGGTCTGAATGGCGTACTGCACCAGCTGGTAGCGGCGGATGGGGGACAGGTTGCCGCCGCGCCGCGTGTCATTCACCGTCGAGACGAACTCCAGCACCACGAAGTCGCGCTTGTTCACGGTGCGGATGTCTTCGGCGAGAAACTGCACCTTGGAGTACATATTCTGGATGCTGGCCTTATAGATTTTCAGCAGCAGGCCATAGTCCCGGTCGTTGAAGGTGGTGGGTTTCTGGGCCACGCTGAAGTCGATCCGGCCGCTGGGGTCGGTGAACACGGCCAGGGGGCGGCGGGCGGCCGGGTATTTGGCGGCAATGCCGTCATCGGGCAGGGGCACGAAGCCGGCCGGAATACCAATAGTCATGCCCTTGGTGATAGCCGTTTTGGTGAGCTTGGGGCCGCCAAACGAAGCCAGGGTGAGTGCCAGCAGGAGGGTGACGAGGCGAAAAGGAAGCGGGGTGGTTTTCATATTGCGACGGTAAGGTAGTGATAGCGCCCGCTTGCCAGACGACTCTCCCGCGGCCGGCAGTACGGCCGGGACCGGGTGGCAGCAAACAAAAACCTCCGAAACCAGGCTGGTTTCGGAGGTGGGAAGAGCCGGAAAAACCCGGTTAGCGTCTTTTTCTCGTCTTCGAAACCGGAGCCGAAGGATACTTGATGCGGACCTTCTTCCAGTACACGTAGTTGGCGGTCTTGGCTTCTACCAGGTAAGTGCCGGCCGGAATCCGACCCAGATCCACGGGCTGACCGGTGTTGTTGGCCGGGTCGAGGGTGGTGGTGTATACCGGCTCGTTTTTGTAGTTGGTCATCACCAGCGTACCCGGCTTGGTAAACTGCTGGGTGAAGCTCAGGAAGATGGTGCCCGTGTTGGGGTCCGGGAATACGTCGATGCCCGACAGGGTTTCCACCCGCTTGATGGGGCCGCTCAGCGTCACGGGCTCCGCATTCACGTCCGTCTTGGTTTTTACCGTCGTGCCCGTCTGCTCCGACTTCGACTTGGTTTTAACCTTGGTAGGGGTGGTTTGAGCCTGAGCGGCCGAGAAGGAAAACAGGGCCGCCACGGCGGCGAGCAGAACGGTACGTTTCATATCGGGGAAAGGAAGGGAAAGGCGAAAAAGTCAGGGTCGGCAAGGCCCATTGCATACTCCGTACCAAAAATGAAGAGCCCGGGTTGCGCCCGAAGGGTAGAGCTTGCCCCGCTCGGGGGCCGAATAAAAAAAATAACGGCGGTATCCGCCGCTGAATCAGGTGCTACGGGCGGCCCCTGGGAAGCCCGGAATGTCATTTTACGTCACTCCGGACTTATTTTTCTTGCCTACCTTCGCCGTACCATAGAATGGTAGAACGCAGCGCGGAGAATTTAGAAGCGGGCCGCTGGCGCGGGTTGCGGAATTCGGCCACCTAAGTTCTTCGCTCTCACCTCTCAGCTCTCAACAAATGCTTCGTACCCATACCTGCGGCGAACTTCGCCTCGACCACGTTGGCCAAACCGTTACGCTCACCGGCTGGGTGCAGCGCACCCGCGACGCGGGCGGCATCTCCTGGATTGTGCTGCGCGACCGGTACGGCCTCACCCAGCTGGTGCTCGAAGAAGGCGTGGAAAGTGCCGAAGTGCGCGAGCAGGCCCGCCAGCTGGGCCGCGAGTTCGTGCTCAGCGTGACCGGCAAAGTGGCCGAGCGCTACTCCAAAAACGATAAGATGCCCACCGGCGACATCGAAATCCGGGTGGCAAAGCTCGACGTGCTCAACCCGGCCAAGCTGCCGCCCTTCCTCATCGAAGACGAAACCGACGGCGGCGACGACCTGCGGATGAAGTACCGCTACCTGGATTTGCGCCGCAACCCGGTGCGCCAGAACCTGATGCTGCGCCACAAGATGGCCCAGGCCGTGCGCCGCTACCTCGACGGCCAGGAGTTCATTGAGGTGGAAACCCCGGTGCTCATCAAAAGCACGCCCGAAGGTGCCCGCGACTTCGTGGTGCCCTCGCGCATGAACCCCGGCGAGTTCTACGCCCTGCCCCAGTCGCCGCAGACCTTCAAGCAGCTGCTGATGGTGTCGGGCTTCGACCGCTACTTCCAGATCGTGAAGTGCTTCCGCGACGAAGACCTGCGCGCCGACCGTCAGCCTGAGTTCACCCAGATCGACTGCGAAATGGCCTTCGTGGAGCAGGAAGACATCCTGAACACCTTCGAGGGCCTGGTGCAGTACCTGTTTCAGGAAGTGAAGGGCGTGGACATCGGCACTCTGCCCCGGATGACCTACGCCGACGCCATGCGCCAGTACGGCAACGACAAGCCCGACACGCGCTTCGACATGCGTTTTGTGGAGCTCAGCGACGTGGTGCAAGGCCAGGGCTTCCCGGTGTTCGACGCCGCCGAGCTGGTGGTGGGTATCAATGCCATTACCTGCGCCCACTACACCCGCAAGCAGCTGGACGAGCTGACCGACTTCGTGAAAAAGCCCCAGGTGGGTGCTACCGGCCTGGTATACGCCCGCGTAGACAGCGACGGCAACGTGAAGTCATCGGTCGATAAGTTCTACTCCCAGCAGGAGCTGCAGAAGTGGAGCGTGGCCCTCGGCGCCAACCCCGGCGACCTGCTGCTGCTGCTGGCCGGCCCCGCCGACAAAACCCGCAAGGCCCTGAGTGAGCTGCGCCTGGAGATGGGCCAGCGCCTCGGCCTGCGCGACAAGAATAGCTTCTCCCCGCTGTGGGTGGTGGATTTCCCGCTGCTCGAATATCTGGAGGAGGAAGGCCGCTACTTCGCCATGCACCACCCGTTCACCTCGCCCAAGCCCGAGGATATGGCCCTGCTGGATAACCCCGACACCATCGGGCAGGTGCGCGCCAACGCCTACGACATGGTGATAAACGGCGTGGAAGTGGGCGGCGGCTCCATCCGCATCCACGACCGGGCCGTGCAGGCCCGCATGTTCAGCCTGCTCGGCTTTTCGGATGAGGAAGCCCAAGCGCAGTTCGGCTTCCTGCTCGACGCCTTCGAGTACGGCGCTCCGCCCCACGGTGGCCTGGCCTTCGGTTTCGACCGTCTCTGCAGCCTCTTCGGCGGTGCCGACTCCATCCGCGACTTCATCGCCTTCCCCAAAAACAACTCCGGCCGCGACGTGATGATTGACTCGCCCTCGCAGATCTCGGCGGCCCAGCTCAAGGAGCTGAGCATCGAGACGAAGGTGGCGGAGAAGAAGTAGGGCCAAAGCAGTCTCACAAAACAAGTAGCGGCACCTATAACGGGTGCCGTTACTGTTTCCGCTATTGAACCTGTTTAGGGTTTCGGTTTTTTCGTCGTTTGTCATCCTTCATCTGGCGTCCGCTTGCGAAGGACCTTCTCACGACTGCTCATTTTGGCCTAATTCCAAGTGGTACGGACGTGATAAGGTCCTTCGCTCCGCTCAGGATGACAGCTTTTTTGAAACCCTAAACAGCCTCATTTTTACTTTATGAACTTCGATTTAGAAAAGGCTTTTATCGACAAGTACGTGGTGAAGAATAAGCGCCAGCGCTACTTAGGTTTCATTGAGTCACCGAAGCGGCGGGGGACATTTCTCGGAATGCTTTATCATGGACAGGACCTTGATAAAGGTCAGCTTAAGCCATTGAAAGGTTTTTTTAAAACTGAAATCTTAAAGCGGATAGCGGGAAGGCCAATTGATTCCTGCTACATTATTTCCGTCAATCCGGCTTTGGATGGTGGGCAAATTCCTGTCGCAGCTGCTCTGGCCGAGATTGTAGCATACACCGAGGGCATCGTGCTGATATTTGGGCACTGCGAGCTTATCTATTAGACTTGTTCCCGAATAAGCAATAATGAAAAAAGAACGTCATGCTTCATCTGGCGTCCGCGCAGCCGAAGCATCTCTACCGCATTAGTAATCAATGCTACAGCAACAAAGCGGTAGAGATGCTTCGACTGCGCGGACGCCAGATGAAGCATGACCGCTGAATTTGCGCTTTTCTGTATTTAGGAACAAGTCTATTACCTGGGCGAAGCACCACACAACGAATATCTGAGCTTGTAAGCGGCTCCGGAGGCCTCAGGGGCCGCTTTTTTACTTCCCGGCAGCCCCGACAGCTTACAGAGACATCGTTGATGGCAGGAATCCTATATTGAGGAGCGATTGTCAGTGACTTTACTCTGCTCATGAATAAGTCTGCCGTTTTAGGGCTGCGTTGGGGGTTGCTCGGGCTGGTTTTCAGCCTGGCCGGCCTGGGCCAGGCGCAAAGCCAACCGCCGCCGACCCTCACCTTCCGCACGCTTACGAGCACCAACGGGCTGTCGGAAAACAGCGTGTACTGCATGGCCCAGGACCTCCGTGGCTTCCTCTGGCTGGGCACTCAGGATGGCCTGAGCCGTTACGATGGGAGTGGCGTGCGCGTGTTCCGCAACGATCCGCAGCGGCTGGGGAGCCTGAGCAGCAACTTCATTCTGGCCCTGACGGCCGACCGGCAGGGGCAGATCTGGGTGGGTACCGGCGGTGGGGGCCTGAGCCGCTACAATCCGCTGACTGATCGGTTTCGCACGTTTCAGCATCATGCCGACAGCAGCGGCAGCCTCACCGACAACTTCGTGCGGGCCGTGTTCTGCGACCGGCAAGGTCGCATCTGGGTAGGCGTCGAGGGCGGCCTGGAGCGCTTTGACCCCAAAACCGGCCGGTTTCAGCTGTTTCGCCACCGTGCTGCGGAGCCCATCACGGAACGCCGCAATTCTATCCGCACCATTGCCCAGGACCACCGGGGCCGCATCTGGGTCGGCACCGGGGAGGGGCGCGTCAGTTTTCTGAATCAGAGTACGGGCCTGCTGGAGGCCGAGGCGCGCTGGGTGACCAGTAGCGCCATCACGGTGCTGTGCCCCGCTGCGCGCGGCGACCTGTGGGTGGGTACCGAAACCGATGGCCTGGGCTACCTGCCGGCCGACGGCGGCACCCCGCGCTTCTTCCGACCGGACTCCGGCCGGCCCAACAGCCTGCCCGGGCTTACGGTGCGGGCTATCCGCCGGGACGCGCAGGGCCTGATTTGGGTGGGTACCAACAACGGCCTGGCCCGTTATCAGCCCGCTACGGCCTCGTTCAGCGTCTACCGGCACGAGCTGGCCGAACCCCATTCTTTGGCCGATAATGTAGTGCTGAGCCTGTTCCAGGACCGCTCCGGCTTGCTTTGGGCGGGTACCGAGGGTGGGGTGAGCAGCTTCGAAGCCCGGCCCGGGGTCTTCACCACCTACCCGATCAGTGCCTCGGTGCCGGGGCCGGTATGGGCGGTGGCCGAAGATGCGCGGGGCCGGGTGTGGGTAGGTACCGAGAATGAAGGATTGGTCTGCTACGACCCGGTCACCAAACGCCGGCAGCAGTATCGCCACGATTCGCGTAATCCCGGCAGTCTGAGCGAAGATTTTGTCCGCGCCCTGTGCTTTGATGGGCAGGGCCGGCTATGGATTGGCACCCAAAGCCAGGGGCTCGACTGTCTGGAACCCGATGCCGCCAGCTTCACCCACTACCGGCACCAATCCGGTCAGCCCAATAGCCTCAGTGACGACTTCATCCGGTCGGTTTCGCTCGACCGGGAGGGCCGGCTGTGGGTGGGGACCGAAGCCGGCCTGAACCGGTACGAGCCCGGCCGCAAACGTTTCACCACCTTCCGGCAGCAACCTGGTAATTCGCAAAGCCTCGGCAACAACTTCGTGCGGGCGGTGCACCAGGACCGCCGGGGGCTGGTATGGATCGGTACCAGCGGGGGGCTGTGCCGCTACGACCCCGCTACGCAGACCTTCACCACTTTTCGCACCGATGCCCGCACGCCCACCAGCCTGAGCAGCAACTTTGTGCGCACCATCCTCGAAGACCACGCCGGCCAACTCTGGATCGGCACGGAAGGCGGCGGCTTCTGCCGGCTCGATGACCCCCAAACCGGCCGCTTCACCACCTTCCGGGAGCCGCAGGGACTGCCTAACGACGTGGTGTATGGTATTCTGGAAGACGCCGCCCACGATTTGTGGCTGTCGACCAACAACGGCCTAGCCCGCTTCACGCCCGCTACGGCCCAGTTCCACACGTTCGACGTGCGCGATGGCCTGCCCCACGACGAGTTCAACGCCGGGGCCTACCACCGCGGCCGCAGCGGGCAACTGTACTTTGGCGGCGTGAAGGGCCTGATGAGCTTCCACCCCGCCACCGTCCCGACCAACGCCGTGCCCCCCGTGGTGGTTCTCACCGGATTCCGCAAGTTCAACCAGCCCGTGGAGCTGGATACCAGCATCACGGAGCGGCGCCGCATTACCCTCTCGCCCCGCGACTATTTCTTCTCGCTGGAGTTTGCGGCGCTCAATTACCGCCTGCCCGATAAGAACCGCTACGCCTACATGCTGGAGAACTTCGACCCGGACTGGGTGCAGGCCGGCACCCGGCACGAGGCTACCTACACCAACCTCGACCCCGGTACCTACACCTTTCGGGTCCGGGCAGCCAACAACGACGGCGTGTGGAACCCCCGCGGGACGTCGCTGGTGGTGGTGGTGCAGACGCCGTGGTACCGCACTTGGTGGTTTCGCATTCTGATCAGCTGGGTGGTTTTTGGCCTGCTCTTTCTGGCTTATCAGCTGCGCATCCGGCAGGTGCTGGCCCTGGAGCGGGTCCGGCATAACATCGCCCGCGACCTGCACGACGATATGGGCTCCACCCTGAGCAGCATTTCCATCCTGAGCCAGATTGCCTGCAACCACCAGCGGCAGGCGCGACCCGAGCAGGCGGCGGCCCTGCTGGAGCAGATCGGCGAAAGCTCCCACCGCATGCTCGATGCCATGGACGATATCGTCTGGACCATCAACCCGGCCCACGATTCGCTGGCTGACGTGACGGCCCGGATGCGCAGCTTTGCGTCCGACGTGCTCGAAGCCCGCGGTATCGACTTACGCTTCCGCACCGATCCGTCGGTGGCCGGGCTGAAGCTGACTATGCGCGCCCGCCGGGAGTTTTTCCTGCTGTTTAAAGAAGCCGTAAATAACCTGGCCAAATACGCCCGGTGCCAGCACGCCACTATCACCCTGACTTGCGAGAAGCAGCGTCTCGTATTGCTGGTGCAGGATGATGGCGTTGGCTTCGATCCGGCCAACCCCGCCCAGGGCGGCGGCAACGGCATGACCAACATGCGGACCAGGGCCGCCACCCTGCACGGCGAGTTGATTATCACAACTGCTCCCGGCCAGGGTACCACGCTACAATTAGCCATTCCCCTGAAAAGCTAGCCGATGGGCGGTCCAGGCCGCCGGTGCGCAAACGCGCTACCGGGTAAGCTCGGCAGGCTCACATCATTATGTGTAGGTATTTAATCGGGGCAGGGCGTACCTTGAATCGTGTCTCACCCTTTCACCTGCCCAATGGAAACGCCGACCCGCATTCTTATTTATGAGGACAACAATGACCTGCGGACCAGTCTGAGCCAGCTGCTGGCCGGCTCGCCGGGGCTGGAGCTGGTCGGTGCCCTGGGCAACTGTATGCAGGCTACTGCCGACGTGGCCCGCCTGACTCCGGACGTCATCCTGATGGATATCGATATGCCCGGCATGACCGGCATCGAGGGGCTGCGGCGCATCAAGGCCGTCGCGCCGAAAGTGAATGTGGTGATGCTGACCGTATTCGAGGATAATGACCGGGTTTTTGAGGCCATCTGTGCCGGGGCCGACGGCTACCTGCTGAAAAAAACGCCCCCCGTTAAGCTGCTCGATGCCATTGGGGAAGTGCGCCAGGGGGGGGCACCGATGACGCCGGCCATTGCCCGGCAGGTGCTGCGCCTGTTCCCGCGCACCCGGGTTCCGATAACCTTAGCCGATGAGTCGCCGGCCAACCTGAGCGCCCGGGAGCAGGAAGTGCTGGGCTTGCTGGTGGAGGGCTACAGCTATAAGATGATTGCCGCGGACCTCGGCATCAGCATCGATACGGTGCGCTCCCACATCAAGAAAATCTACGAGAAGCTGCACGTGCGCTCCATGACCGAGGCCGTATCCAAAGCCATCCGCCAGGGCCTGACCTGAGTCACTGGTGGGATTCTCACATCATCATGTGATTGTAGTAAGGAGAATAAAAACGCAACTTCATCATGACCATTGACCCTGGCAGTACCGCTTCGGCGGACAGCATCCGGAGTCACTGGATTTCCCGCCAACTGTCTGTTGCTATGTCCAAGCCCCGCCGCCAATTGCTTTTGATGATGATGGGTCTCTGGCTCACCGGGCGTCCTGCCCTGGCCTGAATCCACTTCCGTCAGTGCTACCGCTGCCCAGCAATGCTTTCGTAAGCGCGGGGTCCGGCATCCCCCGACAGACAACCCGCCCGCCCCCGGTATTCATATCCCGGAGGCGGGCGGATTTTTTGGGGGCAACCCGGTCTTTTCCGTTGTCATCGTGCGCAAGGTTCTTCGCTTTGCCCAGGATGACAACCGAAAATATAGCCCGAACACCGCCTAACCGTCCGAATAGCCTATCTTCGATATACTACTACCGCATTACAGGCTTCCCGCTATGCAGATTCTGCACAAGACTCCCCTCGATCAGCTCTTCGTGCTCGACATTGAAACCGTGCCCTGCGTAGGCTGCCACGATGACCTGAACGACCTGCTGCGCCAGCTCTGGGAGCACAAGTGCCACGCCCTGCGCCGCGAGAAAGGCTGGTCCTCGTCGCGGGCCGACGTGGAGGCCATGCCCTCGGCCCTGGAAGCCGCCAGCCTCTTCGAGCAGGCCGGTATCTATGCCGAGTTTGGCCGGGTGGTGTGCATCTCCGTCGGCTGCTTCACCTTCAATAAGCAGGAGGAGCAGTGGCGCTTCCGGGTGAAAAGCTTTGCCGACCACGACGAGCCGACTATGCTGCGCGAGTTTTCGGCCCTGCTGGCCCGTAAGCCCGGCTTTCTGCTCTGCGCCCACAACGGCAAGGAGTTCGACTTTCCCTACCTGGGTCGTCGCCTGCTCATCAACGGTTTGCCGCTGCCGCCTCAGTTGGATATTGCCGGCCGCAAGCCCTGGGAGGTAAATCACATCGACACGATGGAGCTCTGGAAGTTCGGCGACCGGAAATCCTACACGTCCCTGTCGCTGCTGGCGGCCATGTTCAACATTCCCACGCCCAAGGACGACATCACCGGGGCCGACGTGGCCCGGGTGTACTACACCGACAACGACCTGCCCCGCATCGTCCACTACTGCCAGAAGGACATTATCACCACGGCCCGGCTGGTGCAGAAGTTCCGCGGCGAGGAGCCCTTTCCGGACGAAGCCGTCATCTACGCCGACCAGGTTACGATGTCCGTCGCCAAGCCCGCGTAGCATAATCTATGCAGGCTGATCCATAAAAAAAGAGCGGCTTGCGGGCCGCTCTTTCTAGTTTTCAGGAAGCCGAAAGCTTACAGCACCTCACTGAACAGGCCCGGCAGCACGCCGAGCACGAACGTGAGGACCGCCAGCACCACCAGAATAAACGACTGGAACGGGCTGACCACGATGGGCTCGGTCATATCTTCCTCGGCCGGGCGCATGTACATGGCAATGATGGGGCGCAGGTAGTAGTAGATGCTCACCATCGACATCAGCACGGCGAAAATAACCAGGCCGATGTAGCCTTTATCCACGGCCGCGCCGAAGACGAAGAACTTGCCGAAGAAGCCGCCGGTGAGCGGAATGCCCGCCAACGACAGCATGGCCACGGTCATCACGAAGGCCAGCAGCGGGTTGGTTTTGGCCAGACCGTTGAGCACGTTGTAGTCTTCGCGCTGGCGCTGATCCGACACCAGCTTCAGCACCCCGAACGAGGCGATGGTAGCCACCGAGTAGGCCAGGGAGTAGAAGAAGATGCCGTTGGCGGAGAGGCGGCCGTTCAGGGCCAGCAGGCCGATGAACAGGTAGCCGGCGTGGGAAATGCTGGAGTAGGCCAGCATCCGCTTCACGCTGGTCTGGGCCACCGCGCCCACGTTGCCGATAAGCAGCGTGAGCACCGTAATGGCCATGATGGTCGGAATCCAGAAGCTTTCGGCGCCGCGGAAGGCCACGATGAGCAGCTTGAAGAAGGCGGCGAAACCGGCGGTTTTCACCACCGTGCTCATGAAGGCGGTGAAGAACGTGGGCGTGCCCTCGTACACGTCGGGCGTCCAGTAGTGGAAGGGCGCGGCCGACACCTTGAAGCTGATGCCGATAAACATGAGCAGCATGCCAATGTAGAGCATCGGGCGGAAGGTAAGGTTGGCGGGCTGCACCACGGCCCCGGCAATGTCGATCAGGCTGAACGCGCCGGTGGCGCCATACACCAGGGCAATGCCGAAGAGCAGGATGCCGGTGGCGAAGGAGCCCATCAGGAAGTACTTCAGCGCGGCCTCGTTGGAGCGCACGTTGCGCTTGTCGGAGCCGGCCACTACGTACATCGACACGCTCAGGATTTCGATGCCCACGAACAGCATCAGCAGGTTGTCGTAGCTCACCATCATGATGGCGCCCACGAGCGAGAAGAGCAGCAGGGAGTAGTATTCGGCCAGGTTTTCCTCGCCGTCGCGCACGTATTTCTGGGAGAAGGGAATCAGCAGCAGCGTCGTGAGCACCACGATGCCGGTGAAGGCCACCGAGTACCGGTCGATGGTGAGCATGTTGCTGAAGTAGGACTGGGGAGCCGCGTTCCAGTCGAGCAGGTTGGCCCCGAAGACGAGGGCCAGGATGACCATGGCGGCGGGCAGCAGAATCTTGTTGGAGCGCAGAAAGCCCAGAAACAGATTGATGATGCCTAAGACGGAGAGCAGAATGATAGAAGTCATGTCGTGAGCCCCTCCCCCCGGCCCCCTCCCCTTTGGGAGAGGGGGAGCCAGACGAATGCAGGCGTTAGATTGGTAAGCTGCAACCCTCTCCCAAATGATACCGCAGGTCAGGCGGAGTAAGTTAGGAAAGGTAATCTAAGCCCCTCTCCCTTAGGGGAGGGGTTGGGGTGGGGCTGGGCTAGCGGTTGACTATCGTCATGATCTGCAGGATGGCCGGCTCGGAGATGTGCAGGAACGTGCCGGGAAACAGGCCCAGCCAGAACACCAGCACGATAAGCGGCACCAGCACGGCCAGCTCGGCGCCGGTCAGATCCTTGATAGTTGCGGTGAACCGGGTGTCGGGGCCGAGCATCACGCGCTGGAACATGCGCAGCAGGTACACCGCGCCCAGGATGATGGTTACGCCGGCGACGGCGCCCATCCAGTGGTTGTATTGGTACACGCCGCCGAGCAGCAGAAACTCACCCACGAAACCGGCCGTGAGGGGCAGCGCCACGGTGCTGAGCAGCAGCACCAGGAACGTGACGGACAGCAGGGGCGTATGCTTGGTCAGGCCGCCCAGCTCGGAGATGTCGCGGGTGCCGGTGCGGCGCTGGATAATGTCGGCAATGAAGAACATGCCGACCACGTTCACGCCGTGGGCCAGCATCTGAATGACCGCGCCCTGCATCCCGATCATGGTGAGCGAGAACACGCCGGCCGCCATCAGCCCTACGTGGGAGAGGGAGGAGTAGGCAATCAGGCGCTTCACGTCGCGCTGGCGGATGGCGATGATGGCCCCGTAGATGATGCCGATAATACAGAGCACCATCACCAGCGGACCCCAGTTGCTCACACCCTTCGGCACGATGGGCAAGAGCCAGCGCAGGCAGCCGTAGATACCCATCTTCAGCATAATACCCGACAGCAGCATGGTAGCCGGCGTCGGCGACTCGGTGTAGGTGTCGGGCTGCCAGGTGTGGAAGGGGAAAACCGGCATCTTCACAGCAAAGGCGATGAAGATCAGCCAGAACACCCAGGCCTGCTGGTCGGAGCTGAGCGTGAGGTTGTAGAAAGCCAGGATGTCGGAGGAGCGGACGGCGCCGTTGAGGCCGGTCTGGAAGTAGAGGTACACGAAGGCAGCCAGCATGAACAGCGAGCCGATGATGGTGTACAGGAAGAACTTGAAGGTGACGGCAATGCGCCGTTCCGAGCCCCAGACGCCGGCCAGGAAGTAAATCGGAATCAGCGCCACTTCCCAGAAGAAGTAGAACAGAAACGCATCCAGCGACACGAATACGCCGATCAGGCCCGTCTGCATAAACAGGATCAGGGCGTAGAAAGCCGAGGCATTCGGGTACTCGTGGCGGAAGGAGGCCAGGATGATGAGCGGCACCAGAAACGCCGTCAGCAGCACCAGCACCAAACTCAGCCCGTCCATGCCGACGTGGAAGTTGATGCCCGCTGAGGCCACCCAGGGCACGTTGATTTCAGACTGCGACTGGGCGGTAATCTGGGAGGAGACGGCGGCGTACACCGCCACCGCGAATTCGACCAGCGCCGCGCCGAGGGCCAGTACGCGGGCCGCATTGCCTTTGGCAAAGTGCAGCAGCAGCGCCGCCGCGACGGGAAAGAGTAGGAGAAAGACAGTCAGCATACTTTACTGTGAGGTGCGTGTCGGGAGATAAAGGATAGTCTTAATATTACTCGTTAGTGTTTTTTAATTCCTCTAACTCTTCTTCTAGCACTTGCAACCTGTTCTCTAATTCTTCAACTTTTTTTGCAAGACTGTAATTCTCAAAGGTTCCACAATCTTCAAGAGTGCGCAAAAAATCAACTGCGTTGGCTATACCAGAGATTCTGGATCCATAAGGTTTACCAAGATCGATTCTGACACCTTCACTGTCTGCAAAAACCGCGTACACTTCTGATTTGTCGAAGCCATAGTTGGGAGTCGTTGTTTCAGTACTTATTAGCTGACAATTACCAATTCTAGCAGAAATGGACTCTTGCCCATCCTGGTAAAAAGTGTATATGAAATATTTATTTGTGTAGTCTCTAAGGATATATGAAGACTCTGTTTCTATAACTACTAAGCCATTTGCTTTAATAGCATGATCTAGGGAAATATACTCCTTGTAGTTACCTTGAGAATTAATCGAATACCACTTTTTCATATCTGAAAAGCTACAGCCGTACCAGGTTCAGCGCCAGAATCAGCACGATGCCGACGACCATCAGAATCAGGTAGAGGCCGACGAAGCCGGTTTGCACGTAGCGCAGCAGCTGCCCGCCGCCGAGCGTGACGCGGCCGAAGCCGTTCACCACCGGGTCGATGAGGCCCTGCTCCACGAAGCGGTAAAGACCGGTCGAGAGCCACATGACGGGGCGCACGAACAGGGCGTTATAGAGCTCGTCGATGTAGTATTTGTGGTAGACCAGGCTTTCGGGGGCCGAGCGTTGGGCGTCGTCCGTGGCCGGGCGTACGCCGCGGCTCACGTACTGCACGTAGGCCAGCAGGATGCCCAGTACGCCGGCGGCTACCGACAGGCCGATGAGCAGCAGCTCGGTGCCGTGGTCCAGCTCGCCGGCAAAGGCTTCGGGGTTGAGGCGCTGGGAGTAGGTGAAGAGCGGGGCGAGGTAGTCGGCCAGGTAGTGCTTGCCGCCCAGGAACATCGGCGCGCCCATGAAGCCGCCCACGGCCGCCAGGATGGCCAGCATAATCAGCGGCAGCGTCATGCTGGCCGGCGACTCGTGCAGGTGGTGCTTCTGCGCCTCGGTGCCCCGGAACTCGCCGAAGAAGGTCAGGAACAGCAGGCGGAACATGTAGAAGGCCGTCAGGAACGCGGTAAGCAGGCCCATGCCCCACAGAATCTTATTGTGCTGGAAGACGTGCTCCAGGATTTCGTCTTTGGAAAAGAAGCCCGAAAACGGCGGAATGCCCGAAATGGCGAGGCAGCCGATCAGGAACGTGACGAACGTAATCGGCAGGGCTTTGCGCAGGCCGCCCATGCGGCGAATATCCTGCTCGTTGCTCATGGCGTGAATTACGGAGCCCGCGCCCAGGAACATCAGAGCCTTGAAGAAAGCGTGGGTCAAGACGTGGAACAGGGAAGTGCTGTAGCCCATGACGCCCAGGGCCAGGAACATGTAGCCGAGCTGGGACACCGTGGAGTAGGCCAGCACCTTCTTGATGTCGTTCTGGGCCAGGCCGATGGTGGCGGCAAACAGGGCAGTGATGCCGCCAATCCAGGCAATGACGCTCAGCGTGTCGGGGGCCAGGGTGAAGAGCACGTTGGCGCGCAGCACCATGTAGATACCGGCCGTGACCATCGTGGCGGCGTGAATCAGGGCCGAAACCGGGGTGGGGCCGGCCATGGCGTCGGGCAGCCAGGTGTAGAGCGGCAGCTGGGCCGACTTACCCATCGCGCCCACAAACAGCAGCAGCGTAATGGCCGTCAGCACGCCCGTCCCGATCTGCATCGTGGAGGCTTTCTGGAACACCTCGGCGTACTGTACCGAGTCGAAGGTGAGGTAGATCAGGAAGATGCCCAGCAAAAAGCCCAGGTCGCCGACGCGGTTGATGATGAAGGCTTTCTTGGCGGCGTTGTTGTTGGCGTGGTCCTGGTTCCAGAACCCGATGAGCAGGTAGGAGCACAGCCCCACGCCTTCCCAGCCGATGAACAGAATCACGAAGTTGGCGCCCAGCACCAGCACCAGCATGCTGAACACGAACAGGTTCAGGAAGGCGAAGAACTTGCCCACGTTCTCGTCGTGGTGCATGTAGCCGATGCTGTAGACGTGAATCAGAAAGCCCACGCCCGTGACCAGCAGCAGCATGATCAGGCTGAGCTGATCGATCTGATAGGAAAAGGGAATCTGCATTGAGCCGACCGAAATCCAGTCGAACAGGTGCACCGTGTACTGGTACTGAAAGGTGCTGAACAGGTACACCGAAATCAGGAAGGAGCCCAGCACCGTGAGGCTACCAATGGCGCCGGCCACCGTGCCGGAAAGCTTCTTGTTGAGCAGCCCGTTGATCAGGAAACCCAGGAACGGCAGCAGCGGAATCAGGATGTACAGCAGCGTGGAGTAAGGCGCGCTGGCCGCGGGAATTACAGTTTCTTGCATAGAGAGTATGCTGGAACCCCTCCCCAACCCCTCCCCAAAAGGAGAGGGGCTTTAGTTTTAGAATCTAACGAAGTAGAAGGCTAAAGCTAAAGCCCCTCCCTTTTGGGGAGGGGTTGGGGGTGGGGCTACCACTTAAGGCGGTTAAGCAGATTGACGTCGGTGTTCTGGAAGTTGCGGTAAATCATCACGATGATGCCCAGCCCGACCGAGACTTCGGCGGCGGCTACGGCCATGATGAAAAACACGAAAATCTGGCCGTTGGGGTCGGAGCGGTAGGCCGAGAAGGCCGTCAGCAGCACGTTCACCGCATTGAGCATCAGCTCCACGCACATAAAGATGATGATGGCATTGCGCCGGGTAAGTACGCCTGTAACACCGATAGCGAATAGCGCCGTGGCGAAGTAGAGGTAATACTCCAGTGGGACGGTGCGGATGACTTCCGGAATGGTCTGTTCCATGCAATGGGTTCAGCGGACAAGGCAAAGCCCGGCTAAAGCGCAGCCGGGGTGAATTAGCTGGCAAAGGTAGCCAGACAATCGGGAAAACCACAGGGAAAAGTACAGTTGTGCCGGGCCAGGTGCTGATAGGAAGAATCGGAAGGAATGGCGCAAAAATCGATGGTATGCAACAGGGTAGCCTAGGCACTGCGAAAACGGTATTGTCATGCCGAGCGCAGCCGAGGCATCTCGCTCGCTTCGTTGAGTTAGTAACCCAACGTCAGCACGCGAGATGCCTCGGCTGCGCTCGGCATGATGTTCTTATGGTGGAGCTGTTTAGAAAGTCGCCAAAATCAATTAGAACGTCATGCTGAGCGAAGCCGAAGCATCTCTACCGCTTCGTTAGAACTGTTTACGAAGCGGTAGAGATGCTTCGGCTTCGCTCAGCATGACGTTCTTTTGACTTTCTAAACAGCTTCGGTTGCTGATTATGGGCCTACCAAAATTTTCTGCTGCCGATAAAGTATTTTTCCGCCTGCCGCGTCTGCTTGCTCAGAATGGAAGCACTTGCATTAACCGCCTTACCCCTAGGCTCGATGAGAGGACAGGACCAGCAGATTCAAGCCGCCGTGCAGGAACAGCGCGGCCGGCTGCTGGCCTTCATCCGCCGCCGCGTGCCCGACCCCGCCGACGCCGAGGACATCCTGCAGGATGTGTTCGGGGAGCTGGTCGAAAGCTACCGGATGCTCAAACCCGTGGAAAAAGTGGCCGCCTGGCTGTTCCGCGTGGCCCGCAACCGTATCACCGACCTCTACCGCAAGAAGAAAACGGCCTCGCTGGAGGAGGAAATGCTCCGCTACGCCGACGACAACGAGGAAGGCGCCCTGCTCCTGGCCGACGTGCTGCCCGCCGCCGACGATGCCCCCGAAAACCGCCTGCTGCGCGAAACCCTCATGGAAGCCCTGGCCGAAGCGTTGGATGAATTGCCCAAAAACCAGCGCGACGTTTTCGTCTGGCACGAGCTGGAAGGCAAGACCTTCAAGGAGCTGGCCGCCGAAACCGGGGTGCCGCTCAAAACCCTGATTTCGCGCAAGCACTACGCCGTGCAGCACCTGCGCCAGCGCCTGCAAGTCTTGTACAACAACCTGTTCACGGACTAACTCAATGGGCTAATGATTAATGTGCTCATGTGCTGTTCAAAAGTCGCCGAAAACAAACGGGTACTGAATTTCAACAACGCACAAAAGAGCACACTAGCAGATCAGCACATTTCCACATCAGCACATTAAACTCATGAACCGTACCCTCTGGCCGCTTCGCGTCCTCAAATTCATTCTTCTCGGCCTGCTGTTCGTCGCCGTCATGGGCTTCGTCACGATGCGCCTCTGGAACTGGCTCGTGCCCGACCTGTTCCACGGCCCCGTCCTCACCTTCTGGCAGACCATCGGCCTGCTATTGCTCACCCGCCTGCTCACCGGCTTCCGGGGCGGTGGGGCCCGGCCCGGCTTCAGCCGCAAGTGGCAGCAGCATAAAAACGACTGGAAGCAACAGATGGAATCCCGCCTGGCCGGCATGACGCCGGAGGAGCAGGAACAATTCCGCCAGAAAATGCGCACCAGCTGCAGCCCGCCCTGGATGCGCCGGCAGCCCGCCGAAACGGCGTTAAACGCGCCGGCTGAGTAGCAAATGAAAAGCGGCGCCTGATGCTTCAGACGCCGCTTTCGTTGCTTAAGAAGCTGCCAAATCCTAGAAGTTCCGCTCCCCGGTTTCGCGCTTGCCCAGCATCACGGCCCCGACCATAGCGGCCAGGAACAGCACCGAGGCCAGCTCGAAGGGCAGCAGGTACTTCGTGTAGAGAACCATACCCAGCTGGCTGACCATGCCGATCTGCGAGTCGAAGGTAGCGGCATTGTAGGTGGTGCCGGGCTGCACGTCGCGCAGGGCAGCAACCAGCACCAGCAGCAGTGAGCCCCCGGCTACGGCCGCGGCTACCTTGGCCAGCAGGGGCTTGTGGGGCTCGGTGTCGGCATTCAGGTTCAGGAACATAATCACGAACAGGAACAGCACCATAATGGCCCCGGCGTACACGATGATGTTGACGGCGGCCAGAAACTGCGCGTTCAGAATCAGGTAGTGCCCCGAGAGTGAGAAGAACGTCAGGATCAGGAACAGTACGCTGTGCACCGGGTTTTTGGCCAGCACCACGCCCAGCGCCGCAAACAGCGCCACGAACGACAGGAAGAAAAACAGGGAGGAAGAGGCCATGGGCGGAAAATAGCGCGAATGTGAGGTGCAAAAAAAACGTCTGTCATCCTGAGCAGAGCGAAGGACCTTCCTCTTCGTTATCTGCGAGTGCCTTTCAATGAGCAAAGCCTTTTCCGAGCGGACGGTAAAAGACGCTAAGCATTGAAAGGAGTTTTTCAGTGCGAAAAGAGGAAGGTCCTTCGCAAGCTCAGGATGACAGATATGGGCTAAGCCGACTGCTGGGCCATGCGCTGAGCCAGGGCGGCAGCCTGCTCGGGGGTGAGCTGGATGCCGCGGGCGGAGCGGGCGTCGGGGGCAGTGGGCTCCACGAGGCGGTCTTTGCCGTAGATGAACTCGTCGCGCTCGAAGCGGGGCGGGGCCATCTTGTCGGCCTGCAGGTACACGGCGGCTTTGGGGCAGGCTTCCTCGCAGAGGCCGCAGAAGATGCAGCGCAGCATGTTGATTTCGTAGCTGACAGCATACTTTTCCTCGCGGTAGAGCCCTTCCTCGCCCTTTTTCCGCTCCCCCGCCACCATCGTAATGGCTTCGGCGGGGCAGGCTACGGCGCAGAGGCCGCAGGCCGTGCACCGCTCCCGGCCGGCTTCGTCGCGCTTGAGCACGTGCAGGCCGCGGAAGATGGGGGAGAAGGGGCGCTGCTCTTCGGGGTAGCGGATGGTAATCTGCTTTTTGGTCGCCGCCCGGAAAAAGTGGCGCATCGTGATGCTCAGGCCCTGGAAAATAGCCGGCAGGTAGGCCCGCTCGGCCAGGGTCATCGGTTTCACCTCCAGCTTTTTCGCTCTATTGCTTAAGGACTGCATAGGTTCGATTACTTAATGATACCGCCCAGAATCAGGCCGCCGGTGAGCAGGATGTTGAAGATGGCCAGCGGAATCAGGATGGTCCAGCCCAGGCGCATCAGCTGGTCGTAGCGGAAGCGGGGCAGGGTCCAGCGGATCCACATGAAGAAGAAGATGAAGGCGAAGATCTTCCCGAACAGGCCCAGCAGGCCCACTACGGAAATCAGGTTCTGCGCCGACGTCAGGGCCCAGCCCTGGCTGTTCACGAACCAGTCGCGCAGCTCGTACTGGAAGGGGAAGTTGAAGCCGCCGAAGTAGAGCACACTCATCACGGCCGAGGCCACGAACACGTTTACGTACTCCGAAAACAGGTACAAACCCATTTTCATGGAGCTGTACTCGGTGTGGTAGCCGCCCACCAGCTCAGTTTCGCACTCGGGTAGGTCGAAGGGTGTGCGGTTGGTTTCGGCGAAGGCGCAGACCAGGAAGATGATGAAGCCCAGCGGCTGTTTCACGATGTTCCAGAAGTGCCACTCGCCGGCTACCGACTGCTGCAGCGTAATTTCCCGCAAACTCAACGTGCCCGAAATCATCAGCACGGCAATCAGGGCCATGCCCATAGCCAGCTCGTAGCTGATGTTCTGGGAGCCGGCGCGGATGGCGCCGAGCAGGGAGAACTTGTTGTTGGAAGCCCAGCCGCCAATCATCACGCCGTACACGCCCAGCGACACGATGCCGAAAATCCACAGCATGCCGATGTTGACTTCGATGCCCTGCAGATTAAAGACGTTGTTGCCGAACTGAATCACGTTGCCGAACGGAATTACCGCCGACGACATCAGCGCCGTAATCATGGCCAGGCAGGGACCCATGATGAACAGGGCGCGGTTAGCCCCGGCGGGGAAGAACTCTTCCTTGGTGAACAGCTTTACGGCATCGGCCAGCGGCTGCAGCAGGCCCAGCGGACCCGCGCGGTCGGGGCCCACGCGGTCCTGCAGGAAAGCAGCAATGACGCGCTCCGCGTAGGTGCAATACGTGGCAATGAGCAGGGAAACGCCGAAAACGACGAGGATAACAATGGATTGCCAGCCGAGGGTTGGTAGTTCGATCATGGTTGGTTTTTGGTTTCTGGTTTTTGGTTTTTGGCCTCTGGACTGGCAGATGTCGGAACAAAGCCAGAAACCAAAAACCAACAACTAAAAACTAATTCCCGAGGCGCATGGGAGGATTCTGTTCCAGGTCGCGGACGGAGCTTTCGGGCAGGTCGGCAATAACCTGGGCATTGAGCACGGGCAGCTCGTAGTGGTTGGCCGAAATTACCGACGACCGGTCGATGCGGGCGGGGCCTTCGATGGTCCAGTCGGCGGTTTCCTTCTTGTCGAAGCGGCAGGTGTTGCAGATCCACTCCTTCACCTCGCCGTACTGGTCCTTGCGGGCCGTCACGCGCATCACGTCCTTGCCCTTGTACCAGAGCACCACCTGGCCGCAGCACTTCGGGTTTTCGCACGCCCGGTGGGCGTTTACGGGCTTCGTAAACCACACCCGCTGCTTGAAGCGGAAGGTCTTGTCGGTCAGCGCGCCCACCGGGCACACGTCGATGACGTTGCCGCTGAACTCGTTGTCGAGGATGTTCTCGATATAGGTGCCGATTTCGGAGGCGTCGCCGCGGCCCAGCACGCCGTGCACGCGGCCTTCGGTGAGCTGGTCGGCGGTGTACACGCAGCGGTAGCACAGGATGCAGCGCGTCATGTGGAGCTGAATCAGCGGCCCGATGTCGATTTTCTCGAAGGTGCGGCGATCTTCCTCGTAGCGGGTGGTGCTCACGCCGTGCTCGAAGGCGAAGTTCTGCAGATCACACTCCCCGGCCTGATCGCACACGGGGCAGTCGAGCGGGTGGTTGATGAGCAGCATCTCCACGATGCCCTTGCGCACGTCGAGCACCTGCTGGGAAGTCGTGTTCTCGACCACCATCCCATCCTGCACCGGCGTCACGCACGAGGCGACGAGCTTGGGCATGGGGCGCGGGTCTTTGGCCGAGCCGGCGGCCACGCGCACGAGGCAGGCGCGGCACTTGCCGCCCGAGCCTTTCAGCGGCGTGTAGTAGCACATGGCCGGGGGCACAATGCCCCCGCCGATGGTGCGGGCCGCGTTGAGGATGGTGGTTCCGTCCGGAACTTCCACCTCGATGCCGTCGAAGGTTATTTTAGCCATTGGTTCAGAGTCCAGAAATCGGCCCTTTTGAGTTGTTCAACGTCGGTTCCCGCAGAGGTGCGCAGAGGAAACGCTGAGGTTCGCAGAGGTCAATTCTTAATTTTTAATTCTCAATTCTTAATTGCCGCTAGGCCAGCACTGCTTTGCCGGGAAACACCGCGCCGGGGCGCGTGGCTTCCTGGGGGTGGCGGATGTGCCACTCAAATTCGTCGCGGAAGTGGCGGATGGCGGCCGAAACCGGCCAGGCGGCTGCTTCGCCCAGGGGGCAAATCGTGTTGCCCTCAATCTGCTTGGCCACGCTGGCCAGCACGTCGATGTCGCGCTCGGTACCGTGGCCGTACTCGATGCGGTGCAGGATTTTCTCCAGCCAGCCCGTCCCCTCGCGGCAGGGCGAGCACTGCCCGCACGACTCGTGGTGGTAGAAGCGGCTGAAGTTCCAGGTGTTGCGCACGATGCAGGTGGTTTCGTCCATGGCAATGAAGCCACCCGAACCCAGCATGGTGCCCGTCACGAACCCGCCGTCGCTCAACGACTCGTAGGTCATCAGGCGGGGCTCACCGGCGGCGGTTTTCAGAATCAGCTCCTTGGGCAGAATCGGCACCGACGAGCCACCTGCTACTACAGCCTTCAGCTCCCGGCCCTTCCAGATGCCACCGCAGTACTCATCGGAGTAGATGAATTCCTCGACCGGCACGCCCATCTCGATTTCGTAGATGCCGGGCTTGTTGAGGTGGCCGCAGGCCGAAATCAGCTTGGTGCCGGTGCTCTTGCCAATGCCGATTTTGGCGTACTCGTCGCCGCCCTCGTTTACGATAACCGGCACGGCGGCAATCGACTCGACGTTGTTGACCACCGTGGGTCGGGCGTAAAGGCCCGACACGGCCGGAAACGGCGGTTTGTTACGCGGGTTGCCGCGCTTGCCTTCCAGGCTTTCCAGCAAGGCCGTTTCCTCGCCGCAGATGTAAGCGCCGCCCCCGGGGTGCACGTACAGGTCCAGGTCGTAGCCCGAGCCGAGGATGTTCTTGCCCAGGAAACCGGCCGCGTAGGCTTCGGCAATGGCCTTTTCCAGGATGCGCAGCACGTAGAGCAGCTCGCCGCGGATGTAGATGTACGAGGTGTTGGCGCCCAGGGCGTAGGAGCTCGTAATCATGCCCTCAATGAGCAGGTGGGGCAGTTTCGACATCAGCTGCCGGTCCTTGAAGGTACCCGGCTCCGATTCGTCGGCGTTGCAGACCAGGTAGCGCGGCACGCCCTCGGGCTTGGCCAGGAAGCTCCACTTCAGGCCCGTGGGGAAGCCGGCGCCGCCGCGGCCCCGCAGGCCCGACTTCTTCACCTCTTCCACCACCTCGTCGGGGGTCATGGTTTTGATGGCCTTCTCCACCGAGCGGTAGCCGCCATGCTTGCGGTATACCTCAATGGTATCGATGCCTTCAACGTTGATATGTTCGGTCAGCAGTTTGCGTCCCATAGTGTCTGAGCGGTTAGCCGTTGTATTTAGCCTCTAATTCGGCGAGGCGCTTTTCAAAGTCGCCGTTGGTTTGCTGCTGTTGCCCCAGCGTTTTGTTGAGCGAGTAGGTCAGGAACTCTCGGTCTTCCTTATTCTGCTGCCGAATAGCAGCTATGAGAGTAATGTTTTCCTGCCGTACACCCGTAATCAATTCAAGATTTTCCTGCCTGGTCTTATGGATGAGAGAGAGATTGTCCCGTTGCACGTCAGCTATCAAAGAGGTCATGTATTCCATGTTCTTTTTATTCTCCTCCTGAAAGGTGCTGAACATCGTGCTCATGTGCTCCTGCTGCTTGACCACAACCGATGCCACTCGGGTCAGCGTCTGGTTCATCTCGCGAATACCCTCTTTCATCTCGTGCATCTCAATGAGAATTTCCGAGACAATCAGCGGCAGGTCCTTATTCCGGTCTTCCATAGCAGCAACAAGTAGTTAATTGTTGGCTACGGCGTTGGGCCGGCCGGTTTGCTCCCAGGGCAGGGCGGGGCGGTGCACCATCGTGCGCAGCTCGCTGAGCATGGCGTCTACCGACTCCTCGGTATCGAGCTGCTCGTAGTATTTCTCGCGCACCTGTACCACGGGGGCAAAACCGCAGGCGGCCAGGCACTCCACCTCTTTCAGGGTAAACAGCCCGTCGGCCGAAGGTCCTTCGCCGACTTTGGCGCCGGTGATGCGCTCCAGCTCCAGGGTCAGCTCGTCGGAGCCGCGCAGCTGGCAGGGGCCCGTGCGGCAGATTTCCAGCACGTGCTTGCCCACCGGCTTGAGGTTGAACATGGTGTAGAAGGTCGAAACCTCGTATACCTCGATGGGCTTCACGCCTAGCACCTCGGCCACCAGATCCTGCACCTCGGGCGCTACCCAGCCGCCAAACTCGGACTGGGCAATGTGCAGCACCGGCAGCATGGCCGACTTGCGGCGGTCCGCGGGGTACTGCTGGCAGATACGGTCTATTTCAGCCTGGGCCGCCGCGGAGAACTGCGGTTTCTGAATCGATTCAGTTGGTAAGCTCATAGAGCAGGGGAAGTTAAAAATTGTTGCAGCCAGTCGCGCAAAACGGGAATGTCGTGGCGGATGACCTGCCACAGGGCTTTTTCGTCAATCGTGTCGTAGTCGTGCACCAGAATGTGCCGCAGCCCGATGATTTTTCGCCATTGTACCGCTGGCTGCTCCTGGCGAAACTCCGGCGTTAGCTTGCTGGCCGCTTCGCCAATGATTTCGGTCAGCTTTACGAAGGCAAAGAAACGGAAATCACCGTCGGGCAGCGTGCCGTCCGGCAGGCTTTCGTAGGCTTGGATGATTTGGTTGGCGGCGTCCAGTATAGGGGTCAGCCGCTGCTGGTCGCTAAGCGGCTTTTTCATAGATGGGCTGTAAATCAGGTTGAATCTCCCGGGCAAATCGGCTGGCGGGCTTCAACCCCGACACCACGTCGACCTTTTTGCCCAGCAGCTCGGCCAGGTATTCGCGCCAGAGAAAAAAATCCAGCGCGTCGAGCTTCTCATAGTCCAGCTCGACCAGCAGATCCACGTCACTTTTCTCATCGGCCTCCCCACGGGCATAGGAGCCAAACAGGTAGGCCTTCAGCACGGGCTGCGCGCTGAAAAACGTCCGGATGGTTTCTAATTCCTGGTCGGTGAGGTGCATGGTCAGCTACCGGTTACGCGTCCAGCTCGCCGGCAATAACGTTCATCGACGACAGGGTCACGATGGCGTCGGAGAGGCTGCTGCCCACCACCATTTCGGGGTAAGCCTGGTAATAGATGAAGCAGGGGCGGCGGAAGTGCAGGCGGTAGGGCGTGCGGCCCCCGTCCGAGACGAGGTAGAAGCCCAGCTCGCCGTTGCCGCCTTCCACGGAGTGATACACCTCACCCACCGGGGCTTCAATCTCCCCCATGATGATTTTGAAGTGGTAAATCAGGGCCTCCATGTTCTGGTACACGGCCTGCTTGGGGGGCAGGTAGTAGTGGGGCGCATCGGCGTGGAAAGGGCCTTCGGGCAGGTTTTCCAGGGCCTGGTTGATGATGCGCAGGCTCTGCCAGATTTCCTCGTTGCGCACCATGAACCGGTCGTAGGTGTCGCCCTTGGTGCCGATGGGGATTTCGAAATCGAAGTCCTCGTAGCTGGAGTAGGGGTTCATGGCCCGCACGTCGTAGTCGACGCCGGCGGCCCGCAGGTTGGGGCCGGTGAAGCCGTAGTTCAGCGCTTTTTCCGCCGTAATCGGGCCCACGTTCACCACCCGGTCCATGAAGATGCGGTTGCGGTTGAACAGGGTTTCAAACTCCTTCATCACGGCCGGGAAGGTTTTCAGCCAGTCGCGCAGCTTCTGGATGGCTACATCGGAGAAGTCGCGCTCCATGCCGCCCACGCGGCCCATGTTGGTGGTAAGGCGGGCCCCGCAGATTTCCTCGTAAATCTCGTACACCTTCTCCCGCTCCTGAAACACGTAGAGGAAGCCGGTGAAAGCGCCGGTGTCCACGCCCAGAATCGAGTTGCAGATCAAATGGTCGGTGATGCGGGCCAGCTCCATGGCAATGACGCGCATGTACTGGGCGCGCTTGGGCACCGTCACGCCGAGCAGCTTCTCTACCGTCATGTGCCAGCCCATGTTGTTGATGGGCGACGAACAGTAGTTCATCCGGTCGGTGAGGGGCGTAATCTGGTAGAAGGGCCGGCGCTCGGCAATCTTCTCGAAGGCCCGGTGGATGTAGCCGATGGTGGGCACGCCGGAAATGATCCGCTCCCCATCCATCTGCAGGATGTTCTGGAAAATGCCGTGCGTGGCCGGGTGCGTCGGACCCAGGTTCAGAGTCGTCAGCTCCTGGCTGAAGTCGTTGAGCGTCGGAATCAGGCCGCTGTGCTGCTGCTGCTGCTGCGCCGACTCGACTATTTTGTGAGTGCCTTCCAGCGTGTCGTTTACTGCCATTCTAGTAGTGAGTAGGAAGTATTGAGTAGTGAGTAAGGACGAAAAGTTGAAAATCAGTTCGGAGTACCAAGTACTCAATACCCGCTACTCTGTACTAAAAGGTTAGCGTCCGAAGAAAAGGTCGGTTTTGTCTTCGCGGGTGCCATCCTCCAGCGCGTACTCGCGGCGCATGGGGTAGTAGTCCATATCCTCCACATTCAGGATGCGGATCAGGTTGGGGTGGCCCGTGAAGATGATGCCGTAGAAGTCGTAGGCCTCGCGCTCCATCCAGTTCGCCGCGGCGTAGAGGTCGGTGAGCGTGGGTACGGTCGGGTCGGCAATGGGGAAGTAGATCTTGAGGCGCAGGCGCAGGTTGTTCACCAGGCTGTGCACGTGGTACACCATGCCCAGCTCCTTACCCTCGTTCTCGGGGTAGTGGATGCCGCACATCGTGGTCAGGAAATGGAGCTGCAGCTCCTGATCCTGCTGCAGGCCGGCGATGATTGCGTGAATCCGCTCCCGCGTCGTGGTGGCCGTCAGCATGCCGTAGGGTTCCTCCACGTCGGTAAACGCGTCGGCGCCGAACAGGCGGTGCAGCAAGGCCAGCAGCTGGGCGTTCTTGGCCGCTTGCGGGTCCTGGATTACGGCCGTTTCCTGCGCGGCAGCCGATTCTTCGGTGTTTTCAGCCATGTCTAGTATTGAGTATTTGGTACTGAGTATTGAGATACTGACTGTTTAGTCTGACTACTCAATACCCAATACTCATTACTTACTTAATGTTGTAAGAAGCCAGCAGTGCCTGGTACTCGGGGGCGTTGCGGCGGCGGATGGACTCGGTGCGGGCCAGGTCCTGGACGCGCATCAGGCCGTCGATAACCTGCTCGGGGCGGGGCGGGCAGCCGGGCACGTACACGTCGACGGGGATGATCCGGTCAATACCTTGCAGCACGGAGTAGGAGTCGAAGATGCCGCCCGAGCAGGCGCAGGCGCCCATGGCCAGCACCCACCGGGGCTCGGCCATCTGCTCGTACACCTGCTTCACGATGGGGGCCATCTTCTTGGCAATGGTGCCCATCACCATCAGCAGGTCGGCCTGCCGGGGTGAGAAGGAGGGGCGCTCCGAGCCGAAGCGGGAAATGTCGTAGTGGGAGCCCATGGTGGCCATGAACTCGATGCCGCAGCAGGAAGTAGCAAACGGCAGCGGCCACAGGGAGTTGGCGCGGGCCATGCCCACCACCGACTCCAGCGACGTGGCAAAGAAGCCTGCGCCCTCCACTCCGTCGGGAGCCTCAGCTATTTTTATCTCAGGAACACGAATATCACTCATCGGACTTGTCGTTTTGGAAGGGAGGGTTTCCCTGTTTCCGAACACCGGCGGGCCGGTAAAGGTTTGGTCGAAACGGGCTTAGGCGTGGGTGCCGGTCCACTTCAGAACGCCCTTTTTGATGACGTAGGCGAAGCCCGCCATCAGCAGCGTCAGGAATACAATCATCTGCACGAAGCCGTCCCAGCCCAGGGTGCGGAAGTTCACGGCCCAGGGATACATGAAGATAACCTCCACGTCGAAGAGCACGAACAGAATGGCGGTGAGGAAGTATTTGATCGAAATCGGGGTGCGGGCGTTGCCCACCGACTCGATTCCGCACTCGAAAGACGAGTCCTTCACGGTGCTTTTACGCTTGGGGCCCACGAGGTGAGACACAATCATGGCGAAGGCGACGAAGGCAATGGCCAGGCCGAATTGCACCACAATGGGCAGAAAATCAACCGGCTGGTAATTAGTGGTTACAGCGAGAAGCATACGATTCAGCGGTTTAGGGCCCGTGTAAACAGGCATTAGAGGGCAAAGGTAGGGCCTGCGGGGTTGGGAACAAAGGTTCGGCGGGGTGGGGGGCGGAATGGCGTATATTTGGACAAATTAGCTTTTGGCCCCATGCCCGAGAACCAAACCCCCGCCCGGCGCTATACCGTAGAAGAGTACCAGGCCCTAGAAGCCGTGTCGGAGCAGCGGCACGAGTATTTCGAGGGCGACGTGTTTGCTATGTCGGGCGCCTCGGCCACGCACCACACCATTCGGCAAAACTGCGTCATCAGCCTGCGGACTTCCCTGCGAGGCCGGGGCTGCAAGGTATATGATGAGGGAATGCAGCTGGCGGTAGCCGAAGGACGCTACTACACTTACCCGGATGTGTTCGTGACCTGCCATCCTGAAGATGTGAATGAGGAGCGCATCATACGCCATCCGGTGCTCATCATCGAAATCCTCTCGCCTTCCACCGCCGACCACGACCGGAGCTGGAAATTCAACCAGTACAAGCAGCTGCCGTCGTTGCAGCACTACCTATTGGTGGCCCAGCATACCTGCCTGGTGGAGTGGTTTCGGCGGGAGCCCACGGGCGTGTGGTCATTCACGCCGCTGGGCGAGCTGACGGACACGCTGGAAATCCCGGAGCTGGCCATTACGCTGCGGGTGGCCGATATCTACGATGAAATCAGCATCACGCCGATGCGGGCCCAGCCGCCGACAGAACAATAATATGGGAGCCCTATGGAACAGCCCACCAGCCTGCCGCCCCGCTATACAATAGCCGAATACTTGGCCTTAGAGGAGGCATCCGAAATTCGCCACGAGTTTTACCAGGGCGAAATCTTCGCCATGTCCGGAGCATCACTGCCGCATAACCGAATTATCGGCAACGGCTACCGGGCCTTGGGCGACCGACTCGACCTGACCGTTTGCGAACCGTTTGTCGATGGGGCAATGGTGCAGGTAAGCGCAGCCTGTATTCTCTATCCCGACCTCACGGTGTCCTGCCACCCCGATGACCTGGAATCGACCAAGTTGCTGCGAAATCCGGTCGTAATCTTCGAGGTGCTTTCTCCCAGTAGCGCCGACTACGACCGGACGAGTAAGTTGCGCCTGTATCAGCAATTGCCCAGCCTGCGCCATTATGTGCTGGTCCGTCAGGACTACTGCTGGGCGGAGTGCCTAACGCGGCAAGCACAAGCCGTGGACGCGGAGAGCGAGTGGACGCTCCAGATCTATGATGCTCTCACTGATGAACTGCACTTGTCGGCCTTGGGTATCCGGGTGCCGTTGGCTGAGCTATATGCCCGCGTGAAGCTTGATCAGCCACCGCAGTTTCAATTGAAATAAGCGTGGAAAACGCTAAAAAGGCCGCTCCGGAATCCCGGAGCGGCCTTTTGCAGTCAAAACCAAACGGCTTACAGCCCCTTGTCGCGGTTCAGATCCTCGGCCGGGGCCGCGCCCAGGAACGGATAGCGGTAATCCGTAACCGGCACAAAGGTTTCCTTGATGGCGCGCGGCGACACCCAGCGCAGCAGGTTCAGCAGCGAGCCGGCCTTGTCGTTGGTGCCGGAAGCGCGGGCGCCGCCGAAGGGCTGCTGACCGACCACGGCACCCGTGGGCTTGTCGTTGATGTAGAAGTTGCCGGCCGCGTGCACCAGCTTCTTTGAGGCCAGGTCGATGGCATAGCGGTCCTGGGCGAAGATGGCCCCGGTCAGGGCGTAGGGCGAGGTGGAGTCGACCAGCTCCAGGGTTTCCTCAAACTTGTCGGCGTCGTAGATGTGCACGGTAAGCACGGGGCCGAACAGCTCCTCGCACATGGTCACGTATTTCGGGTCCTTGGTCACGATAACCGTCGGCTCGATGAAGTAGCCCTTCGACTTGTCGTAGCCGCCGCCGGCCACGATTTCGGCGTTCGGGTCGGCCTTGGCGCCGTCGATGTACCTGGCCAGCTTATCGAACGAAGCTTCGCTGATAACGGCGTTGATGAAGTTCGAGAAGTCCTCCACGTCGCCCATTTTGAATGAGGCGAGGTCTTCCTTCACGTAGCCCAGGATTTCGTCGGCCAGGTTGGAGGGCAGATATACTCGCGAAGCCGCGGAGCATTTCTGGCCCTGGTACTCAAACGCGCCCCGGCTCATGCCCACGGCCACGGCTTTGGCGTGGGCCGAGGGGTGGGCCAGGATAAAGTCCTTGCCGCCGGTTTCGCCCACGATGCGCGGGTAGCTCTTGTAGGAGGCAATGTTCTGGCCGATGGTCTTCCAGATGTTCTGGAATACGCCCGTGGAGCCGGTGAAGTGGATGCCGGCAAAGTCGCGGTGCTTAAAAATAACGTCGCCGGCGGTGGGGCCATCTACATACACCAGGTTGATGACGCCGTCGGGCACGCCGGCTTCCCTGAACAGCTCCATCAGCACCTGGGCCGAGTAGATCTGGGTGTTGGCGGGCTTCCATACCACCACGTTGCCCATCATAGCCACCGCGGTGGGCAGGTTGCCGGCAATGGAGGTGAAGTTGAAGGGGGTGAGGGCAAACACGAAGCCTTCGAGCGGGCGGTGCTCCAGGCGGTTCCACATACCCGGCAGGCTCTCGGGCTGCTGCTGGTAGATCTGCTGCATGAAGTGCACGTTGAACCGGAAGAAGTCGATCAGCTCGCAGGCCGCGTCGATTTCGGCCTGGAAGCAGTTCTTACTCTGGGCCAGCATGGTGGCCGCGTTGATGCGGGCGCGGTAGGGGCCGGCCAGCAGGTCGGCGGCTTTCAGGAAGATGGCGGCGCGGTGCTCCCAGGGCATTTCAGCCCAGTTGGCGCGGGCGGCCAGCGCGGCGTCGATGGCCTGCTGGACGTGGGTTTTGTCGCCTTCGTGGAACTGGCCCAGCACGAATTTATGGTCGTGGGGCGGGGTGATGTTCTTCGTTTTGCCGGTACGTACTTCCTGGCCGCCGATGTGCATCGGAATGTCGCGCTGCTGCTGCTTGAACTCCTTCAGGGTCTTGAGCAGCTCCACCCGCTCGGGCGAGCTGGGCGCGTAGCCCTTCACGGGCTCGTTGATCGGGGTCGGGACGTTGAAAAAGCCGTTAGCCATGAGGTGGTTTTGGGGGATTGGTTTTTCGTTTTTGGGAGGGGATGAGGCAAAGGTAAAGGAATACCGCAGCTGTCATCCTGAGCAGGGCGAAGGACCTTATCGCGGCAGAATAAGGGGGTGCTACGACTGTCGTTCAACTGTCATAAGGTCCTTCGCAGGCGTACGTCAGATGAAGGATGACACATAAAGGATGACGGGGGATTTTCATAGCCGAGTCAGCAGGGCCCGTACCTGCTGTTCCAGCGCAGCACGGGAGCCGGTGTTGTGCAGCACGGCGGCAAACTGGTCGTAGGTGTCCATTACCGTTTCGCTGGGATGATTATCGTCGCGGGTGCCGTCGCCCTGCTGGGTCAGCGGGTCGCCTTCCACGCGCAGCATCCGGCCACCGCGGTCGAGGATGGGCTGGGCCTCGTTGGGAAAGCGTACATCGGGCACGATGATAAACTGATCGGGCGGCAGGCGGGCGAAGAAGGCCTGCACCCAGATTTCGTAGTTCCAGCCGCGCAGGGCGGCGCCCACCTGCTGGAGCATTTCGCCGCGGGTGCGGCCGAAGGCGGGCAGCAGCTCGGTTTTGCCCGCCTGGGTGTAGTAGGGAGCCACGGCCTCGCCGGCCAGCGTGGCGCATACGGCCTTGATGGCGTCGCCAAAGGACATGATCTGCCAGCGGCGTTCGGGCTGCAGCTGCTGAATGAGGCGGGCCACGGTGTCTTTGCCGCTACCGCGCTTACCGGAAATACCCAGGAGTTGAATCATACGTGGGGCAAAGGTAGGCGGCGGGCGTGGTGCCACGACTTTTTCGTCGTGGCACCACTATCGTTGAACGGTAATTCCGTATCAGCCCCAGTTCCCACGCAGCACCAGCCCTGCTACAAAAACGCCTTCAGCTCGCTCAGGCAGGTGATTTCGTAGGTAATATCGGCGAAGTGGCGGCGCTGGTCGGGGTTGAAGTACACCTGGTCGATGCCGGCGTTGTAGGCGCCCAGCACGTCGCACTCCAGGTTGTCGCCAATCATCAGGCTTTCGTCGGCGTTGGCCCCGGTGCGCTGCAGGGCATGCTCGAACATGCGGCGGTCGGGCTTCAGAAAGCCGCTGTGCTCGGAGGTGATGACTTCCTGGAAGTAGTCGGTCAGGTTGGACGACGTTAGCTTGACGCGCTGAATATCCTGAAAGCCGTTGGTAATCAGGTGCAGCGTGTACTTGTCCCGCAGGTAGGCCAGCACTTCGTGGGTGAAGGGAAATACGGCTGACTTCTGGGGCAGAATAGCGGTAAACTCCTCCGAAATAGTGGTTGGTACCTCGTTTTCCGGCACCCCCAGCTTCCCCAGGGTGCGGACAAACCGTACGCCGCGCAGCTGCTGCTGGCTGATTTTATTAGCCTGGTACAAGCGCCATAGCGCGTGGTTGATGCTGCTGTAAACGCTGATAAACTCGTCTACCGTGAAGCTGCCGTGGCGCCCCAGCTGATGCTGCTCAAAAAGATGCCGCAACGTTTCGTCGGCGTTCTTCTCAAAATCCCACAGCGTATGGTCGAGGTCAAAGAAGAGGTGGCGGTAGGTTTTCAACGGACAACGGGAGTTAAGAATTAAAAATGGGGTTTCGGCAGCGGTTACCCTGGCCGGGCACCCGGCAACTCACCACCGGCAACGCCTCAGTCCAGCCGCAGCCTTTTCACCATCCGGCCTTCGCCGATGTGCTCGTGCACCAGCTCGGCTACGTCGGCGGGCTTCACGTCGCCGTAGAAAATGCCTGCGGGGTAGATGACCAGGGCCGCGCCGGAGCCTTTCTTGCAGTGCTTGCACACGTCGAGGCAGCTGCAGGTCTGCACCCGGCTTTTATGCTTTGTGCCGCCCGCCACAAAGCTTTTCAGGCCCTGCTTCTTGAGGGCTATTTTGAACGCCTTGGCCACGTCCTTCCCGACTTCGCTCTTCTGGTTGTGGCAAACAAAAATGTGGAAGTCGAGCAGCATAAGGAGCAACAAAGAAAGCCGGTCCGGCCGCCGGCCAAATCAGCGAAATGAACTAAATCAGCGTCAACCAGCGATTCCGGTCCAGCGGCGGTTCTGCAGCTTGTAGGCGGCTAACTCCCGATTCGACCACAGGGTTTGGTAAATCTGCTGGTCGCGCACGAGCTGGCCGTCTTTTTCCATGAAGCCCAGCAGCAGCTGAACCAAGTCGGTGGCTTCATCCTTGAGAAAGTAGAATGCCCAGTTGTCGAGCCGGCGGAAGCTAACCAGCCCCGCATTCTTCAAGTACAATAATTGCCGGGACGTTTTGGTTTGGGTGAAGTCCAGCACCTGTTCAAGGTCGGAGATGCACATTTCCTCGTTGCGCCACAGCAAATGCAGGATGCGCACCCGCGACTCGTCGCCGAAAGCTTTGAAGAGTTGCTGACCAAATGCAACGTTGAAGTGTTTTAGGCGCATCGGTTGTCTGGAAGGCGGGGAAGGGGAACAAATTTACACCAAGCCGGGCTTCCGCCCCCAAAGTGCCGTATTATTGTAGTCTGTAATGCTCTTTATGCCTGTTAAACTTCGTTTTCGTTCGCTCTGGCTCACTCTGACGCTGATTCTGGCAGGGTTGCTGGGCGCCGCTTCCGCCCAGGCCCAGGGGCAGCGTCGGGTGGTGCAGTTCACGGGTATCGTCGCCACCGGCGACAGTCTGCTGGGCGTGCCCGGGGCAACCATCTTCGTGCCCAAAGCCGGCCGGGGCACGGCTACCAACGCCTATGGCTACTTCTCGCTGCCCGTGCTCACCGGCGACAGTATCGTAATTCGCTCCCTGGGCTACCGCAACCAGACGGTGGTGATTCCGGATGCCTATCCGCGCCAGAGCTACTCCGTGATTGTGCAGCTCAAGGAAGACGCTACGGTGCTGCCCGAAGTGCGCATCTTTCCCTACATGACCGAAAAGGCCTTCAAAGAAGCTTTCCTGGCCCTGCGCCTGCCTACCGAGCGGGGCTCCGCTGTCGCCGATAACCTGAATTCCAGCGTGATGCGGCGGATGTTCAACAACCTGCCCGTGACCAGCATGGGCAACTACCGCCAGACCATGCAGAATCAGCAGTACAACCAGGACCGCCGCATGGGTACCGCGCCCACGCCCTACACCAACAACCCGCTGCTGAACCCCTTCAGCTGGCTGCAGCTCATCAATCAGGTGAAAAGCGGCGAGTTCAAGAAGAAGGAAGGCGTAGACTATTGAAGGGATTCTGCAGGTTGAATTCTGAATTGGTCGGCCTTAGGCCGGCCTTTTTTGTTGGTGTTGCGGTGATGGTTGAAAATTCCGGTCCCAAAGCCGGAAGATTCGTACCATTCAATATTCCTCATTCAAAACTCAACATTCTATCAGGATGGATACGAATCTTCCGGTTTCCGCTCATCCCCGCGTCGTGATTGTGGGCTGCGGCTTTGGGGGGCTGCGGCTGGCCAAAGCCCTGCGGGACGCGCCGGTGCAGGTCGTGCTTATCGACCGCAACAACTACCACAACTTCCAGCCCCTGCTGTATCAGGTGGCCACCGGGGCCCTGGAAGCCGACAGTATTGCCTACCCCATCCGCAAGATCTTTACCGGCCAGGCCAACTTCTTCTACCGCATGGCCGACGTGCAGCGCGTCGATACGGCCCGCAACGTGGTGCACACCAGCGTGGGCGACATTCGCTACGACCACCTCGTGCTGGCTACCGGTTCGCTCACTAATTTCTTCGGCATCGAAAGCGTGGAGAAAAATGCCATGCAGATCAAGAGTATTCCGAATTCGCTGAACCTGCGCAGCTTCATTTTTCAGAACTTCGAAAAGGCCCTGCTCACCGCTGACCCCGCCGAAAAGCAGGCGTTGCTGAACATCGTGGTGGTCGGCGGCGGGCCGACGGGCGTGGAAATCAGCGGCTCGCTGGCCGAGATGCGCAAGCACGTGCTGCCCAAGGACTATCCGGAGCTGGACCTGGGCCAGATGCAGATTATCCTCGTGGAAGCCAGCCCGGCGCTGCTGGGGCCCATGTCGGTGAAGTCGCAGCAGGATGCCCTGCGCTACATGCGGGAGCTGGGGGTGCAGGTGCGGCTGAACACGGCCATCAAAAGCTACGACCACTGCCGGGCCTATTACTCCGATACCGAATTTATTCCGACCGAAAACCTGATCTGGGCCGCCGGGGTGAACGGGGCCGAAGTGCCCGGCCTGCCCGCCGAGGTGGTAGCCCGCAACAAGCGGATCCGCGTGAATGCCTGGAATCAGGTGGAGGGTCTGCCCAATGTATTTGCCATCGGCGACGTGGCCAACATGGTGACCGACGACATGCCCCAGGGGCTGCCCATGCTGGCGCCCGTAGCCCAGCAGCAGGCCGGCCACCTCGCCCAAACCCTTCAGCGGCTGCTGGCCGGGGAGGCCCCCGAGCCGTTCAAATACAACAATAAAGGCGCCATGGCCATCGTGAGCCGCAACAAGGCGGTGGTCGACTTGCCGGGCGACATTCACTTCAATGGTTTCTTCGGCTGGCTCACCTGGCTGTTCGTGCACCTGATGACGCTGGTGGGTTTCCGCAACAAAGTGGTGGCTCTCGTCGACTGGGCCTTCAGCTACTTTAGCTCCGACCAGGCCCTGCGCCTGATCATCCGCCCCTTCAGCCGCCGCGACGTGAAGGACGACCAGGGCAAGAAGAAAGCCGAGCACAACACGGCGACGCCGGAGTACAATCCCACGCCGCCCGCTATCCAGACGCCAGTGGCGTGAGTGGTAAGTAAAACGGTTGTCATCCTGAGCCTGCGAAGGACCTGCCTCTTCGGCGCCAGCAAGCCTGATTTAAGACGGACAAAGCCCTTTACCGACGCGCGGGAAAGGGCTTTGTCCATTTCAGGGAGTGGCCAGGATAGCTGAGGAAGATCCTTCGCGCTGCGTACGCCAGATGAAGGATGACAACCGTTGGTGTTTGCTTAAAGGGCGTACTCGGCCAGGGCTTTGCCGATGTCGTGGATGCTTTGGTTGTCGCGGAAGGTTTTGCTGATGGGCTCGGCCTGCCCGCGGATCCAGATTTTCAGCTCCGCATCGAGGTCGAAGTGGCCCGTGGTTTCCATGCTGAACCGCTCAATGCTGCGGTAGGGCACGCTCAGGATTTCCTTCTTGCTGCCCGTCAGGCCCTGCTTATCGACGAGAATGAGGCGCTTATTAGTGAAGATGATCTGGTCGCGGATGATGGCGTAGGCCTTTTCCACCCGCTCATCGGAGGCCAGCAGGCGGGCCAGGTCGTTCTGCGTTTCCTGAATGTCGTTGGCGGAGGCGTTGCCGAGAAGTGCGTCGAGGAGGCCCATAGAGTTGTTTGTTTTCGGTTGGTTAGCACAAGCAAAGCAAAAGCTACAACTCTTCTATCATTTCGCCGATGGTAGTGAGCCCAAATTCAGCCAAAGAGCTGCTCGGTGCCTGACTGGCAATATGCCAATGCTGGCGAACAAACTCCACATCTTCGGCAGAATACTCGAATTCCTGGTCTTCTAACGCAATCAGAGCCATGAGTTGGGCTTCATAGCCCTGGTAGAAGACAATTAGAAACAGCTCTTTCAGTAGGTGTCGACAGTCAAAACTTGTGAGAGCATATACTAGCGTGCCATTCCGGTTCCGGGCTTCCGGTTTTTGGATGGCACGCAGCAACGGCTCAATTGCTTGCGGGTCGGCAATCTGAGCCAGTCCAGAAGCCGCCTTGTTCCGCCAATTAGCTTTGTCGCTTTCTAGTAAATGCAGATAAAATTGTACGCCCTCATTCGTGCCGATAGCCGTTAAGTCGGTAAAGGCGGTATTAGCTGCGGCACTGTCGTGACTAAGCGCTAAAGACTGTAATGCGGCTATATCGTTGGGTTGCATAGGGATAAAAACAAAAGCAGCCGGATCATTCGATCCGGCTGCTTAAATCCAGGTGAAAACCAGCTTAGTTGGTGCCGCCGCCCACGCCGCTGCCGGACCTGGGCTCCGCCTTCTGCCCGGCGCTTTGCTGCTGCATGGGGTTCGGGGCCGCCTGCTGCTGCCGCTCAAACAGCTCGAAGCGCGACGGGGCCTGCTTGGCCGGGAAGGCGTTGTTCGAGAGGTCCGTGTCGGCGGTTTCCAGGTAGGGGTCCAGCACGAAGCTCACCACGGGCTTCTCGGTGATGAACACCTTGGTGACGCGGGCATTGTTCTTGCGCCAGATTTCGGCCGGGATGTTCACGATTTCCTGCTTGCCATCCTCGTAAGTCATCTGCACTACTACCGGCATCACGAGTCCGCCTACGTTGCGCAGATCCATTTCGTAGAAGTTCAGGCCGGCCTTCAGCCGTTCCTGCTGGCTTGGGCTGAGGCCTTTCAGGTACTGCTGATAGCGGGCCTTATCGGCGTCGGTGGTAGCAATCGGGTCGTAGCTGTTGTAGAAGTCCTTCAGGTCGGGCTTCACGTCGACCAGCGTTTTGCTGATGTCCTGCAGGTTGCGCTGCTGGGAAAGCGTCCTGGGCTCGGCGTTAATCATCTCCCGCTTGCGGGCGTTTTCGATTTCGGGATTCTTGGAGTCTACCGAGTACCACTTCACGCCCTCAATGCTCAGGTCGGAACGTTCGGTGGTGTAGAACCAGCCGCGCCAGAACCAGTCCAGGTCGGTGCCCGAGGCATCTTCCATGGTGCGGAAGAAGTCGGCCGGCTCGGGGTGCTTGTAGGCCCAGCGCTGGGCGTAGGTTTTGAAAGCGTGGTCGAAGAGCTGGCGGCCCAGGATGGTTTCGCGCAGCATGTTGAGGCCCGTAGCCGGCTTGGCGTAGGCATTGGGCCCGAACTGCAGCACCGACTCCGAGTTGGTCATGATCGGGGTCTGCAGGCTCTTGTCGGTCTTCATGTAGTCCACGATGTTCTTCGGCTCGCCGCGGCGCGAGGGGTAGCCCCGTTCCCATTCCTGCTCGGTGAGGTACTGCACGAAGGTGTTCAGGCCCTCATCCATCCACGACCACTGCCGCTCGTCGGAGTTGATGATCATGGGGAAGAAGTTGTGCCCTACTTCGTGGATAATCACCGAAATCATCCCATATTTCCGGTCGGCCGAATAGGTGCCGTCCTTCTCGGGGCGGCCGCCATTGAAGCACAGCATCGGGTATTCCATACCGCCCACCGGCCCGTGCACCGAAATAGCGACTGGGTAGGCGTAGGGAATCGTGAACTTGGAGTAGGTTTTGATGGTGTGGGCCACCACTTCGGTGGAATACTTGCCCCACAGCGGGTTGCCTTCCTTAGGGTAATACGACATGCACATCACCGGCACGCCGCTCTGCTCGATGCCCATGGCATCCCAGATAAACTTGCGCGACGAGGCCCAGGCGAAGTCCCGCACGTTCTTGGCGGCATAGGTCCAGGTTTTGGTGCCTTTGGCCCGCTTCGTTTCCGCCTGCTCGGCTTCCTGCTGGGTCACGATGAGCACCGGCCTGGTGGCATCGGCGGCCTGGGCGTAGCGCTTGCGCTGGGTAGCCGTCAGCACCTGATCGGGGTTCTGGAGCGTACCGGTGGCCCCCACTATGTGGTCGGCCGGGGCGGTGATGCTCACGCGGTAGTCGCCGAAGGGCAGGGCAAACTCGCCGTTGCCCAGGAACTGCTTGTGCTGCCAGCCCTGGTTGTCGGAGTACACGGCCATGCGGGGGTAGAACTGCGCAATTTCGTAGAGGTAGTTCTTATCCTCCGGGAAATACTCGTAGCCCGAGCGCTGGTTGATTTTGAGCTGGTCGTTGATGTTGTAGTGCCAGGCAATGCTGAACGTAACGGCCTGCTTGGGCCGCAGCGGCGTGGGCAGGTCAATGCGCATCATGGTGTGGTTCACCACGTAGGGCAGGGCTTTGCCGCCTTTCAGATTCACCTTCTCGATCCTGAAGCCGCCCTCGAAGTCGGAATTCATCAGGTACTCCATGGCCTGGAACGGCATCTTCTCCTGCAGCTGCCCTACCTGGGTGGCCGTAGTGATGGAGTTCTTGTCCATGATGTTCTGGTCGAGCTGTACCCAGAGGTAAGTCAGCACGTCGGGCGAGAGGTTGGTGTAGGTGATGTCCTCGGAACCCGTAATGGCCTGCTTGTCGTCGTCCAGCTTCACCCGGATGTTGTAGTCGGCGCGCTGCTGCCAGTACTCGGAGCCGGGCGCGCCGGAGGCCGTGCGGTAAGAGTTGGGCGTGGGCAGCTCCGTGCCGAGCTGGGCAAATTTGTCGGTGCCGGAGTTGGTGGTCTGGGCCCGCAGCGGCAAGGCAGCCATTCCCACGAGGCCCGCGGCCAGGAGAAGTCTTTGAATCATAGAGGAAGTATGGGAGGGAGGCGAAACAGACAGACGGCAATTTAGGCAAAGCATAGCCGGCCGGAAAGCAGGGACACAATTGTGTGGGCCAACGCTGCATCAGGCCCCGTAATTCCTTCAGCCATTCAGATTTTGCAGCAGCAGGACGGCCGCGACACCCGCCGCCGCCCCACTCACCACCAGCACCCAGTCGCGGCGGGTGGCGCGCAGGCCGCGCAGCACCAGGAAGCCCAGCAGCAGAATAAAGCCCACAATCAGCAGCTGGCCGAGCTCCACGCCCACGTTGAAGGCCAGCAGCTCCAGCACCGGCCGGCCCGACTGCCCCAGCAACGCCCGCAGGTAGCTGGAAAAGCCCAGCCCGTGAATCAGCCCAAACAAAGCGGCCAGCAGATTGGGCCCTGCCAGCACCAGCGCCTGCCGGCGCTGGGTGGCCTCCCGCGGCCCGGCCTGGCTCAGGTTGAGGGCGCAGGTGAGCAGGATGGTAACCGGAATCAGCACCTCAATCAGGCCGGGGCTGTAGCGCACGAAGCCCAGCGTGGCCAGGGCCAGGGTGAGGGAGTGGCCCAGCGTGAAGCTCGTGACCAGGGCCCCCACGCGCCGCCAGTCGGCCGCGACGTAGGGGGCACATAGCGCCAGCAGAAATACGAGGTGGTCGTAGGCCCGCAGGTTGAAAATGTGGAAGAAGCCGAGCTGCAGGTAAGTCGAAAAAACGGACATAGCGCAAAGCTACTATTTCCGCAAGAGGGAAGGTAGGTCCGGCGGAGGCCGGATAAGTTTGCCCGGCAGCTTTTTCAGCCCGTATCTTGGGGCCTCATACGGTAGCCTTTGCATATTTATGACTCTTCGCTTAGTACTGGCGGCTCTGCTGCTGACTGGGGCTAACGTGGCCCCGGCCCAGACCCCCGGCAGCCTCCCTTCCGAAACGTTCAAACAGCACTTGCGGGCCCGCTACGCGCGGAGCGATACGGCGCAGGCCCTGATTACCCTGTATGCGCACCGTCAGGTGGGCGGCGTCAGCTGGCTGGCCGGCGGCACGCTGGCGGCCCTGCGGCTGGCTACCAGCGGCGGGCGCACCGTGGCGAGCGGGCCGGGCTATTCCGTGCGGGAAGAAGCCCCCGGTCTGGGTATCGCGCTGCTGGCGGCGTCTCCCTTCCTGGCGTACGGTTTGCTGAAGCTGTACCGCTACAGCAATGCCCATCTGGCGCAGGTGCTAACCGACTATGCCGCGGGCAAACCGCTTACCCGCGGCATGCAGCGCAAAGCCGGCCGTTTGCTCGATACTCCCATCATCAACTACCAGCCGGTAAATGCCGCTCCGGCCGGCCGTTAAGCTATTATGTCGCGTCTGTTTCTGTTGCTGGTCCTGCTGCTAAGTTCCTTCTCCCTGTCTGCCCAGACTCTCCCGGCGCCAGCTGTTCAACCGCCTGCCGTAGCTTCCGATTCGGGGGCCGTGCTGCTGTTCAATGGCTGGTACCTGCCCCGCTATCAGCCCCAAGGGGCTGCAGCAGACAGCACCGGCGCGCTACTGAGCTTGTTCCGTAAGCGCCGCACCGCCGGCTGGCTCTACACCCTGCCCTTGATTGCCGGCCTGACGCTGGCGCTGCCCGTTTCCTCCACCGACCGCTACGGCACCACTACGGTGGCCCCCGAGGCTATTTCCCCGCCGCTGGGCGTGGCCGTACTGGCGGGCACCGTGGTGGGCTTCATGGTCCATGCGCACAAGTTCAACAAAGCCCACCTGGTAGCCGTCGACCAGGCCTATGCGGCCGGCCAGCCTATTCCGGTCCGGTACCGTGGTCAGCTCAACGCTAGTCATTTTGCCGAGGCCGCTTTTCTGCGCGAAGCGCTGCGTCAGCAGATGGCCCGGGAAAAGCGGCCGCGGCCCACGCCAGCCGAATAAGCCGCCCCGGTTTCCCGCAGCTCAGTCCGGGCTAAAAGTTGAAGTCTTCGGGCTCCCCCAGCCGGGCCCGGCCCGCGAGCAGCCAGCCGCGGTAATACCGGGCCAGGTCGTATTTGCTTAACTCCCAATCCAGTCGGTTGGGTTGGGTGATGCCCCAGCTTTGGCGCTGCAGGTACTCGTCATAGACCACGGGCAGCTGCTCCAGGAGCTGGCGGTGGCAGTAGGCGTAGTAGGCCTGCCGCGTGGCTTCCCGCCAGTCGGCCGCCGCCGCTACGGGCACCGGCTCCGGGTTGGATAGCAGGAAATTGGCCATCAGATCCATCCGGCGGTCTTCTTCGGTCTGGCGCGGGCGGAGCAGCTCCTTCGTTTCGCGCCAGCGGTTCAGGCGGGCCGACTCAAAGTGGCGGGCAAACTCAGTGGCCAGCGCCTCCTGCTCTTCCGGGGGCAGGTACAGGGGCCGGGGGTCGGGAGCGGTGCCGACGGCCCGGGCAATAGCTTCCTGTTCGCGCTGCTGCTCGCGCCACGCGTTCCAGTAGCGCTCCTCCTTGGCGCCCCGGTGGTCGGGCAGGTACAGCAGCCGGTCGTGGCCGGTGCGCGCATTGTGAAAGCGGTACCAGTCGGATACTGTTTTTTTGAGCACCGGCTGCACCCGGGCTATAAGTGGGGGCGCATCGGGGGCCAGGGCCTCGCGGATAAAGCGGTGGTTCTGCCAGACGAAGCACCCGTCGTTGCGGTCGTCCAGGTCCCGGGCGTAGTCGGCCTGCCGCACCCACTCCAGGTACAGGGCAAACTCCTCGGCGGTAATAGCAGGTAGGGGCGCGCAGTTTTCAATGGCCGCGCTGAGCGTACCAAAGTCATCGGAGATGACCACGCCGGGTACATCGGTTAGCTCTTCGGCCCGCCACCGGCACTGCAGGTCGAACAGCTTTTTCTGCTGAATGGCCCACAGCGCTACGTAGGCATCTTTGGCGTGAATCAGGAGCCGCCGGTTGGGCTGGTCCTCGTTGGCCTGCCCCACGCTTATCCAGGCTTGCCGGGCCAGCACGTAATGGTGCGCAAAAGACTCGCGGAACCGGGGTTGGTAGGGCGCAAAAAACTCGTCGTAGCGGGCATTCTGCAACACGTCGGCTGCCACATCGGCGGCGGTGTCGGCCTCGGCCTGGTGCTTGTTGGCCTCCTCCTGGAAGTAGCTGGTGAAGGGCTGCTCGTCGTCGTCGTCGTCTTCGGGCTGGAAATCGTCGTCTTTGGCCATGGGAAGCACAGGATAGCGGGTGGCAGGGAAACAAGAGTAAACAAAAATTGCGGGGGCTCAAAAACTGAAAGCTCCCGGCACGCCCGGCAGCCTGCGGCCAGCCAGAATTCCCTTCCGAAGCGCCTCGCCCGGGCCATACGATTCCTGGTCGGATACAACAGGCCGGGCCGTTGCCGCTGCGCGACAGTGGGGCCCAGCCTCCACGTCAATCCCAGAACGTTGGATGCTGGCGCTGCTACCTTGCCCTGGGTAGGCCGAGTAGGTACAGTTTCCGGGCCTTGCCCGGAATGAGGCCGGTTTCCCAGGTGTAATCATCCGATTGCAACCCTTCGAGCAGGGTGGCCATATCGCCCAGGGTGTAGGTGCGGGCGTTGGAAACGGCGCCGTCCCAGGCAAAGCACAGCGGGATAACCGGCAGGGCGTACGTAAAAAACAGCTGTTTTACCGTAACCGGACGCGCAAAGGGCGTGATGAAAAGCGCCATCAGGAAGTTCAGGGGCAGGGCCACCCACCACAGGCTGCTGGGCAAGCTGTTGTCGCTGATTTCGTACACGCAGATGGGCTGGTGCTTTTCCTGGGCGTCTTGCAGGATGCGCCGGGCTACTTCCGGGCGCATGTGGTGGAAGCTGCCGACCAGGGTGCGCACGCCGCGCAATTCCGGGGCTACGTCGGCCGCGTTGATGGCCTGGGTATCGTAACGCAGCGCCGAATCGGCCTGCCCCTGGATGGCGGCGGCCAAAGTCCGGTTCGGGTACAAATCCGATAGCGTGAGCGTCAGGTGGGCCAGGCCGGGCTGCTGCTTCAGCGTCCGGTACACGTCCAGCATCGGTCCGCCGCTGCCCGAGCACAAGTCCACGATGGCTGCGCTTTCGGAATGGGCCAACGCCCGGTGGAGCAGCTGCACCAGGTCTGCCGACGAGCCCAGGAGTTTGTGCATGACCACGATGAGCCGCGTCAGGCCGCTGCGTAGCGAGTTGGGAAACCAGGCAAAGTCTTCAAACTCGAACAGGTGGATGCGTTTCATGCGGAGCAGCTGGAAGCCGAAGGGCCGGTTTGGAAAGGAAAAACGGAGCAGCCAACCGGCCCAAGCGTGACCGCCAGGCCCCGGCGCCAGCGGCGGCCGGTGACGGCGGTTGGGGCGACTGATTTGCGGCGGCAACTTACAAAGAGGCCGTGGCTTGCGTAGTATAGTTGCTGTCTGTAAAGCCGCAAAAGTACTGGCGCGTACCGGCGCGAGTTTAGCGCAGCGTAACTCGTGCCGGATTATCGGGCGAGGCTGTGCCTCGCAGTAGAACGACTGGCGCCTGCATCATTGGGCGGCGCGGTTTCGGCTTGCCGCGTGGCGGCCGTGGAGGCGCAGCCGCCACGGCAAGGCTGGTCACGAGTCAGGCTGCGCTACACCCGCGCCGGTTCCGGGGCCGGTTCCGGGGCAAAGCCCGGCTCGCGCCTTGCGCTCCTGCCGGGTGGGGAGAGTTGCGCAAAACTTGTTACTTTCCGCAGCGGTTAACAGCTGACCATGCAGGCTTCTGTTTTTTAGCAGTGTAAAATCACGCTTAATATGAATACAGGAGTCGTCCTTGCGCAGCTGGTTATTGCTTTTTCGATAGTTATCGTCTGGGTATTCCGGTTCGATAACATTGTCAAAGAGTTCAGGCAGTATGGCTTGCCGGACCTGGTTCGCAATATGGTGGGAGCCGCCAAAATAGCGCTGGCAACGCTGTTGGTTGCGGGCATCTGGTTTCCCGCGCTGGTGCTGGTTCCGGCCCTGCTGATGGCTTTTCTGATGCTGTGCGCCCAGCTTGCCCATATCAAAGTGAAAAACCCCTGGCCTAAGTACGTGCCTTCCCTGCTGCTGCTGGTGCTGTCGTTGTTCGTAGCGGCCGCCCACGCGGGCCTGATTACTGCCTAAGCTTAATGACGACTATCCTGATCGGGCTTTCGGCCCTCTCGTTCCTGTTCTACGGAATCAGCTACTTCACTTCCCAAAAGCTCAAAGACGAATTCAAGCGCTACGGGCTGGCCAAATTCGGCCCCCTGACCGCCGTGCTGGAAATCCTCGGGGCCGTGGGCCTGGTGGTGGGCCTGCAGGTTCCGCTGATTCTATCCGTAGCGTCCGGCGGCCTGGCCCTGCTGATGCTGCTGGGCTTTGGCGTCCGGATCAAGATCAAGGATGGCTTCTGGCTGGCGCTGCCGTCGTTTCTGTTCATGCTGCTGAATGGCTATATTTTCTACGAGTCGTTGCAGGCTTATTGAGGCGGCGGGTGAAGTGACTTAACGGTTGGATGGCGAAAAAAACGGGCCAAGTCAACGCTAGTGGGATTGTACTGTTGAGTAGCTTTGCTGCGAATAGTACCTTGTTTACAACCTCAATTTACTTGCACAACGGCCTGCCTTGCTGAAGTGCCTTCCTTATGGTAAAAAAAATCTTCTTCCTTGTCTTGGTACTGGGTGCCAGTAGTAGCTCCGATGCGCAACAACGTATCAGTGCTGTCGCCAGTGCGTCTTCCACCCCAGCTCCGACCGCCTCCCGCGCTGATACCGTGCAGGCTATCCATCATATTTTTAGCAAGCATCGCACCGGCGGGTGGATATGGACGGCTATTGGCAGTGCCTTTGCTTTACGTATTACCTCTGTGGCGGCCAACAGCAATGCCACGGCTGACGGATTCAGCAGTACAACTGCGGGCACACTAGTAGGGGTCGGGCTATTTGGCGGAGTCCCGGCCGGAATAGGGATTGGCAAATTGACGCGTTTCAGCAAAACCAAAGAAGAACAGGTGGTGGCCCTGTATGAAAAATCGAAGATCCTGCCGCCTTACGTTGTGCAACGACTGAAACCAAAGTATTTCAGCCATTAAAGAATCTTTTCCGCCAAAAAGCCCCGCTGACACAACGTCAGTGGGGCTTTTTAGCGGAAAGGAGTTGAGCAGATTTCAGAGGACGGATTGCTTCGCTCGGCTCGCAATGACCGGGCAAGGAAGGCTTACCCCACCGCCGGAATCTCCACGTTGTTGAACCGGATGCCGCCGTCTTCCAGCACGGCTTCCACCACGGCGTCCTTGCTCACGCGGCCCGAGAGAATGTCCTTGCTCAGCTCATTGAGCACCAGGCGCTGAATGACGCGCTTGAGCGGCCTCGCGCCGAACTGCGGGTCGAAGCCCTGCTCGCCGAGGAAGTTGAGGACTTCGCCGGTGGCTTCCAGGCGGATGCCGGCTTCGTGCAGGCGCTGCTGAATCTGGCGGAACTGGATGTCCACGATTTTGCGGATTTCCTTGCGCTTCAGGGGCTGGAACATCACGATTTCGTCGATGCGGTTCAGGAACTCGGGGCGCATGTGCTGGCGCAGCCGCTCCAGCACTTCCTCGCGGGTGCGGTCCACCACCTCGTCGTGGTTGTACTCGTTCAGCTCCTTGAAGTTTTTCTGAATCAGGTCGGCCCCGGTGTTGGAGGTCATGATGATGATGGTGTTCTTGAAGTTCGCCACCCGGCCCTTGTTGTCGGTGAGGCGGCCGTCGTCGAGCACCTGGAGCAGGATGTTGAACACGTCGGGGTGGGCCTTCTCGATTTCGTCGAGCAGAATCACCGAGTAGGGCTTGCGGCGCACGGCCTCCGTGAGCTGCCCGCCCTCGTCGTAGCCCACGTAGCCGGGAGGCGCCCCAATCAGGCGCGACACGGCGTGGCGCTCCTGGTACTCGCTCATGTCGATGCGGACCATGCTGTTCTCGTCGTTGAACAGGTATTCGGCCAGGGCCTTGGCCAGCTCGGTTTTGCCCACGCCGGTGGTGCCCAGGAAGATGAACGACCCTATCGGCCGCTTGGGGTCCTGCAGGCCGGCCCGGGAGCGGCGCACGGCGTCGGAAATGGCGCCGATGGCCTCGGTCTGCCCGGCCACGCGCTTGCCCAGCTCGGCTTCCAGGTTCAGCAGCTTCTCGCGGTCCGACTGCAGCATCTTACTCACCGGAATGCCGGTCCACTTGGCTACTACCTCGGCAATACTTTCACTGGTCACGACTTCCTGAAGCATGGTGCCGCCGGCCTCATTGGCGTTGGCCTCGTCCTGGAGCTGCTTGAGCCTGGCTTCGGCCTCCTGGATCTTGCCGTAGCGCAATTCTGCCACCCGACCATAATCGCCCTGGCGCTCGGCCTGCTCAGCTTCGAGCTTGAACTTCTCGATGGCCGCCTTCTGCTCCTGAATGCCGGTGAGCACGGCTTTCTCGTTTTCCCACTGGGCCTTCAGCGTGTCGCGGCGGGCGGTCAGCTCGCTGAGGTCCTTGGTCAGCACGTTTTCGCGGTCGTAGTTTTCCTCGCGGCGGATGGCTTCGCGCTCAATTTCGAGCTGCATGATGCGGCGCTGGATTTCGTCCAGCTCCACGGGCATCGAGTTCAGCTCGATGCGCAGCTTGGCGGCCGCCTCATCCATCAGGTCGATGGCTTTGTCGGGCAGGAAACGGTCGGTGATGTAGCGGCTGCTCAGCTCCACGGCGGCTATCACGGCGTCGTCGGTGATGCGCACGCCGTGGTGGAGCTCGTACTTCTCCTTGATGCCGCGCATGATGCTGATGGCATCCTCCAGGGTGGGCTCATCGACCACCACGGCCTGAAAGCGGCGCTCCAGGGCCTTGTCCTTCTCGATGTACTTCTGGTATTCCTTGAGCGTGGTGGCCCCGATGGCGTGCAACTCGCCGCGGGCCAGGGCGGGCTTGAGCAGGTTGGCTGCGTCCATGGCGCCCTCGCCGCCGCCGCCGGCCCCGATCAGGGTGTGCATCTCGTCGATGAACAGGATGATCTGCCCATCGGAGTCCGTTACTTCCTTAATCACGGACTTGAGGCGCTCCTCAAATTCGCCCTTGTATTTGGCCCCCGCGATGAGCAGGCCCATGTCGAGGCTCATGATGATCTTGTCCCGGAGGTTTTCGGGGATGTCGCCGGCCACGATGCGCTGGGCCAGGCCCTCCACGATGGCGGTTTTGCCCACGCCGGGCTCGCCGAGCAGCACGGGGTTGTTCTTGGTGCGCCGGCTCAGGATCTGCAATACCCGGCGGATTTCCTCGTCGCGGCCGATGACGGGGTCCATCTTGCCCAGGCGCACCTGCTCGTTGAGGTTGCGGGAGTAGCGGTTCAGGCTCTGGTACTGGTCTTCGGCGCTCTGGCTGGTGACTTTGCGCCCGCCGCGCAGCGCCTGAATGGCGGCCTTCAAGTCCTTGTCGTTGAAGCCGGTGTCTTTGAGCAGCGTGGCCACGGCATCCCGGCCGGAGAGGATGCCCAGCAGCAGGTGCTCGATGGACACGAACTCGTCGCCCAGGTCCTTCATGGCGGCGTTGGCGCGCTGCACGGCATTGGCCGCGTCGTTGGCGAAGTAGGGCGAACCGCCGCTCACCCTGGGGTAGGCGGCCACCAGGGCATCGAGCCGCGGCGTGAGAATGTTGAGGTTGGCGCCCAGTTTGTTGGCCAGAAACGAGAAGACGCTCTCGTCGCTCTGGAAGATGCCCTTCAGCAAATGGCCCGTTTCGATGGCCTGCTGCTGGTTTCCGCCGGCAATTTCGGTGGCCTTCTGCACAGCCTCCTGCGCCTTGATGGTGAAGTTTTTAAAGTCCATTTCCGTTCGTCTCTAAGTGGGTGCTTCGGGTTAGGAAGTCGGTACAAAGGGACTAGCAAACGGGGTGCGAGAGGTGAAAATCAGACTTTTTGGCGGGAACACTGAAATTTTTGAACAGTGAAAATGCTAAAATGTCAAAAAAAGGACAGCTTTCAATTATGCTGGTCTATAAGATTCACTACTAACCCTTTTTCCAGCAATCTAGCTTCCAGATAATACAAGAATTTCTTGTAAAATTCTGCTCTAATAATCAAGTCTTTCCTAAGCTTTGGGATTAGTTCGCCATTATGTGATTCCGTAAACCTCTTCGCTTTTTTAGATGTGGCCTCCTTAAGAATTCCTTTGGGGTCAACGCAACTTTCTGGACTATCTAATAAATCTAGGCTTACCTCATATTCGTTATTAAAACAATCAATATCAAATAGTATAAGTGTTTCAAGTTCGAATATACAAATCAGGTTTACACCTCTTTCTCTATTGTTAACCTTTATTATTCTGTTGGTTTTTCTAAAAAATTTCCTAGCATTTAATTGTTTTTTCCGCTCCCATGACAAGCCGTCTAAATCCCGACACAATATAACTAAGTCGGGCTGTTCTGCTTGCACCTCCAACCTTATTAGTGTTTGTGTTTTTAAACTATCCAAATCACTGCCTCTGATATTTTTTACTAATTCAGTAAAATCAATATCTGCAGGCAAGAGTGGCTTCAAAAGTCCGATTATTGCCAAAGTATCACTTGGAGCTTCGGCTACTACTCCTATTAGCATAAGAACTCAGATTTCTAGTGTTGAATGAATCCAATAATCACGCAGATAAGCTTGCTCTTTATAGAGTCCAGCTTTATTTTTTTGCTTAACTGTCAACTTTTTTATTTCAGAGCCCCCACCCTTGCTGGATGTCATTATGTTTATCCTATCAAGTTCGTCCTTTTCCAAGATATCCAGAGCTTGAGGTGCATGAGTTGTTAGGATAACCTGATTTTTTTCAGAATACTGTTTCAAAAAATCAAGAATCCTCATTAACTGATGCGGGTGAACTCCCAATTCTGGCTCCTCTATAAAAGTAATAGTGGAGAATGGTAATCCATCTTTGGAAGAAACAGTAATTGACTGTCTACCAAATTTATAAGCATAGTCTGTCAAGTTGTTAAATGAAAGTTCTGCTATTATATAGAACATTCTTTTAGTCCCATCAGACAGATAATTAAAAGTCAGCCATTCATCATTTATTCTGAATTCAAGTTGCAGATTTTCAATTTTGAAAAATTCACCAACTTTAGAAATTATTTTAGTTTCGCAAAATCTGATATCTTCGATTTGAGTAAAGCTTGAAACTACTCTAGATAATTCCCGCGCGGTCTTGTTAAGGGCCTCTGAGGCGTCTTCATCACTGAATGTCCTAGCAAAACCAAAATGTGAGTAAAGGAACCTGCTAAAAGCTGGAAGAGAACTATTGAAAACTTCTTTAGGCAACCTACTTTTACCTCCGTTTTCGCTTCGCTCAATGCTAGCAGGCGAACTTACAAAAGGAAATATCATAGGCGTTCCATGTTTAATCATGGCAACACCGTAAAGCCTTTCAATATTCCTAGATAAAGCTAAATTATCTTCTAAATCTCCTTCAGTGGGAATATTTTTCCTATTTACATCATTACCCGGCCTGCGGTCCTCAAATAGCAGTGCTTCGGGCCCATGGTATTCATAATGTGTTTTTACCTCAGCGGTAAAAACATCACCTTCTTTCTTCTCTAACTCGCTGATTGCGTTAGATGCTTGTCTGCTAAGCTGTAAACGAAAGCTTGTTTCACCCGCGATTTTAAAATCAGCTTTAAATTCCGATATTTCTTCGAAATCGAAGCCCAGAACACTACTGGCTAATGTCAAAAAATTAGTTTTCCCCGACCCATTTTTTCCTATTAGGATATTTAGTCCTGGCAAAAAGGATGCATTCATGTCTTGAATGCACCTAAATCCTCCAAGTTGTACAGATTCAAGGTATGTATTCAACTGGGACATTTTGGTTTGGTTTATATCTTCCATAAAAAGTGGAGACAGGTGACAAAGCTAACCGGAGAATTTGACTGAAGTTTTGTTTTAGCCTTGTCGTTAGTTTAGCGGGAAAAAGCAGTAATACTGTAATCCCAAGTGCTTTAATCTTGTTGGGAATAATTGAGACGTTATAGTTTCGCTCAACAGCTTTGGCGCAAGCTACTAAGAAGTTCCCATTTCTTCAGCGGCGGGGGCAGCGGGCGGGGGTGGCGCAGGAGAGGAAGCTACTGAAGAAGCGGGGGTTTAGCTCAGCGGGACCCGCCGGGCGCGGGGCGGCGGCGGGCGGCCGGACGGGGCGGGCGCAGCGCCTGGGGGCGCGGGGGGCGGGGCTGAGGGCGGCCGGCGGGGCGGGCGCGCCGGGGAGGGCTCAACTAATGTGCATTGCTGCTATCCAATGCAGCATCAATCCAGTTTTCCAGCGCTAGGTTGGCGATGCTAGTGAAGTGCTTGGTGTTGCGGGTGACGAGGATGAGGCCATGGGCCAGCGCCGTGCTGCCGATGAGGATGTCAAAATCGTCAATCGGCCGGCCACTTCGCCTTAAAGTCGCTTTCTGGTCGGCGAATATTTCCAGCGCGGGCGCAACGGGCAGCACCTGCTCGGCAAACAACTCCCGAAACTCCGCTACTTGCTGATGCTGGCGGGTCTGCCAAACCGGGGCGCTGTTGGCCGCACCGAATAGTAGTTCGGAAATGGTGATTTCGGACACGAAGCATTGTGCCAGCCCGAGCGTAGCAAACTTCTCGTTAAGCCGATGCTCTCCTCGCAGAAAATGGACGCAGATGTTGGTATCGAGCAAATAGCCGGCGCTCATAACGTAATATCCGGCCGGTTGCTCTGACGGGAGTCCTGCAGCATTTGGTTTATTTCATCCCCACTTTCATCCGATTGCCAGGAACCAAACAGGGCCATAAAACGGCGCTCCCGCTCCTCCAGCGACAGCTTAGCGGCTGGCAAAGCAGTCGCTTTCACGCCTAGCCGCTGCGCCAGATTAAGTAGCAGGTGCAGGTCGGAATCGTTGCTTGGTTCTAATACAAGGATAGTTGCCATAGTCGGAAGGGTTTGCTTGCACAAGTTACGCAGAAGCTCCTGTTGCTCTCAGCGGGACCCGCCGGGCGCGGGGCGGTGGCGGGCGGCAGCACGGAGCGCCTGGGGGCGCGTGGGGCGGGGCTGGGGGCGTCCGGCGGGGCGGGCGCGCCGGGGAGGGCTGTTTTCACACACGCAACTTAATCTTACAGAAAGCTGTAAGTTTGTAGGGAATCTGAACGGGTGCCAGTCGCCCTAGTAGGATTCACCCGGGGCCGCCGCAAGGTGGCCCCTTTTATTTTCAGAGCTGTACCAGATGCAGCGGGTGGCTCCGGTTGGCGTAGGTATTGAGCACGGGGCGCAGACGCGCATAAAAATTATGGCCCTGCTTGCTGCGCATGTACGTATTCGGTTCGTAAAGCTGCCGGGCCGCGTAGGCCACCACATCCACCAGCTGATGAATGAACGAGTGCGCCGAGTCTTTTAGAAACGGGTCTTCAATAACGGATTGCATCGCCAGGTTGCGGTAGCCGGCTCCTGTGGTCTGGTGCGTGGGATTGTTGGGAACCGGGTTGTAGTGCCGCATTTTCCGCAACAGGGTAGTGAGTTTGCCGCCGTCGGTGTTGTCGGGCAGTACCAATCCGCGCTGGTCGGCGAAAGCACCGGGGTAGTTGCGGTTGCGCAGGGTATTATCGAACCGTTGAATTAGCGCCTGCCAGGCATTATCAAACACGTCGTAGCCAGCGGGCTTAGTGGTTTTATTCACGGCCACCGTGCAGATGCGAATGTCGCTGCGATTGCTGAGGAAATCCAGGCATTGCTTCAGAATATCGAGCCGGTCGTTGCGCCGGATGCGTACCAGCGCCCCTGGATTGGTAATGAATGGTGCGGCGTGAATTTCTTCGCGCAACTTCAAGCCTTTCGTTTCCCGCAAGTGTCTTCGAAAAGCAACAATGTCATTGAGAAAATCCCGCCATCTGGTTTCATGCACCACCAAGCTGGAAAGCAGAAAATATTTCGTCGGACTGCCTTGCAGGCCGGTATCACCACTTTCGTCGGCGTAGAGTAAATACATGCAGAGTGGAGGCTGATTGAAAACGCAGCAGGAAGCTACGGAAGAAGCTGTTGTTTCTCTCAGCGGGACCCGCCGGGCGCGGGGCGGCGGCGGGCGGCAGGACGGGGCGCGGGCGCAAGCTGGTGGAGCTACTTTTCGTCGTGCTGCCCCCGCCGCCCGGTCGCAGTAGCCGGGAGGCGGGGTGCCTGCAGTTGCTTACCGCGTGGCGGCGTGCCGCGGCGTGTTCAGCAGAGTGGCCGGCATCGACTCGGGCCGGACCAGGCTGGAGAAGAAGCTGACCTTGCCCCCGAGCCTGGGCCGGGAGCGGGCCGGCGACTTAATCCCGTCGGCCCCCGTTTCGGGGAGCAGATCAGGACGGGAGTGACATATTCCCGCCGCGCTATCAACCAGCCACCGGGTTATTCCCTGGTTTTGACCGTTCCATGGCCCTGGCTCAATTCTCTTTGTTTTCCTTCTTATTCCTCATTTCGTGAAACACGATTACTTCTATGCCCTGGGGCTGAGCCTGACCCTGCTGCTGGCGGGTTGCAGCAAGGACGAGTCCGGCCAGGCTAAACCCGCTCCGACCCTGACGGCCAAGGAAACCCTGCTGACGGCCAAAAACTGGCGTATCACGGCCGTGGTAGGCGCTACCACGTTCATGGGCAACACCATCACGGTCGATGGCTTCAAGCAAATGCCGGCCTGCGAAAAGGATAACTTCTACAAGGACAACGCCGACAAAACCGCCGTAACCGACGAGAGGGCAACCAGGTGCTCTACCAGCGCCCCGCAAACCCAGACGGCTACCTGGTCCTTCAATGCGGCGGGACGGAGCTGACGGCGTCCGGCACGGTGAACGGCATGCCCAAAACCGTTACTGCGGAAGTGCTCCAGCTCACCGCCGCCACGCTTCAGATCCGGACGACGACGACCACCACCCAGTCGGGCCTCGTTATCACTGCTACGGCTACCACTACGTACGCCGCTTTCTGATTGCGGCCCCGGGCCCCGAACCGAAAAAGCCGGCTCCACTACGGTGGGGCTGGCTTTTTTGTGCTGCCAGCTTCTGCTTTGCCCCCGGAGTAGCCAGCCCTGAATCAGCGTCAGGCACGGCGGTCAGCACTTTTTTCAAACTCTCCGCCGGACGAATTAACCTCAGTAACCCGCCATAAACGCTGCTTAATTGTTTGCCTGCTACCACCACCGACTCACTGTGCCGGATGGTGGACGAAGCAACTCATGAAAGACCCCATACTGACCGATCCGGACATTGACCGGGTGATTGAAATGGCCTGGGAAGACCGGACCCCCTTCGAGGCCATTTTCCAGCAGTTTGGCCTGCGCGAGCAGGACGTGATCAGGCTGATGCGCCGGGAAATGAAAGCTTCTTCGTGGCGGATGTGGCGGGCGCGGGTGCAGGGCCGGACTACGAAGCATCAGGCCAAAAGCGCCGTGGACGATGCGCGCTTCAAATCAACTCTGCAACGCAAAATAACCTTCAATAAAATTTCCAAACGGAGGTAGGCACCGCCGCCAATCCTGCGGTTGCCTGATTGGAACAGGGTGCCGCCTCCGCCCCAGCAAAAACGCGCTGCCCCAGCTAGTGGAGCAGCGCGTTTTGGTAAGGAATCCGGGGAACCTATGCCTGCAGCGAAGTAGCCGCGGAGCTTAGAGTCTGGCCCAGCTGCCGCAGTTGAGCCTGCGCATCGGGCGTAGCGCTGTCAGCAGCTTTGGTGGTATGCTCACCCAGGGTTTTCAGCGACTGGCCGATCTGGGAACCATCGCCGCTGTCAATGGCGCTTTTCAGGTTTTCCAGCTCCGAGGAAATGGCGCTTAGAGCCGGGCTACCGGCTCCGTTCAGGGTAGAAATCCAGCTGTCGATGTTGCCGGCAGCCGCCGGGGCAGCGGCACTAAGACCTCCGCCAAGGGCTTGAAGGGTGGCGTCGAGTTGGCTGTTTGATTTGGAGGTGGACGAATCCATAATAGTGAGGGTTTTGGTTGGAAAGAAATTACTACCCTACTACTCCGCAATAGCCTGGAGGTTAACGGTCAGATGCTCAAACAAAGCGTGGTAAAACATATTCCCCTCCGGGCGGTGTCGGTACGATAGTGGCCACAACAACGGTAGCGCCATTGCCGATATATTTGAGGGCTTCACCCAAGGCAGTAATTGACTAAATCCTGTACAAATAAAAATTATTAGCAAAAAATTAATAGTGCTCATCGCTGCTGTCACCCGTGGTGTTCAGGCTTGTTGTCACTCTTGCCGCGGGGTAGTGGCACTTACGCCTGGGTGTACCCCCTGAGTAGCCGGGTTGAGTCTGGCAGCGCCCAACTGGAGCATTGCCATCCGGCTTGCGGGCTGATAATGAGCCAGGAATCAGGGAAGCAACCCTCCGTTGGATAAGTCGGGAGGAGCCGATAAAGCGTTTGCCACGACCACCAGCCGCGCCCGTAGCTGGCTCAAGCGTCCGGGCAGTAGTTTCGTCGGCCCCGGACCTTTTGCCGAGCGGCCCACTCGTGGTTTCTTACCAGGCTACGCCCAGCTTTACCCCGGCGGGCAGGTAAAAGCCCGCGTGGCCATAGTCGCTCAGGCCGGAAGCGTAGCGGCCGGCAGTGGGCGCACTGGTAGTGGTTCGGGTGGTGCGCCAGCCCATACCAAAATACAGGTCCAGAAACACCGGGGACTCCCCCAGGAACACCTGCTTGCCCACCACCACCGCCGCGCCGAAACGGGTGATGGTTTCGACCTGGTCGCGCAGGCGGTATTCGTAATAGGCCAGGCCGTTGGGGCCGGGCTCGGCCTGCCATTCCCGGGCCTGGAAAGTCAGCCGGAAGCGTTGGTAGTGGGGGCCGCCGGCCACGTATACGCCCGCCAGCGGCTGGGGCTGGGGGTTCAGGTAGTGCCGATACTGCCCGGCGAAGCCAAAGCCCCGGACCCGGTCGTGGCCGCCTTCGCTCAGGGTGGAAGTAAGCTCGCCCACGGGGCCCCCGTAGAGCTGGGGCGTGAGGCTGAAGCTGTGCCGGAAGCTGGTTCCCCAGGCTTTTTCCAGGCTGAGATGGTAGCCGCCCGCCAGCACCGGGGTCAGCTCGGCCTTGAGGGCCAGCCCCCGGGCCTTCGTAGCCGGGGAGACCTGGGACTGGGCCGCGGCCTGATACCCCAGGCCGGCCAGCAACCCAAGGACCCGCCAGCGGGCTGCCCGATAAAGCAGGACCCGGTACCTCAAAGCGCCGGGGTGATGGGTAGCTTGCTCAGGGGCGTAAGCACGCCGCCCTGATAGCGGTACTGGTACAGGCCGTCAGGACCGATAGCCAGCAGGTTGCCCCGGTGGGGAATGACGTCGGATACATTCACGCTGAACGTCTGTAAAGGCAGCAGCCGGGGGGCGTTCTGGGTGTTGAAGACCTTAAGCTGGTTTTTGTCGCACACGAACAGCAGGGTACTGTCGACGCCGAGGCCCATAGGGTGCTCCATGGGGTAAACCTGGGCCAGGCGCGGGGCCCGCAGGTTGGTTAGGTCAACGACCTGAAGCTGGTTGATGCCCCCACCGCAGGTGCGGCCGTCGCGCAGCGTCACGTAAGCATACCGGTCGTCGACCACCACCGGGTCGCAGCTCATCACGTGCTCGTAGTAGGCCAGCTGCTCGGGCGCGGCCGGGATCGAAGCATCGAAAATGTACATGCCCCGCTGGGTGCCTAAAAACAGGTAGGGCGCGCGCGGGTAAATGGTTTCGATGCCCAGATTCAGATTGACCACCGGGCCGCGGGCCGGGGCGCCAGGGGTGGCCAGGCTGAACAGGCGCAGGCTCTGGTTGTCGACTACGTAGAGGGTATTGCCGAGCACGGTAAAGCGGGCCAGGGAACCGCCCCGGCCGTTGTCGGCGGCGCGGTCGGCACTGGCCGGGCTGGCGTCGTTGCTGGCGCAGGAGGCCAGGCCGGCGAGCAGCAGCAGGCTGGCGATGAAGCGGGTCAGGAGAGGAGCGGAAAGGCGCATAGGAATGGGCGTAGGATTATAGTTTCTGCCAGCCTACCACCACGGCATCGGCCGGGCGGTGCTGAGGCTGATACTCGGTGGGCACGTCGCCGAGTTCGGGCATGGGCAGCTCCGGCACCGCCTCGCGGACGCGGTGCAGCAAGCGGGCCTGGCGAACATCGGTCAGGTCGAAGGTCAGCAGGTCGGGGCCGCTGTCGGCATAGAGCAGAGAGCCCTTCATGGCCACGTCCACGTTGCCGGGAATACGCAGAAACGCCACCGGCTCGGGGTGGGTCGGGTCGTGGTTGTCGATGATGTGCAGGCCCTCGTACCGCTCGTTGATGTAGATGTAGGGGTCGCGCAGGTATATTTTGCCGGTGTTGCGCAGCGCCTGGGGCGGCAGAACTGCTACGGCCTGCTCCAGCTGCGACCGGGCCATGAGCAGCGGCTTGTAGCGGGGCAGGGCTATCCTGTCACCAGGGTCGATAAGGGGGCAGGCACTGAGGCAAAACAACAGGCTGCTGCCGAGGAGTAAAGAGTAGAGTCGCCGCATAGTTCAAATGAAAACAGGCTAAGGGAAAAGACCGGGTATCAGCGGGATCCTCAATCAGGATGCAAGGTTGCATCGGAAGCAGAAAGGACAAAATTATGCGTAGCGGGAGGCGGCCGGTAGCCGATAGGCACACGGCCAAAGCCGTATTTCCGGGGCGCGGGCCACCCAGGCCGGCATTGCGGACGGTGGGTGAGCAGCGCCCGATACCTGGCCGGCCCCGGTACGGAGACGTTGGTGGTAGGTGGCGGAGGCCCGGAACCCGGGGGCCTGAGCTAGTGCTTCAGCAGCTTCTGGGAATAGGCCCGGCCGTTCACCTCGGTACGCAGCAGGTATACGCCCGCCGGCCAGGTGGCCGTGGAAATACGCAACGTGCCGTCGGCGGCAGCTTGAAGCAGTACCGGCATTTTACGGCCCCGCGCATCAACGACCGTCACCCGGCCCGGCTGCCGGCTGGTGCCGGCGCGGAGGATAAGCTGGCTGGTGAACGGGTTGGGGTAGCTGTTCACCCCGGCGGCTTCGGCGGGAGCAGACGCAGTGAGGGGGGTGGCCAGGCGGCTCAGCCGGTAGGGCCGCAGAAAGCGCCATATTTCCCGGCTGGCGCTGATGTCGCGGTTCGTGACCCCAATGGTAAAGGCCGAGCCGGGCCAGGTATGCCCGCCGCCGATGATGCGGTAGTGCTCGACCACGCTGCCGTTGCGCCCATTGGCCCAGACCGAACGTTCGGCGGTAGAGCCGTCGGTGGTATTGGTATTGGGCACCTGCGTAACGACAGGCGTGGGGGCGCAGCCATTAAACTGCACCCAGTAGCTGAGCACCGCCGGAATAGACAGGAAAAAGGCGTTGCCATTGTAGGGCACGGTGGCATCGGCAGTACCGTGAATTTCCATAATGGGCGTCGGATGCTGGGGCGTGCAGACCGCCCGGCGGCTTTGTGCCATGCTGCCCGTAACGGAGGCCACGGCGGTAATGCGCCCACTCAGCTGGCAGGCCAGCTCATAGCTCATAAAGCCCCCGTTGCTCATGCCGGTGCTGTAAATCCGGTCGGTATCGATGGTATACGTCAGCTTCAGGTGGTCAATCAGGGCGGAAAGAAACGCGACGTCATCGACGCCGGTGCCGGGCGGCAGAAAAGTGTTCCAGGCCCGGGACCCGTTGCCATCAAGCGTCCCGTTGGGATGCACGATGAGAAAGTTAGCCGTGTCGGCAATGGGCCGGAAGTCGCCGTAGGCTTCCTGTTCCACGTTGTTGGAGCCGTAGCCGTGCAGGTTGAACAGCAGCGGCACGGCCTTGGCCGGCGAATAGGCCGCCGGTACGTAGAGCCGGTACTCGCGGCGCAGGCCCCCGCTCATAATACTGCCCTGCACGGTTGCCTGGGCCTGAGATACCCCGGGAACTAAGAGAAGCAAAGCAAAAAGCAGCAGGGGAGTAGTTCGAAGCCAGATCATAGCAAGCGGGAGTTTTGGGAAGACGTAGTTACGCAAAACTCCCGACGCCGACGTTCGAACGGAAGAGGATAGCGGACTACGCAGGGAATATAGCTCGTGTTCTGACCAGACCAGCAAAAAGCCCGCAGTATCGGACTGCGGGCTTTTTGCTGGTCTGGTGGGGTAGCGTCAGCTGAAGCTAGTCTTTGCGGGAGTACTCCGCGTGGCGTACCGGATCCTTTTTGCGGTCTTTCTTACGGCCAATCAGGCCCCCGGCCGCCGCCCCGGCTACCCCGCCGATAACGGCCCCCTTCGTGCCACCCAGTACGGCTCCGCCCACGGCGCCCGCGCCCGCGCCGATGGCTGCGCCCTTGGCTTTTTTACTCCATCCTTTCCTGGGCTTGGTCTGCGCCTGCGCGGCTTCCGGAGCCACTGTGGCATTGAGCATCACTACGGCCGATACCAGGGCTATATACGCTTTGAACGTTTTCATGACGGTAGAATTTAGTGTGAAAAACGAGCGCTGGCAGTTCAACGCAGAAAGGGTGCCTCAGGTTGTAACCGGTTGCTGCTCTTGCCTATCGGGCAGACTGTTCGCCGGGCCGCGGCGGGACCAGGGCAACGAAAAACCCCGGGCCAATATGGTCCGGGGTCAGGTGGTTCAGCAGCGCTGGCGGCGGTTAGTTGGTGCTGCCCTGGCCATTGGGCGCGGGCGCCGCCGCACCCACCACCGGCGGATTCTTCACGTACTTGTTCAGCCACTCATTCATTTCCCACAGCATGTGCAGAACCGACTCCCGCGCTGCGTAGCCGTGGGCCTCGAAGGGCAGCACGACGTAGCGGGCGGTAGCTCCGTGGCCTTTCAGGGCACTGTAAAACCGCTCCGTCTGCAGCGGGAAGGTGCCCGAGTTGTTATCGGCTTCGCCGTGAATCAGCAGAATCGGGGTCTTGATCCGGTCGGCGTAGGCGAAAGGCGACATCTTGTTGTACACGTCCGGGGCTTCCCAGTACGTGCGCTCCTCGGCCTGGAAACCAAAGGGAGTGAGCGTGCGGTTGTAGGCGCCGCTGCGGGCAATGCCGGCCCGGAACAGGGTGGTGTGCGCCAGCAGGTTGGCCGTCATGAAGGCTCCGTAGGAGTGGCCCATCACGCCTACGCGCTTAGGGTCTACCACGCCCAGGCGGGTACCTTCTTCGATGGCGGCCCGGGCGCTGGCTACCAGCTGCTCGGTGTAGGTGTCGTTGGGTTCCAGCTTGCCTTCGCCCACAATCGGAATGGACGTAGCCTGCAGTACGGCGTAACCCTGGGTTACCCAGAAAATGGGCGAGCCCCAGGTCAGGCGGGCGAAGGCATAGGGGGAGCCTTTCACCTGGCCGGCGTTGGTGCGGTCCTTAAATTCCACCGGGTAAGCCTCCATGAGCGTGGGCAGCGCGCCGTTTTCCTTCTTGTAATTCGGCGGCAGATACAGGTTAGCCGTCAGCTCCACGCCATCGGCCCGCTTGTACCTGAGCACCTGCTTGGTCAGGTTCCCGACTCCCGCGTAGGGATTGGGGAATCTGGTCAGGGCCGTGAGCTTCTGCTTCCGCACTTCGCGCAGGTAGTAATTCGGGTTTTCCTGGACTGCCTCGCGCCGGGTCAGCAGCTCGCGCCGGGCTAGGTTGAGGATAGTTACCGGTACTTCGTAATACGGGGCCGCCGACTGCCACCACCGCTCGGTTTTTTTGCTTTTCAGGTCCATCTCAGCCACGAAGGGCTGGTCGCCCTGGGCTGAAGCACCGGCGCCGAGGAAATACACTTTTTCGCTTTTGGCATCCGTGGCCAGCACGGCGCGGCCGGCCGCGTTGCGGACCTCGAACGGGGTGCCGGGGTTAGCATAAGCATCCTGCGACGACCGGCTGGAGAGCACCACCGGGGCGCTTTTGGCCGTGGGACTAATGGCCCAGGTCGTCTCCTGGCGGTCGGCCCAGCGGTAGCCTTCTACCAGGGCCAGGCTGTTGGTGCCCCAGATGATGTTACGGTAGCGCAGGGGCAGGGCCACCAGCTCCTGGGCGTCGGCCGTGAAAGGAGAGGCGAGGGTGAAGAGCTTGTCGCGGATGGCGGCCGGGGCTTTCGGGTCGCCGCCGTCCTGGGCTTCCACCCAGTATACGGTGGCGGGTACGTCGTCGCGCCAGCCGTGCTCCCGGGCTCCGGTAGGCACCGCGTCGAAGCTGGTTGGCAGGTTATCGGCTAGGGGTAGCTCGGCCAGGGTTTTCACCAGCAGGCCGTCCAGACCCAGGATTTTCACCTGCTGGGGGAAGCTGCTGACGGGCAGGGTGTAGGAATAAGGCCGCTGCCGGGTTTTGACCAGTACATATTGCCCACTGGGGGAGGGCACCGCACTTTGAATAATGCCCGGCTCGCCCACGGGCTGCATGCGGCCCAGCAAGTCCACCTTCACCAGCTGCGCCGCGGCATAGTAATCGAACAGCTTTTCATCGCCCGGATTTTTCAACAGGTCCTGATAGGTGCGGGCCGCCGCCTTTTTGCCGGCGTTTTCCTGCACGATGGGACCCATGGGGACGGCACTGATAACCGGCATTTCGCCGCGGCCGCCCACAATGGCGCGGGCCAGCAGCGTATGGCTGTCCGCCAGCCACTGGTAAGACGAGCCGAACACGCCGTTCAGAAACAGGTTGGGCATCAGGCGGGCCGAAGCCGAAGCGACGTCCACAATCCACAGCTCGATGTGATTGGCCGTGGTGTGGGTAAACGCAATCTTGGTGTTGTCGGGCGACCAGCTGATTTCGCTGAGGCGGGCTTTGGCCGGCAGCCCCTGCACCAGCAGCTCCTTCCCGGCCGGCAGGTGGCGCAGGCGCAGGTCGGTGAGGTAGGTAACGCGGCTCGGGCCATTTGTGCGCGGATTCAGGCGCAGGCCCGCGAGCCGTAGCTCGGGCTGGGCCAGCTCCGCTATGCCGGGCATCTCCTGCACGCTCATCAGCAGCAGCCACTCGCCATTCGACGCCACGCTGACCCTGGGCAGGGCCGGTGCCGTCACCAGGTCGGTAATAGCCCTGGGCGGCGTCTGGTACATCACGTCCTGCGCCCAGGCGGCCCACTGACAAAATCCTAAAATAAGCGTCAGGTAGAATTTTTTCATGCTCAGATTGAAACGTGGCGAGTCAGGAGGAGATAAGCGTCTTCGAAGATAGGAAATAGGTGCTCAGAAGGCTGGTAATTAATTTTTTAACCCGAGGCCATCAGCCGGGATATTTTCCGGGCAGATGCCACCAGCCGCGCTGAAACGCTGTAAAAGCTGAATTCCAGCGCCTTGACGGAAGTGGCCAGGCTTGGTATAAGTCTAAAACCGGCAAAGCAGCGCCGGGGCGGAGGGTACAAAAAAAGCGGCCAGCTATGGAGCCGGCCGCTTTCTGAATTACTGACCCGGAGGTCGGAGCTTTATTTTCTCCGGACCGGAGCTTTTTTCACCGGGGCTTTCTTCACCGGAGCCGCTTTCACGGGAGCAGCGGGGATTTCCGGGGCCGGACCGTACTTGGTTTCGGCCGGGTTCGGGTCGCCGGGCAGGTACACATCGAACTCGACGCGGCGGTTGATGGCGCGGCCGGATTCCTTGGCGTTGTCGGCAATCGGCTTGGTTTCGCCGTAGCCATGCGACACGATGCGGTCGGCGTCAACCCCTTTGCTGAGCATGTAGGTACGGGCCGAGGCAGCGCGCTGGTCGGACAGGCGCAGGTTGTAGGCGTCGTCACCTTTGTTGTCGGCGTGAGCCGAGATGCCGAGCGAGTAGTCCGGATAAGCATTCAGAATCTCAACCAGGCCATTCAGGGTTGGGAACGAAATCGGCTTCAGCGTCGCCTTATCGAACTCGAACTGGATGTACTTGGTGGCTTCCTGCAGCTTTTTCTTCTCTTCCACCTTCATTTCCGGGCAGCCTTTATTCGAGGCTGGGCCTGGACGGGCTGGGCAACGGTCCTGGTAATCCGGAACGCCGTCACCATCACGGTCGAGTGGGCAACCCGTAGCATCAACCGCGACACCGGCGGGAGTACCCGGGCACTTATCGTTGGCATCGGTTACGCCGTCGCCGTCAGCATCCGGGCAGCCTTTAAGCTCCGCTTTGCCGGGGGTATCCGGGCAGGCGTCGTCGCCGTCGCGCACCCCATCACCGTCGCGGTCGGGGCAGCCTTCGAGGGCCGCCAGGCCTTTTTCGGTCGGGCACTTATCCTGGTAATCCGGAACGCCGTCGGCGTCGCCATCGAGTGGGCAACCGGTAGCGTCAACGGCTACGCCGGTTGGCGTGCCGGGGCATTTGTCTTTCTTGTCGCTTACGCCGTCGCCGTCGGTATCAATGGTCTTACCCAGATTGAAAGTCAGACCAGCGGAGTGCTGCAGGTAGCGGTCGTTGATGTTGCCTTTCGGGGTGATGCCATCGATCTGATCGGTCGTAGCGTAGTGCTGGCTCGTTTCGACGAACACCGACACGGCGGGCGAGAACTGGAAGGTGATACCGGCTGCGCCTTTCAGATCCCAGGCGTACAGGTCCCGGTTGTCAGGAGCGCCGCCGCCGACCTTGAAGCGGTCGGTGCTGGCGAAAAACACGCCGGGCGTCAAACTCAGATAGGGGGCAATAACGGATTCCTCCTTGAAGGCCCAGCCGTTGTTCAGCTTCAGCTTGATCGGAACGCCGATGTTCACCACATTGGCCCGGAAGCCGCTGAAGTTAAACTGCCGGTTTTTTGGTGGCGTGCCGGAGAAGGCCATTTCGCCGTAGCTCATGTCCAGGCCCAGATCAATACCGGGCGTGAGGTAGCGGCTGATTTTGAGGCCGGCACCGAACTCAATCTTGTCGTTCTTGTACCACTCGGAGCCCAGATCGCCATGGTACTGCCAGGTGGTACCGTACAGGCTGATACCTGTTTTTCGTTCGGAGCTTTGTGCCTGTCCCGGGTGGGGCAGGGCAGCCACCAACGCCAGGCCGAGCCCGAGGGCCTTCGCAGCGGATGTAAGAGGTAGTTTCATAGGGAACAGGGTTGAAAAGTCAAACTCACGATTTATTGAGTTGAGCCTATATACCGCCCCCCGAACCATAAGGTTGTTGTAAAATGCGGCCTGATCACTCCCCCCTCTGGTAGCAGGCCTGCCGGCTACGGAAGAGCTTGCCAAGCTGATGGAACAGCGGTAACCGCCAGGGGGTGGCATCAGCCAGGGGCTGCGCGGGGTGAAGCGGGGAATAATAATGTGAGGGTCAGCCTGTTTGTCTATAACCCGTCCGGGATAAAGACAGAGCGAGGAATTTCAGCCGGGTATAGCCTTAGCCTTGGCAGCAGAAGTTACGGTAGTTGAAAAGTAGAGCCCAAGATATACCTGCAGGGTGGACACAGCCCGAAGAAAAAGACCGGGCCAGGGTTTCTCCTGCCATAGTTGCCCGGGCTCCTCTGTGGTGCTACCGCCCAAAGCCCCTCCCGCAGGAGAGGCTTTGGGCGGTAGCACCAGGGCTGCTTAGTTAATCGGCGCCTCAATGATAAGGAAGCGGCTTTCTGCCGGGTATGCTATCGTTACCAGACCAACATCCCAGAGGCCTATGCTGTCACACTTGTCCAGTATCTGGCCGTTCACCACGATATTGCCCGTCATCAGAAAGACGAACACGCATTTATTGAGCGGATTCAGGGAATACGATACTGACCGGCCGGCCTCGCAGTAGCCCGGAGAAAGCCGGGCATTCTGGTTGATCCAGCAATGGGCCGGGCCTTCCTCGTTGCTGTCGGCCTTCAGGCGGAACAATTCGGTTTGCCAGAGGCCGAACCCGTCGTGGCGGTGCAGCGGCTGGCCGTTGATGGTCACGTCGCCCTCGAGTACGAAGACATTCACGCCGTTGCCCGGCTTCTGGACGGTGTAGACGGCCGTGGTGCCGGGCTCGAAGTTGCCGAGGCTGAACCAGGTATCCTGGTGAATCCAGACCCCGGCATCGTCGGACGAGGGCGAAATCACCTGCTGAAACCGATTGTGCCGGTCCTCAGCGCGGAAGGTCTGCTGATCGTAGCGGGGCGGCACGCCGCGCTTGTTGGGGAATACCCAGAGCTGCAGGAACTGCACTTCCTGGTCGCGGCGGTGGGTTTTCTCGCTGTGGGCAATGCCGGTGTCCGCGCTCATCACCTGCACGTCGCCACGGCGGATAACGGCCTGGGTGCCCGTGTTGTCCCTGTGCTCCAGGTCGCCGGACAGCGGGATGCTGATGATTTCCAGGTTGTCGTGCGAGTGGGTGCCGAAGCTCATGCCGGCGGCTACGGTATCATCGTTGAGTACGCGCAGCACGCCGAAATTCATTCACTCCCGGTCGCGGTAGCCGGCAAAGCTGAAGGTGTGGTAGGAGTTGAGCCAGCCGTGGCTGGCGTGGCCGCGGGAGTGGGGGGGGGGCAGGACAGCTGGCATGACAAAAGCGGAAAGGAAAGCGGCGAGCTACCGGTTGCCGGGTTGATATGGGTGCACACATAGATAAGGCCGGGAAGTTTAAACAGGGTTTTCTGGCGGGCCGGCAATGCCAGTCTGGCCGGATTAAGCAACGTTAGGCAGCCCCGCCCGTCAGTTGTCGGTTCCGGGGTAAGCTGGTCGGGGTTTGCGGGGCCAGGTCTTGGACCCGGACTATCATCACAATAGGATGCATTGCGTAATTTGCCTTTCCTTTCTCACCCTTCTACTCCCTAAGAAGTTATTTATGCTCAGAAATTTCACGCGGAAAGCGGCCGCTGCGGCTGTTCTTTTCCAGCTGATATGGTCGGGACCAGCCGGTGCCCAGTTCGGTCCCGGCACCCAATGGACCAAAGATGGTTATGGCTACATGCAGGCCGACAAGGACGAAATCGTGCAGCTCGACGCCCGCGACGGCACCAAGCGCGTGGTGCTGGTCAGCAAGGCTCAGCTCACTCCCCAGGGCCAGACGGCCCCGCTGGAAGTGCGCCGCTTCGCGCTTTCGGAAGACGGCCAGAAAGTGCTCATCCATACCAACACCAAAAAAGTGTGGCGCTACGATACCCGCGGCGACTACTGGGTGTACGATACCAGCGCCAAAACCCTGAAGCAGCTCGGCAAGGGCCGGCCCGAGTCGTCGCTGATGTTTGCCAAGTTCTCGCCCGACGGCAAGCACGTGGCCTACGTGAGCGAGCATAACCTGTACGTGGAAGATCTGGCCAGCAGCGCCATCAAGCCCCTGACCACCGACGGCACCCTGACCCTCATCAACGGCACCTTCGACTGGGTGTACGAGGAGGAGCTGGACGCCCGCGACGGGTTCCGCTGGGCGCCCAACAGCCAGAGCCTGGCTTACTGGCAGCTCGACGCGGCCAGGACCAAGAACTACCTGATGCTGAACACCACCGATCAGCTCTACCCCTTCACGGTGCCGGTAGAGTATCCGGTGGTGGGCGAAGACCCCAGCATGGCCCGCATCGGCGTGGTACCCGTGCAGGGCGGCGCCACGACGTGGATGAAAATCCCCGGCGACGCGGTGCAGAACTACCTGCCGCGCATGGAGTGGGCCAAAAATTCCACCGAGCTCATCATTCAGCAGCTGAACCGCCGCCAGAACGAAAGCAAAATCATGCTCGCCACCGCCGCTACCGGCGAGGTGAAGCCGCTCTACAGCGAAAGCGACAAAGCCTGGGTGGATGCTAAAAAAGAAGCCATGGGCTGGGACTGGATTGAGGGCGGCAAGCGCTTTATCTGGCTCAGCGAAAAGGACGGCTGGCGCCACATCTACGCCATCGACCGCAAAGGCCAGGAGAAGCTGCTCACCAAGGGCGACTACGACGTGATTGAGCTGAGCCTGGTGGACGAGAAAAACGGCATGATCTACTTCACGGCCTCGCCCGAAAACGCCACCCAGACCTACCTGTACAAAGTGGCGCTGAAAGGCGGCAAGGCCGAGCGCGTGTCGCCGAAGGAGCTGGCCGGTTCGCACGGCTACGACATTTCCCCCAACGGCAAGCTGGCCCTGCACAACTTCTCCAACAGCACCACTTACCCCGTTTCCGACGTGGTGGCGCTGCCCGACCACAAGCGGCTGAGCGGGGGTGAAATCCCGGAGCGCGCCAAGAGCATCAAGCTGCCCAAGGCGGAGTTCTTCCAGGTGAAAACCGCCGATGGCGTGACCATGGACGGCTGGATGGTGAAGCCCACCAACTTCGACCCGAGCAAGAAGTACCCCATCGTATTCTACGTGTACGGCGAGCCCGCCAGCCAGACGGTAGTAGACCGTTTCGGCACCGGCTTCAACCGCCTCTACGCCGGCAGCATGGCCGACGACGGCTACATCTACGCCTCGGTGGAAGGCCGCGGCGCCCCGGCGCCCAAGGGCCGGGAGTGGCGCAAAGCCATTTACCACAGCATCGGCAAAATCAACATCCGCGACCAGGCTATGGCCGCTCAGGAGCTGATGAAGCGCTCCGCCTTTATCGACACCTCCCGGGTGGCGGTGTGGGGCTGGAGTGGCGGCGGCTCGTCCACGCTCAACCTGCTGTTTCAGTATCCGCAGATTTACAAGACCGGCATTTCCATTGCCGCCGTCGACAATCAGCTCAACTACGACAACATCTACCAGGAGCGCTACATGGGCCTGCTGCCCGACGACCGGAAGTACTTCGTGGAAAACTCGCCGCTGCACCACGCCAGGAACCTGCGCGGCAACCTGCTGCTCATCCACGGCACCGGCGACGACAACGTGCACTACAACAACGCCGAGCAGATGATCAACGAGCTGGTCAAAAATAACAAGCCGTTTCAGATGATGGCCTACCCGAACCGCACCCACAGCATCTCGGAAGGCGAAGGCACCAGCCGCCACCTGGCCACCACCTTCACCCAATATCTGAAGGAGCACTGCCCGCCCGGCGCCCGCTAAGCGCAAGGTGATTTTGCATAAAAAGGCCTCCGAAATGCTTCGGAGGCCTTTTTTGTGCCTTTGTAGCAACCCGGTACTCTGAACGAAGCGGAGGAATCCCGCGGGCAAGGGTATTGTCATGCTGAGCGCAGCCGAAGCATCTCGCTCGCGTCGTCGGAGCCGTTCAACGACACGAGCGAGATGCTTCGGCTGCGCTCAGCATGACAAGAAACCGACTTTCTAAACAGCTTCACTATGAGAGCAGGATGTTAGCAACAACCCGCTAATCTTGTGCTCTGGCTTTAGCTATGATCCTACCCGCTTCTCCCGTCATTTCCCGCCTCGCGCCCACGCCCAGCGGCTTGCTGCACCTGGGCAACGCCGTCAACTTCGTGCTGACCTGGCTGCTCACGCGCCGCGCCCAGGGCACGCTGCACCTGCGCATCGACGACCTGGACCGCGCCCGCCTGCGCCCGGCCTACCTGGCCAACATCTTCCGCACCATCGACTGGCTGGGTATCGACTACGACCAGGGCCCCACCGGCCCCGACGATTTCGAGCGCCACTACTCTCAGCTGCTGCACCAGGCCGAATATGAAGCCGTGCTGCGCCGGCTGGCGCAGGTGCCGGGGCTGGTGCAGGCCAGCACCCGCTCCCGCACCGGTGGCGCCGATGCGTTGGTGCCGTTCGACACGCCCGGCGCGGCCTGGCGCGTGCGGGTGCCGGATGAAGCCGAAATCTACTTTCCCGATGCCTGGCAGGGTGAAACCGCGGTGCCGCTGGCTCAGCTCATGCCCGATTTCGTAGCGCGCAAAAAGGACGGTATGGCTGCCTACCAGATAGCTTCGGTCGTGGATGATTTGCGGCTGGGCACCAACCTGATTGTGCGCGGCCTCGATTTGCAGGCCAGTACTGCCGCCCAGCTCTGGCTGGCCCGGCAGCTGCCCGAAACCGCGCCATTCAATGCTACGCGCATTCAGTTTTATCATCATTCGCTGCTCACCGATGCCGCTGGCCGGAAGCTGTCGAAGTCGCAGCAGCGGCCGTCGGATAGCGGCATACTGGGCGAAGGGGCGACGCCACAGCCGGTATATGCGGCCGTGGCCCGGCTGCTGGGGCTGCCCGTGGCGGCCGCGGAATCCCTGGCGGCGCTGCGGGCGGCGTTTGCCGGGCTTGCCTTACCGTAGCTCCTGCTTGAATTCCCCGGCCCAGTGGTCGGCCAGGCGGGTGGGCTCGGGCAGCTTATAGCCGCGCCGGCAGGCCAGCGTCAGGCGGGTAGCCGTGGCCTGGTCGCAGCGGTGGCCGGGGCTCACGAACAGCGGCCGTACCTTGTCCTTGCTGCGGATAACTTCGCCCGGCAGCTCCCCGCTTTTGTCGGTGAGCGGGCTGATACTGCCGCGGGTAATAGCCGGTTCCTGATACACGCCGGTAAGCTTCTGCTTGGCCACGTTGAAGGTGGGCCTATCGAGCAGCACGCCCAGGTGGGCGGCAATGCCCATGCGGCGCGGGTGGGCAATGCCGTGTCCGTCGACCATGATAATATCGGGCTGCTGCTGCAGTTTTTCGTAGGCTTTCAGCACGTTGGGGGCTTCCCGAAACGAGAGCAGGCCGGGAATGTAGGGCACCTCCACCGGTCCCACGTGGTAGATCTTTTTCACCACTTCCAGCAACGGAAACCGCAGCAGCACGAACACCGACAGAATGGTTTCGGGCGTCGGAAACGACGAGTCGCAGCCGGCAATGAAGGCGGGCTCGGCACTGAGCGGCAGCAGCCGTACGTGGGCGCGCAGCTCCTGCTGCACCTGGGTCAGCTCCCGCACGATGCGCGGGTCGGCGGGCGGGTGGTAGGGGCGGTACAAGGGGAGTGGTGAGTGGGACGTCGTTGCGCAGCAAAAAGCCACGCCACCTGCTATCTTATCCTTCCCCAATACTTTTGTAGCGGCAGCGAGGAAGCTTTCACGCAGGGTCTCGCAGAGGTAAAGCGCCGTGTTCCGCCGTGTTTTTACTGAATGGCACTGCGAGACCCTGCGCTTTACCTCAGCGGAACCCTGCGTGAAATATATCCGGGCAAGCCCGCTCAAGATTTGGGGAAGGACAAGCCACTTGCTATACGGGCAGGGGCGGGGCGGGTGCGAACTAGTGGTTTAGGCCGGTACTGCCTGCGGCGGTTGCGCCGAGGCTTCGGCAGCGGCTTGTAAGCGCGTCCGCCAGCGCGGATACAGCAGCAATTGCCCCTGAATGACCGCCCAGGCCAGAATCATGGGTACCGCCTTGAGCTTGTACACGTCGAAGTAGGCGTGGCGGATGGCGGGCGGATTCAGGTCGGTGGCGGAAAGGGTGGTGAAAACGAACGCCAGCGCAAACAGCACCCAGCCCAGCGGCGTGCTGCGCCCGTACCAGATAACCCAGAACATGAAGCCCGCTACCGCAATAATGAAGGTTGGCGACTCGGCCATCTGGTTGAAGATGACCACGAAAATCAGGATGGAGGCCACGTAGAGGCGGCGGTAGTCGGCCTCGCGCCAGGCGCGGAAGTAGGCCAGCGGAGCCATCAGCAGCAGCATTCCGATGGCCTGGACGATGCCTTTCGCCGTGGGGGCCACGCCGAACCAGGTTTCCAGCACGCCCATCAGGGAAAGCTGAATGCCCGTGGCCGACTCGCGCACGATGTCGAACCAACCCTTGTAAATCATCTGAAAATCAACCCACGACACCACCAGCAGGGGCGAAAAAGCCAGCAGCGCCATCCAGGCAAACGCAATCAGGCCGTTGCGGATCGGCAGCGGGTAAAACAGGAAAATCAGGCCGATGCCGATGCCGTACACTTTGATGAGAGCGGCCAGCGCCACGCACAGCGCGGCCCAGCCGTACTGCTGGTTTTCCAGGTTGATAAACGTCCACAGCATCAGCCCCACGAGCAGGCAGTTGGCCTGGCTGTTGTGCAGGGCCGTCATCATGTCGATGAGGCAGAGCAGCAGAAACAGCAGCTGCCGGCGCACGTCGGGAAACAGGCGGCGGCCGGCGGTGTAGAACACGGCATTGTTCACCGCGTTCCAGGCCAGCAGCCCCAGCCAGTTGGGCAGGAGGGCGAACGGGGCCATGAACAGCGCGAAAACCGGGCTGTACTTGTAGGTGTCGTCGTAGTACTCGGGGTAGGGCAGGTAGAGGTTTTTGCCCGCGAGCAGGTTGAAATAGGGCTTGACGAAAATCAGGTAGTTGTTGTACGACGTCGGCCCTTTGAAATAGTGCTGGAACGTCACGATAATCGTGAGCAGCACGTACAGGCCCAGCACCAGGCGCGGGTTGAGCAGAATTCGTTCGATTCGGGGAGAAAGCATAAGCAGGGCACGGGTAGAAATCGGAGCCGAAAGTACGGGGAAAAACCACCGCCCCGCATTTTTCAGCCCGGCGGCGCTAACCCGGCATCCGGCGGCTGCGTTAGGACCAGCACGCCGGCCCGCTGCTTCTGGCGGTGCTTTCCCTATCATGAAAAAACCTGAACAACCCGCCGCTACCGGCTCCGGCCCGCTCTTTGAGCGGATCTACTGCATCGATATTGGCGGCTCCCGCCTGAGTGCCCACCAGCTGATGAAAAACATTCAATGCAACGTGGCGCACTACTCGCCCGATCTGCTGGCCGACTTCGAGAAAACCAGGGGCCAGCCCCACGGCTTAGCCCCGGACGACGAGTTCCGCGTCAAAATCCTGGGGCCCTGGAACGGCACGGTGCGCGTCACGGCAGTAGGCGACGACTATTTTGAGCTCATCACGCTCGAAAACCACCCTGAGGCCGGCCGCATCCGGTTTTCCGTGCGGGAGCTGCCGGCCGGCGAAAAAGGCCGGCTGCGGTTTGAGATTCACTCCCGGGCCCGTTCCCGCGACGGACTCGTTTCCTTCACCTACGATACGCTGGGCATCGGCAAAAACGTGCAGCAGCAAACCTGGGAGCTGTTCTGCACCACCGTGGCCGAGGAAAGCGGCGGCCGGGCCCTGGGGCCGGTGAGCGTGGAAACTATCCGGCACGACGAAGAAAACCCTGACCCCGGGCAGCATGACTAACGCCCCCGCGCCCCCGCTCTGGGAAGTGCAGAAAGCCCGGCTCGAAGCCTACCGGGACGCCAAGGTCAACTTTGACCTGGACCGGGTGAGTGAGTACACCGCCGCAACCGGCTGGCGCATCGACGACTACGAAACCGAGCTGCCCGCCGAGCCCGCCGGCCCGCCCACGGCCAACGGGGCCTGGCGGGCGGCGCAGCAGATTCTGCGCGCCTACACCTTCCCGCCCTCCGACCTGATTACCGGCATCTTCGTGCCCGACGCCCCGCTCGAAGACCGCATTATGGTGCTGCGGGCCCAGTTTCTGTTCTTCACCTTCTGGTTTGGGGTGCGCATCGGCGGCGTAACGGACGAAATTCGAAACCTGCCCGACGGCGGCCAGGAGCAGGTGTGGGGCTACAACTACCGCACCCTGGAAGGCCACTTTGAGCGCGGGCAGATTGAATTCACGGTACACAAGCACCTGGGCAGCGGGCAGGTCATGTTCCGGATTCACGCCTTTTCGCAGGTGGGCCACATCAGCAACCCATTCTACCGGCTGGGCTTCACGCTGTTTGGCCGCACGCTGCAGCGCCGCTTCGCCCGCCAGTCGCTGGAGCGGATGCGGGAGCAGGTGGCAACGGCCCTGCGCACCGGGCCGAAAAGCTAATTCCCGCCCCAAACCTTCGCTCGGCGGCGGGGTTATAGGACTTCGTACTTTTCTTTCACTACAAGACCAAAACCATGATTTCAGCAAAAGGCTACGCGGCTCCGGTCGTGAATGCACCCCTCGAACCGTTTTCCTTTGAGCGCCGCGACGTCGGTGCCCACGATGTGCAGATTGAAATTCTGTTCTGCGGCGTGTGCCACTCCGACCTGCACCAGGTGCGCGACGAGTGGGGCGGCTCGATGTTCCCGATGGTGCCCGGCCACGAAATCGTGGGCCGCGTGGTGGCCGTGGGCGACCACGTGAAGAACTTCAAAGCCGGCGACCTGGCCGGCGTGGGCTGCATGGTCGACTCGTGCCGCACCTGCCCGAGCTGCGAGGAGGACCTGGAGCAGTACTGCGAAGTCGGCTTCACGGGTACCTACAACGGCACTGAGAAGGAAACCGGCAAGCCCACCCAGGGCGGCTACGCCAACCAGATTGTAGTGAACGAGCATTTCGTTCTCACCATCTCCGACAAGCTCGCCCTCGACCGGGTAGCGCCGCTGCTGTGCGCGGGCATCACCACCTACTCGCCCCTGCGGCAGTGGAAGGTGGGTCCCGGCCACCGTGTGGGCGTGATGGGCCTCGGCGGCCTGGGCCACATGGCCGTGAAGCTGGCCGCGGCCATGGGCGCCGAAGTAACCGTGCTCAGTACCTCGCCCGGCAAGGAAGCCGATGCCAAGGAGCTGGGCGCCCACAAGTTTGTGGTGACCAAGGATGAAGAGCAGCTCAAGGGCGTCACCAACTACTTCGACTTCATCATCAACACTGTATCGGCCCCGCTGGATATGAGTCTGTACGTGAACCTGCTGCGCCGCGACGGGACCATGATTCTGCTGGGCGTGCCGCCGGAAGCCCCGCAGCTGCATGCTTTCAACCTCATTGCCAAGCGCCGCCGCATTGCCGGCTCCCTGATCGGCGGCATTGCCGAAACCCAGGAGATGCTGGACTTCTGCGCCGAGCACAACATCATGTCCGACGTGGAAGTGATTCCGATAAGTCAGATCAACGAAGCCTACGAGCGGATGCTGAAAGGCGACGTGCACTACCGCTTCGTGATTGACATGGCTACGGTGTAGCCTCACTGGCCTCACCCCCGGCCCCTCTCCTGGGGGAGAGGGGAGCCAGACAACGCGGAGTCGTCGGCTTGCGCCTCCGACCCCGCCACCGGGCAACTTTGCTACTATACCAACACCAAAGCCAACTGCTGCAAAGCAGTTGGCTTTGGTCCGTTAGTGCCGTCAGGCTCCCCTCTCCCCTGGGAGAGGGGCCGGGGGGGAGGCTACTCTTCCTCGTAGGGAAAGCGGAACGCGCCCGTCATGGTGAAGCGCCGGGCCCCGCGCCCCGATTCGCAGACCTGGCAGTGGTAGGTGCCCGTCAGCACGCGGCGGGTGGTGTCGACGGCGGTTATCTTGACCACGCCCGGATTGTCGGGGCAGGATTTGGAGTAGGCGGCTACCTGCTGGTAGCGGTAGGAGGCGTCGCGGTTGTGGCCACTCAGGATTTCCTGGAAAGCGTAGGTGCCGGGCGCCAGCGGAAACCGGTCAATCAGAATGGTAAGGCCTTCGCCGTCGGGGTCGTCGGCGCGGATGACGTTAAGGCGGAGCGTATGGTCGGCGCCGAGGAACAGGCGGGAGCCAAGCGTATCCGTGGCCACGGGCAGCCCGTTGATGCGCAGCGTGAGAGTAGCCGGTGGCGTGAAGGGCGTTGCCGGCCGCGCCGGGCTGAAGCTCAGCAATGTCAGCAGAACCAGGCCGGGCAGCAGAACGCGTGTAATCATGGCGTAGTAACGTGGAAAAGGGGGAAAGCTGTACAGGCTAGCTAAAAACCGGGCCGGAAATGTTGGATTGCCATTTCGAAATCGCCGGTCATCCTGAAGCGCAGCGGAATGAAGGACCTTCCTCTTCGGCACTGCAAAACGCCTTTACGCCGGGAAAGAGGTTGGTGAGTTAACGCAGGCAGGTGCTTCGCGCGGCTCAGGATGACAGAGGCATTGTTGATCTTCATTTTACAAAAAAAACCGCCCAGGCTCCGGCCCGCGCGGTTTTTTTGTTGATCCGCAACCACCGCTTACCGTTTGCTGAACAGGTAGGGGTCTTCTTCCACGTAGTCGTTGGCCTGGAGCTGCACGCCCGTTACCTTGCCGCCTTCCACTTTGAAAACCGCGGGCTGCACGCCGAATACGAGGTTGGAATAGGTGCAGCGGAACTCCTGCCCGTCCATGTAGTCGAGCGTGGCGGTGAGGCCGGGGTGGGTGGGGAAGCGCACCAGCAGCTGCTGCTTGTTTTTGGGCGCGATGATGATGGAGCCGAACAGCGCATTCTCGAAGTTGCCGGTGTAGTCGTTCAGCTTCAGGGGCAGCTTCGCCTTCCTGCTCACCCGGGCGTCCAGCTTTTTGGTAGGGTTATCCACCAGGCGGGCGGCCCTGGCGGCTTTCAGGCTCTGGCCGCTACGGTTCACGTAGGGCACGCCGAGGTAGCTGTCGAGGATCTGGTAGCGCAGGGCCTCGAAGAAGCTCTGGTTATCGTTGTTGGTCAGGATGGCAATGCCCAGCCCTTCCTCGGGCACGAAGCACACGTTGCTGACCTGACCCGAGGCGCCGCCCGTGTGCCAGAACACCTGCCTGCCGCTGTAGTCGGTGCTGAGCACGCCCAGGCCGTAGGTGGTGAAGTGGGTGGGCCGCACCGTCGAGCGGCGGGTGCTGAGCAGGGTGTTGGCGTCGCGGGTTTTGCGCAGCACGCTCCACGGCAGCACCCGCTGGCCCTGGTAGCGGCCGCTGTCAAGCTGAAACTGGAGCCACTTGCCCAGGTCCGTCACGTTGGAAATCATGCTGCCGCAGGGGCCCATGTTGTCCCAGTTGTCGAAGGGCACCGGAGCCAGGGGGCCGAAGGTGTTGGAGTAGGCCAGGGCGTGGTTGGGCTGCTGCTCGAAGCCGGCCGAATTCATCGATGTGCTGGTCATGCCCAGGGGCCGCAGGATATTCTGGCGCACGTATTCCTCCCAGCTCGTGCCGCCGGTAGCGGCCGGAATCACCTGGCCGGCCGCCACGAAGCCCGAGTTGCAGTAGCCGTATTCGCGGCGAAACTGGCCGCCGGGCTTCATCAGCCGCATGCGGTAGATGATGTCTTCACGGCTGAGGTTGGAGTTGAAAAACGTGAAGTCGCCCTGGAAGGTCTTGAAGCCGAAGTGGTGGCCCATCAGGTCGCGCACGGTCACCAGGCGGGAGGAGGCTGAGTCGTAGAGCTGGTAGCCGGGCAGGTACTGGTTCACCCGGTCGTCGAGCGAAATCTTCTTGTCCTCGTCCAGCTTCGCCAGGGCCATGCCGGTGAACAGCTTGGTGTTGGAGGCAATCATGAACAGGGTGTTGGCATCCACCGGCTCGGGCTTGCCCACGGCCCGTACGCCGTAGCCTTTGCTGACCACCACCTGGCCGTTTTTCACCACCACGATGGCCAGGCCCGGCAGCTCCCACTGCTTCAGCCCGCGCTGGACGTAGGCATCGAGGCTGTCGGTGAGGAAGCGGTTGGCGGGCGCCGTCTGCGCCGCCGCGGGCCGGCCCGCGCCCAGCAGCAAGCCGCCGAGGACCAGGGTCAGCCCGGATTTCAGAATAGAAGTAGGCATGTACTAAACAGGGGAAAGGTGGGAAATAAGGAGTTGATGTTATGCGAGGTGGGTTGCCGGGGGTAAGAAGCCAGGCGCCAGGAGTTGAGGGAGTAGTTGTTAAAAGAGGAAGGAGCGAAACGGGTGCCAGGACAGACGCGCCTTACAGCGGCAACCGGCTCTTATGCTGTCTTCTGGCTTCCCGCTTCCCACTTCTAACTCCTGGCTCCTGGCTCCTGGCTCCTAGCTCCTCAAACCAACGCCCAAAGCCTTTGGCCATCGGCTGGTAAAGGGCGTTGGGCGTTGCGAGAAGTCAATAGGGTAGGTGAGGAAGCTCCTTCGCTCTGCTCAGGATGACAGACAACGCTTCTACTCGCCCCCGTTGATCATATCCGATACGATGCCTTTGTTCCTGGTCGACTCCGCCCAGACCACGCCCACGATGTGCAGGGCCGTGAAGGCCAGGACCAGGTACATGGTGAAGCTGTGGACTTCTTCCACCGTGTGCTCCAGCTTTTCCAGAAATTCAAAGTCGTCGGCGTACACCAGCATCAGGCCTGTCACGACCATCACGAACAGCATCAGATAAAAGGCCAGATAGGATAGCTTTACCAGCAACGAGCGGCGGGCATCGCGCAGGTCCATGCCCTGCTGGCGGAAGTAGTGCCGGGCCGTGCCCAGCTTGACGGAAAACCGCTGCGGCCCGCGCTGAAAGAACTCCAGCAGGACCCGAAACAGCAGCAGAAACGACAGCGTGACGCCCAGGTAGATATGCCAGTCCCAGATGCGGTGGCTGATAATGCGCGTCAGGCCGCGGACCTGGTCCTTGGTCATCGTGACGCCCTCCTTCTGCAGGACTTCCTGGAAGGCCGGTCCTACCGTTTTCATTTTCAGAATCACGAACAGAAACAGAATCGTGATCAGCAGGCCCGAAATAACGGCCGCGCTGCTCCAGTGCCAGAGGCGCAGCGCTAAGGAATTCTTTTTGCTGACGGATAGGGTAGCAGCGGGAGCAGACGATATGGGCATCGGCAAAGTGGGGTAGGGCAGGTTGGAAAATAAACAGGCCGAAAAGAACGGTGATTTTTGGGGAGAGCGGCGGCGGCGGCGGCGGCGGGCACTACGCCGTGCGGCCCGGGTATTCGGCCAGCGCCTTTTCCAGGCAGGTCATGGCCTGGCTCAGCACCTCCGTATTGCGCACGTAGGCCAGGCGGGCTTCCTGCCGGCCCAGGCCCGGGGTGGCGTAAAACCCGGCGGCGGGCGAAATCATCAGCGTCTGGCCTTCGTGCTGAAACGACTCCAGCAGCCACTGCGCGAAGACCACGGTGTCGTCGACCGGCAGCTGGGCCATCACGTAGAACGCCCCGCTGGGCACCGGGCACACCACGCCGGGAATAGCCTGCAGGCGCGCTACCAGCAGGTCGCGGCGGCGGTGGTACTCGGCTTTGGTGCCGTCGAAATAGGCGGCGGGCAGGTCGGTGGCGGCTTCGCCTAATAGCTGGGCCAGGCCGGGGGGGCTCACCCGCATCTGGGCAAACTTGTGGGCTACCTCGGCCACGGCCTGGTTCTTCGTGACCAACGCGCCCATCCGCGCCCCACAGGCGCTGTAGCGCTTCGAAATAGTATCCAGCAGCACCACGTGCTGATCCATTCCGGCGAGGTGCAGGGCGCTGACGTAGGGCGCATCGTAGCAAAACTCCCGGTAGGCTTCATCCGACAGCAGGAACAGGTCGTGGCGCAGGCACAGGTCGCGGACCTGCTCCAGCTCGGCGCGACTGTAAACGTAGCCGGTGGGGTTGTTGGGGTTGCAGATCAGAATAGCCCTGGTGCGGGGCGTAATTACGCGCTCCATTTCGGCAATGGGCGGCAGGGCATAGTCCTGCCCGATGTGGGACGTAACGGGCACGATATGCACGCCCGCCGCCACCGCAAACGAAGGGTAGGCCCCGTAAAACGGCTCCGGCACAATCATCTCGTCGCCGGGGTTCAGGCAGGACAGCAGCGCAAACAGGATGGCCTCGCTGCCGCCCGCCGTCACCAGAATATCCGCCGCCGCCACGTCGATGCCCACGCCCTGGTAGTAGCCCGCCAGCTTGCGGCGGTAGGAGTCGTAGCCGGCGCTGGGGCTGTATTCCAGCACCCGGATATCGGCCTGCTGCACGGCGGCCAGCACGGACGGCGGGGTTTCAATATCGGGCTGGCCGATGTTGAGATGGTGGACGACAACGCCGCGCTGCTTGGCCGCGTCGGCGTAGGGCGTAAGCTTGCGAAAAGGCGACCAGGGCATCGCCTGCCCGCGCCGGGATACTTCCAACATAAGCGCAATATAAGCCACGCGGAGCAGCGACGACTCTTTGCCCCGGGCTATTTGTCCCGGCCTGCGGTCGGCAGCTAGCCGCGCGCCGGCTGATTATCAGCCTGCCCACCTGATTACTGCTGTTACGCCGGGTGAGGTGGATTGCCGGCAGTTAGAAGTTAGGAGCTGGAAGCTGGAAGTCAGCATAAGAGCAGGCTGCCGATATACGGCGCGTCGGCCTGCTCCCTCAATTTCTGACTCCTGACTTCTAACAGCCGGCCACCCCCCTCACCCGGCGTAACAGCAGGTAGTCAGCCACCAATACCACCCTTAACGGCTGTCGGCTGCCTCTGCGGCCGGGAAAGCGGCGCATTTCCCTGGGCCCTCAGACCTGACAAAAGTCAGGTCTGAGGAGCCGGATCATCATGGCAAGGCGGACGGCAGGAGTAGATCTTTGTAAGCGACTCCTGTCCTTTCAACCCTGAACGCCATGAATCCCCAACCCCACCCTCCGCCGGCCGTTCCGGCCTGGACCAACGATTTGACCGACGCGGCCCTCACAGCCTCCATCGAAACGCTGCTGGTCACGAAGAAGGGGTTGAACGCGTCCCTGATTGCGGTCAGCACCCACGAAGGCCTGGTCACGCTGACCGGGTTTACGGACAACCTGCTGGCGCGCGAGCGGGCCGGGGAAATTGCCCTGGCCGCGCGCGGGGTGCGTGGCGTCATCAGCACGGTGGCCGTACGGACCGGCGAGGTGGGCGACGCCGAGCCGGAGCACGACGTGGCCGCCGCCCTGGCCGATGACCCGGCCACGAACGATTACCAGGTATACTGCACCGTGGCGGGCGGGGTGGTAACCCTATCCGGGCTGGTGCAGTCGTGGGCCGAAAAGCAGCTGGTGCTGCGGGGCGTGCGTGGGGTGCGCGCCCTCAAAACCGACCACCTGACCATTCGCGGGGGCGAAATCCTGAACCCGGACGAGGAAATCACCCGCCAGGTCCGGGCGCTGCTCGACTGGGATAGCCGCGTAAACGGAGCCCGCGAGGTGAACAACCACTTGCTGGTGCTCAACACTTTCCCAACGGCTCCCCGCGAGTTGCTTGGAGCGGCGGCTCCCCAAAGGCTTGCGTAGCCCGGACCGCCGCCGCAACCGGCGGCGTCACGACAACCCGGATTCCAGGGCGGCCTGGCTTATCAGTGCTGCTACCCGACAAGAGGCACAGGAAGCCGATGCCGCCATGGCGCGGGAAGATTCCCGGCCCGACTATCCGACGCCAACGACCGCAGCGCCGCTCGTTGCCACTCCCCCGTATTTCCTGCCTTAAAACCGCGCACCTGACCCTGCGTGGCTACTTTCTTCTCATTCTTTCCCGGCTGCCATGACTCCTTCACTTGTTGTTCTGACCGATTTTTTCGCCGTTACCAACCGGGCCCTTTCCTATGCGGCGGGGCTGGCCGTGCCGCTCGATGCGCAACTCGTGCTGCTGCACGTGCGCTACGATGGCATGCCCGTGCCGGCAGGCTACGGTGGGCAGCATACGCCGCGGGGCGAGCGGAAAACCGACCGGGCCCTGCTCAAGCTGGCTGCCGAGCAAACCGTGCCCACCGAAGTAAATGTGGCGGAGGGTTTCTTGCCCGAAGCCCTCACGGAAGCCGTGCGCCGCCACCACCCACTGTTTATGGTGTTGGGCCGGCCCAGCGACGCGACCGAGTCGGCCGAGCTCTTTACCAGCGTGGTGATGGACCTGCTGCGCCACGCGCCCCACCCCTTGCTGGTAGTGCCACCGGTGGGCTGGGATGCCTTTCCGCCCCGCCGCTTCCTGCTGGCCGTAGACGGCGAGCCATTCGCTTTCGCCGACCAGGACCACCAGGAAGTAGTGCGCCGCCTGCTGTCTGCTACGGAGTCCACGCTCGACGTGGTGCACGTGACCGACGACACCCGGGCGCGGCCGGCCGACGGGGTCGTGCTGGCCACGGTGCGCGCGAATGATCTGGTGAATGGGTTTGCCGAAAGCCGGTTGCACGAAGTCTATAGCCCTACCATCGTGGGCGGGGTACTGGAAGAAGCCGCCCGCCAGGAAGCCGATGTGCTGGTGCTGGTGGCCCGGCCCCACAGCCTGCTGGGCAGCTTATTCCATCGCAGTGTCACGGCCCGGCTCATTCAGGAAAGCCCTGTCCCGGTGCTGATCCTGCCCGCCGGGGAATAAGCGCCCGACATCGTCCCGCATTCGCCGGCATCCGCAAACCACGCTCCCTTCTTTGCCATGACCCCACCCTTGTAGTGCTGGCTGACCTGTCGGAAGCATCAGAAAAGGCCGCCGCGGGCCCACGATTTGCTGGCTGCTCCCGCAGATTCCAGCTGACTATTCCTGGTTGAATCCCTCCACGCCCCAATCCCGTTAGCCATGTCGCTTACCCTCGTCGTCTTCGCCGGCTTTTATCAGGCCGCCCGCCACACGGTGCAATACGCCAACACCCTGGCGCAGGCCCTGCGCGGCAAGCTGGTGCTGCTGCACGTGAACCGCGCCTCCATGTTTGACCCCTATACCATGGTGGCTGAGCACTACCACCAGCAGGATCTGGCTCACCAAACCGATACCGCCGCGGCACTATACCGGATGGCGGAAGAGCTGTCCGGTTGCCCCACCGTGGAAGTTGCCACCGACCTGCTCCCGGAAGTGGCCCGGGAGCAGGCCGCCCGGCACCGCCCCGCCTTGTTCGTCCTCAGCCCGCCCTACCAGCCCCACGAAAATGCGGCCAGCGTGGCCACCGGCTGCGCGGACTTGCTGCGCGCCGGGCAGCATCCCTTGCTGGTAGTACCCACCGCTACGTCCACGGAGCACCCGCCCCGCCGAATCCTGATTGCCGCCGACTGCGAGGCGTTTACCCTGGCTCCGGCCTCACTGGCCCTGCACCCGCTCTTCGCCCTGCCCGGGGTCGAGCTCCTCGTGGCCCACGTCTCCGACGGCGAGGACGATGCCAGCTGCGGCGCCGCGTTACGGGCCGTGCAGCTCAGCGGCCTGGTGAAAGGTCTGGCCACTCCCGAGTTGCGGGGCTACGAGCACGACAACTACGCCGAAGGCGTGCTGGCAGCCGTAGCGGATACCGGGGCGGACCTGGTGGTCGTACTGGCCCGCCAGCGCAGCTACCTGGGGGAGCTGTTTCACCGCAGCGTGACGGCTCAACTGCTGGAGCGCTGCCCCGTGCCCGTGCTGGTGCTGCCTGCAACGATTGAAGCAGCACCGGCAACTCTAACGCACCGGGCTACTGACGCTGCCAGCTGGACGGCAGGCGTGCTGGCGGGCCTGAGTCCGGCGAGCTAAAGTCGCCGCGCCTCTGGGCCGGTATTTTTCTGATTTTCTCTCACCGAAGCCGTAACAAGCTCCTCATTCTCCTGCAGCCATGATAACTCCCGCCATTTTGTTCTCGGTGATGCTGGTGGCCGTGCTGGCCGTATTCAGCGCCTTTTCGCGGGCCCCGCGGCGTCAGTCCTTCTGATAGCCCTGCTCGGTAGCTGTTCCCAGTCCCCGGTTTTCGATGCCGAAAGCCGGGGATTCGCGCCCTGGCCCGTGGTGGCGCCGGCCTCCCGCCACCCTGGCTCAGGACCAACTCTTGGCACCGCGCCACCCGCCGGGCCCGCCCTTGCTGCCTTTATCCGCCTTCCTGGCGGCCCGGCCTACCGCAGCTTTACCCCGATGGCGGTGCCGGCCTCCGCCACCGCGAACCGGGCCGCGCCAAACGAGGGCGGAAAAAACATCATGCTGCGGGCATTATTGGAGAAGCCGTACCGCTCGGTGGGCAGCCCCAAAGAATTCTTATCCAACTGGCCGTTGCTGTTTTCGTCGTGGTACACGGCCAGCGCGTAGGAGCCGGGCGGCAGGTTCTCGAAGCGGAAGCTGGCCATAGCGCCGCTCACCGGCAGGCGGAGCGTCCGCACGGCCTGGCTGGTTTGGCGGGGAAAGCCTTCGGCGCCGGCGAACAGCGCCAGGTAGCAAGCCCCGCGCCCGCCGCGCAGGTTGGTGAGCTGCCCCGTGAGGTTGCCGGAGGGGCCCCGGCCAGGTACGTGGCGCGGGCCACTGGCCCGCGCCTGCGGCCAGCTCGCCCCGCCCGGCAGGGCCAGCAGCAGGGCAGCAAAGGGCAGGAATTTGCGGGCGGCGGGCGAGAAAACAGTCATCAGGCATTGAGATTGAGTAGCCTTCCACGCGGGAGGCCGATTTTAAGCCGACGCGGACGAACCGAAACGAACGAGGGTTTGCGCAGGATTAGCTTCGGAAAGCAATATCGTCGGTCAACGGGAAAGGCGACGGCAGCTGGCGTTCCACGCAGGCCACCACGTCGGCCACGGTGCGCCACTGGCCCAGCTCCGTATCCGGAATTTCAATGGCCAGGCCCTGCTCGATGCGGATGCCCAGCTGAACCCGGTCGAGCGGGTCGAGCCATCCGCTCATCACCCAGGTGCGTAGCGGGCGTGATGAGCGGATGGCGCAAGTGCCACACCTGTTTGCGGATCACTTCAATGACCGTTTCCTGTAGCAAATCCATAAGACTTGCTCCTTAGTAAAAAATCGCTCCAAGTGCGGGTCCACCTGCCGGCGCAGGGAATCGGGGCGGGCCACGGCGGTTTCTTTTTTGAGGTGCCCGGCGCGCACGGCGGCCTCGCGCCATCGCAGAAAAAACGCCCGGCTGTGGTTGAACAGGGAGACGATGACCGTGATGATGAGCGGCAGCAGCAGATTCCAGTACATGCCCGCCGTGAAAAGCCGGGCCATGGAATGGCCCTTCAGTAACAGCAGCCCGGCATTCATGAACAGAATAACCAGCACCGAGCCGCCCAACGACACGCTCAGCGTGAGTAGCCGCCGCCGTCCGGGCTGCACCGTCCAGGCGTAGCGCCGGTTCAGCCACTCCACCACGACGCCGTTGGTGAGCCAGAGCCCGACGCCGTACATCAGGGTGTAGCCGCCGTAGGTGATGGCGAACTCCGACCCGTTGCGCAGCGCCCCGGGGTTCACCACCACGCTGATGAAAAGTGCCAGCAGCAGCAGGATGCGCAGGGCCCTTCACACCCCGGGCCAGGTGCTGGTGCCGGTGGGCAGGTAGCCGCCGGTGAAGGGCGCGGAAGAATCGGGAGCAGCCACGGATGACAGAGGCAAGGAAGCTGGCATCAAGGTAAGGCAAAAGCCCGAAAGCCGGTGCCCGTGTGGGGCCTCGGCCTTCGGGCGGTGGCAGCAAGGGCGGGTTATTTACGGGCCGTCGCGGCGTTCATCTGCGCCAGCATGGCATCAGCGTTTTTCTCGCCCCAGGTCGGGCTCAGGGCGTTGGCAGACCGGAAGGTGGCAAACAGGGCCTTGGCTTTCTCGTAGAGCGGCTTGGCTTTGTCGGCCCCGCCGCCGAAGATGGCCGGGCGGAAGTACAGGTCGTTGGCCAGCAGCAGATACACGCGCGGGTTGGTGGGGGCCAGGGCTTTGGCGCCGCCCAGGGCCTCGCTCACCCGGCCGGTATACACCATGCCGCGCGACATCGGGCTCACCATGATGCGGCCCTGGTAGACGTAGGCTTGCAGGATGAGCAGCTCGGCCTGGTCGGCACCGGGCAGCTTTTTGGCCTGGTCGAGGGCGGCCTGGGCCTGGTCGAACAGCTTGTCCTGCTGGTCCCCGTCTTTGCCGGCGAAGCCCAGCTTGAGGTAGGCGCGGGCCTGGTAGTAGCGGGGCTCCCAGGCGGTGGGCACGGCGGCGGCGGCGCGCTCCAGCTTGGCCAGGGTGGCCTGCACGTCGGCGGGCGTGGCGGCCGCGTTTTGCTCGGCGATGGTGGCCGTCATCATGGCCGTGTAGGCATTGGGGGCGGGGGCGACGCTGGCCACGGGGGCGGCCGGGGCCGGGGTTTTAGACTGGGCTGCAGCGGAAAATGAAGCAGCGGCCAGGGCGAGGGTGAGGAGGGTGGTTTTCATTTGAGTTAGGGGTTAGGGGTTAGGGGTTAAGCGTTGGGAGGGGTTGGCGTTTTGATGATTCAAAGGTGGCGACGGGCCGGGCCGAGCGAAAATGACTGCGCCCGAAGCGTCGGATGAGGCGGATGAACCGTCGGCCGGGACCGACCAGCGGGCTTGGCCTTTCTCACTGGCGCTATCTTTGGCCATGCAACGCTTCGGCCCCCACGGTGCTCCGGGCAGTATCCCAACCCCCTTGCCATTCCCAATCCATACGTTTCCTTTCCTTCGCCCCCGGCGGCCTGCTCCTGGCCGCCGCCCTCCCCGCCCGCGCCCAAACCAACGCCGAAACGCTGGCCGCGCCCCGCTTCTACGTGGGGCTGGCCGCCTACCACGGCAACGACCAGAACCTGGGCCGCTGGCGGCAGGGCAATACCGGCTTCCGGGTGCCGGGGCCGCTCACCGTCGGCTACGAGCTGCGCCCCCGGCTGGCCCTGGAGCTGGGCGTGGCCTACAGTGGCCGCACCGCCCGCTACGCCCGTGATGACTACTAGAGCGGTTTCCAAGTAGGTGGACAGTTTTCAAATGAATTAAAAATGAAGAATTTAAAATTAAAAACTTGTTAATCAGGGCTTTAATTTTTAATTCTATTCATTACAGCGGAAAATGCTCTACGATGACTACTACGTTGACGGCTACGGCACCCTCGCCAATTTCCAGTACAGCAACACTACCACGGAGCGCACCACCTCCGTTTCGGCCCTGGCCCGCTACACGCTGACGCGCAAGCCCGCTCACCGCCGGCAAGTCGATGTGCTGGGCGGCGTCACGCTGATGCACCGCAATTTCTACTCCCGGGGCTTCTCGGGCAATGACCTTTCCAGCCCCCTCGAAACCAGGTCTTTCGACACCAACGGCTCCTCCAATGACGTGCTGCTGACGGCGGGCCTGGGCCTGCGCTACCGCTTGGGGCCCCGCTGCGCGCTTAACTTCGACCTCACGACCAACCGTAACCTAAGAAGCTGTTTGAGTTAGTTTTGTTGGATGCAAGCAGCCTCCATTTCAGCCGTTCGGAAACGGTA
>NZ_BAABDJ010000021.1:0-557 GCF_039539565.1 Hymenobacter fastidiosus | reverse complement strand
AGTAAGAAGTAAGAAGTAGGAATGGACGCCAGAGCCAGTCCCCCCTACCGCTGGTGCGCCTTTTTTACGCACTCATTCCCACCTCTTACCTCTTACCTCCCACCTCTTACTTCTTACTTCTTAAGTAAAGCATACATGTCTTTCGCCGAACACCCTCTGGCCGAATCCAACCCCCTGACCGGGCGCTTTCGCTCGTTTGCGCGGGTGCAAACCCCGCGGGCGGGCCGCACGCTGGCCCGCTGGGGGGCCGGGCTGGGCCTGCTGGGGCTGCTGGCCGGCTTCCTGCCCTGGACCCAGAACATCCGCTCGACCGGCTCGCTCACCACCCTGCGCCCCCAGGACCGCCCCCAGACCGTACCCAGCACCATTGCCGGCCGCATCCAGCGCTGGCGGGTGCGCGAGGGCCAGCACGTGCGCCAGGGCGATACGCTGGTCGACATCGTGGAAGTCAAGGAGAAATACTTCGACCCCCAGCTCGTGCAGCGCACCGGCGAGCAGCTCGACGCCAAGATTAGCTCCCTGGGGGAGAACCGGGCGAAGGGCACGGCCCTCAGCGC
>NZ_BAABDJ010000020.1:0-557 GCF_039539565.1 Hymenobacter fastidiosus | reverse complement strand
AGTAAGAAGTAAGAAGTAGGAATGGACGCCAGAGCCAGTCCCCCCTACCGCTGGTGCGCCTTTTTTATGCACTCATTCCCACCTCTTACCTCCCACCGCTTACTTCTTACTTCTTACTTCTTAAGTAAAGCATACATGTCTTTCGCCGAACACCCTCTGGCCGAATCCAACCCCCTGACCGGGCGCTTTCGCTCGTTTGCGCGGGTGCAAACCCCGCGGGCGGGTCGCACGCTGGCCCGCTGGGGGGCCGGGCTGGGCCTGCTGGGGCTGCTGGCCGGCTTCCTGCCCTGGACCCAGAACATCCGCTCGACCGGCTCGCTCACCACCCTGCGCCCCCAGGACCGCCCCCAGACCGTACCCAGCACCATTGCCGGCCGCATCCAGCGCTGGCGGGTGCGCGAGGGCCAGCACGTGCGCCAGGGCGACACGCTGGTCGACATCGTGGAAGTCAAGGAGAAATACTTCGACCCCCAGCTCGTGCAGCGCACCAGCGAGCAGCTCGACGCCAAGATTAGCTCCCTGGGGGAGAACCGGGCGAAGGGCACGGCCCTCAGCGC
>NZ_BAABDJ010000019.1:0-49844 GCF_039539565.1 Hymenobacter fastidiosus | reverse complement strand
GCGCGTCCGTAGCGCCTGGCGGGCCTACGCGCCCGATAAACTCACCAACCAAGTCGAATAAGGTCTACTACAACGCAACCATTTCTGCCGGGCCAGGGCTCTTGTAGTTGTCTCACCTTTGTTTCACTATCATTCCTGTTGACTATGCGAATTTCTCTCCTCTTGATCGGTGTAGTAGGACTACTCAGCGGCTGTAAAAAAGAAGAAGCGGCTTCCTCCATTCAGAATACCCGCTGGATGTTGGTGCAGGTAGAGGATTTCGCCATCAATCTATCCAGCTACTCGCCCACCTTCAACTCGTACGTGCAGTTCAACCCCGACAACAAAACGAATGGCTTGGCTCCTTGCAACTCGTTTGGGGGTACCTATACCTTGGGCCGCGACACCCGGCTCAATGTGAGCGTACAGGCTTCCACCCGGGCTACCTGCGCCGCGCAAAGCATAGAAGACCGGTATCTGAGCGCTTTGCCGCGTACTGTGCGCTACGAGCTCAGTGGCCAGGAGCTGCGCTTGTTCGATGCTGACTCCGTAGCGCCCATTCTTATTTTCAGGGCCGCCGAATAGCGCGGCGTCCCATAGTACGCACCCAAGTGCGCTACGAAGTTACCCGCCGCAACAGCCCGGCAACGTTCCAAAAAACCGGAGCGTTGCCGGGCTGTTGATTTGCCAGGATGCGGTAAGGAAGGTGGGGCGTTCCGACGGTCCGGGCGCCGGGGCAGCTACGGCAGCAGCTCCTGAAAAGTACCGTATCATGGGTCGCATCCCGTTGTGCTGTCGCATTACCAATAGCTTGGTTTCAACTTGCACATTGAAACTCGCGTCGGCAAGCAAAGGCTGCCTTGTAAAGCGATAGGTTCCGATAATATTTAACTATCGCTATCTTCGATTTTCGAGCCGTTTTTTGCTCGGCTACTCCTTTATATACAGGGTACATGAAACTCGACCCGTTCCCGGTACCCGTTTCCCCGACCATGGACTCGCTGGCGGGCCTCTCGGAGCAGACGGCCCGCTACGTCGAGGCCGGTTTGCAGGGTGCGCCCAATACGGCGCGGGCCTACGCCTCGGACCTGCGGCACTTCACCCACTGGTGCCTGGCCAACCGAGTGGAAATGGTGCCGGCAACGGTAGACACGCTCGCCGGCTACGTTACCTACCTGGCCGACGCGGGCAGGTAGGTAGCCACCATTCACCGCCTCTCGGCCATCGGCAAGGCCCATGTACTACGCGGACTGGACTGCCCGACCGACAACAAGCAGTTTCAGGTCTTGCTTGACGGCATTCGCCGCGTGCACGGGGTACGGCAAAAGCAGGCGCCGGCCTTTACGCTCGCCCAGCTCAAGGGCCTGGTACGGGTCATCGATGCGAAGACTACCACCGGATTGCGGGATCGGGGCATTTTGCTGCTCGGCTTTACCGGGGCGTTCCGACGGTCCGAGCTGTCGGCCCTGAACGTGCAGGACCTGCGCTTCACGGAAGATTGCCTGATTGTCTCACTGGCGAAGAGCAAAACCAACCAATTGGGCGAATACGAGGAAAAGGCCATTTTCTACTCGCCCGAAGCCAAGGTCTGCCCGATTCGCTCCCTGCAGGCCTGGCTGCGCCAACTCGGGCGCGAGTCAGGACCGGTGTTTGTGTCGCTGCGCAAAGGCGAACGGTTGACGCAGGCGCGGCTTTCAGACAAGAGCATCAATGCCGTGGTGCAGCGTTACCTGGGGCCCAGCTACTCCGCCCACTCGCTGCGCGCTTCCTTCGTGACCGTGGCCAAACTGGCGGGAGCCGACGACAGCGAAATCATGAACCAGACCAAGCACAAGACCAGTTCGATGATCCGGCGCTATACCCGCCTGGATGATGTGCGGCAGCACAATGCAGCGCAGAAGTTAGGTCTGTAATGCTCACTCGCAAAAACGGTATAATCCGAACCTCACACCTGCCCTGTGCTTCTGCATGGTTCAGGTCCTGTCTCATTGAGGTTCTCTCATCGCCGGGTGAAACCAACTCCATATACACGGTGACCGGTACTTCGCAAGTAAACGGTAAAACGGCATTCAACTTTCAGCCAGAAACCAGCAGCCAGCCCATGCCCAGCAGGCCCGCCGCCAGCGCGGCCAGCAGGGTGGGCAGTAGGGTGTTGGCCAGCACGGCTTTGTGGTCTTTGATGTTGGCCACCGAGGCCGCCGCGATGATGTTGAACAAACAGATGGCATTGCCCAGCGATGCCCCCACCAGTTGCAGGGCGAGCACCAGCGGCGGACTGATGCCCAGCGCCACCGCCGTGTGCTGCTGCGACGCCCCGAATACCAGGTTGGAAATGGTGGTACTGCCCGTGATGAACGTGCCCACCACCCCAATAAAGGGCGCAAAAATCGGGTACAGCCGCCCCAGCCCGCTCAGCAGCTCGGCGAGGTAGCCCACCATGGACGGCTGCGTGACGCCCGAATTTATCATGAGCTGCGCGATGACCACCGATGGAAACAGCACCACAAATACGCTGCCCATCTTGCCCAGCGGCTCGCGCAGGGGCAGCGCGCCGGTTTTGCGTACAAAAGCCACGCCCAGCGCTACCGCCACAAACGGCAAGAACGGCGACTGCAGCGGCTTGATGCCGCCCCGGATGCCCGAGCCGAACAAGTCCTCAAATGCCAGCTCCCAGCTGAGGGCCTCGCGCAGCGGCGGCAGCAGCCTGGGCAGCAGCAGTAGCAGGGCCAGCCCGCCGTAGGGCAGCCAGGGCCACAGGTTCAGCCGGGTGCCTTTTTGCCGGAAATACAGCACCGCCAGGGCCAGCATGAGCAGGGCGCCCAGCACCGTAGCCAGCTCGGGTACCAGCCAGGCCAGCCCGCAAAACGGCAGCATGATAAACGCATACAGCAGCAGCACCTGCGGCCGGTTGGCCAGCGGGCCCTGCGCCCGGCCCACCAGCCGCAGCACCAGCGCCAGCACCACCAGCCCCGCCACGGCAATGAGCAGCGCCGCCGCCACGCCGATGGTCTTCACCTCGGCCAGGGCCAGGTTCAGCGGCACCTTCAGGCCGATGAGTACGGGCGTGCCCACCGCCCCAAACGCGGCAAACAACCCGTTGAGCAGCAGCACCACCGACACCGACAGCACTGCCTCGAACCCCAGCGCTATGAGAATAAGCGGCACAATGGCGCCGGGCGTGCCGAAGCCCGCCACGCCCTCAAAAAAGGCGGTGAGGCCAATGGCCAGCAGGAAAAAGCGCAGCTCTTTGGACGGGTGCAGCTCGTCAAGCGAATGCGTGAGCTGCGTTATCAGCCCGGTGTGCTGCATCACGCTGTAGAGAAATACCGCCCCCAGCACTATCAGCAGGATATTGACCGTGGTGAGCAGCGACACCGCCAGCGTGCCCAGCAGGTGGCTGCCGCCCGCGCCCCAATAGAAGAACAGGCCCGTGGTCACCGCGCAGCTGACCAGCACCGCCGGTTTCACGCCTTTGGTCAGGGAAATGGCCACCAGCAGCAGGATGGGCAGTAAGGCGAGGAGGTAGGTCATGAATACAAAACGTCAGATAAAAGGAACGTCGTGCGGCGATGGGCGCTGCACGACGTTCCTTTTATGGACCAAAAACGAACAACCAACCTTAAGCCTCCACGGCATTCACCAGCTCTTTCTGCTGCTCGAAGTCGCTGATATTCTGGAGTGTAATCTGGGCGATGTTGTGCATGGCATCGGTGGTGAAAAAGGCCTGGTGGCCGGTGATGAGCACGTTGTTGAAAGCCAGCAGGCGCATAAATACTTCGTCCTGAATGACTTTGTTGGAGAGGTCTTCGAAGAAAAGGTCGCCTTCTTCTTCGTACACGTCCAGGCCCAGGTACTTTATTTTCTCGCTTTTGAGGCCTTTGATGACGGCTTTGGTGTCGATGATAGCGCCGCGGCTGGTGTTAATCAGCATCACGCCGGGCTTCATTTTGGCAATGGCCTCAGCGTTTATCAGGTGGTGGGTTTCGGGCGTGAGCGGGCAGTGCAGCGAGACGATGTCGGACTCGGCGTAGAGTTGGTCGAGGCCGGTAAGCTCCACGCCCAGGGCCTCGGCTTCGGCGCTGGGCTGCACATCGTAGGCCAGCACCCGGCAGCCGAAGCCACGCAGGATGCGGGCCGTTATCAGCCCGATCTTGCCCAGCCCCACCAGCCCCACGGTGCGCCCGTACAGGTCGAAGCCCAGGAGGCCCGTGAGGGCGAAATTGCCTTCCCGGATGCGGTTGTAGGCCCGGTGGGTTTTGCGGTTCAGCGTGAGAATAAGGGCTAGGGTGTGCTCGGCCACAGCGTGGGGCGAGTAGGCCGGCACGCGCACCACCACGATGCCGTGGGCGGCGGCGGCCTTCAGGTCCACGTTGTTGTAGCCGGCGCAGCGCAGGGCCAGTAGCTTCACGCCGGCCGTGGCCAGCAGCGCCAGCACCTCGGCGCTCACGGTGTCGTTGACAAACACGCACACCGCCTCGGCGCCCTGGGCCAGCACGGCGGTGTGGGGGTCCAGCGGCACTTCCAGGAAGCGCAGCTCGTGCCCAAAGTCCTGGTTTACCTCGTCGAACGACTCCTGGTCGTATTTCTTGGCGTTGAAGAAGGTGATTTGCATGGTAAAGGAAGGGGTTAAGCGAGGCCGACTCCTGGGGGTGGACGAAGCCGAAGCGGTGTCGGCAAAGGTCAGCCCAATTGGCGTAGGAATCCGTTCAGCTAAACGTACCTGTTCTGATACGCCTGCCTGGAAAGTACGCTCAACTGGTCTACGGCGCGTTTTGCTGGTTCAGCGTAGAATTATGTCTACATACTAACTGCTGTTACGCAGTCTGTTTCTTGTTGCTGGTTGCTTGTTTCTGGTTGGCCGTTTTTTGGGCGCCCATTCAACCAGAAACGAGAAACAAGCAACGAGAAACAACTTGAAACACCAGTTGCCAAAGTTGCCTGCGTAACAGCAGCTACTAAAAGAACTCCGGTAAGCAATGCCCCACCAGCTAACCGTTTTCGACCGGGCCTGGTTTCCAGCCGCTTCAAGCCCTTGTAAAGCGGCAAGATTCGACTGTACAGCACTGGGTTGGAAGCCCGAGGGAAGAAAACGAAATCAGCTGCCGGAAGGTGCTCGGCGGCTTAAGTGCCGATATCGCGCGAGCAGCCATTACACTGGTGTTATACTCGTCACGAAGTGAAATGCGAAAAAGAAAGAGGTGAGGGTACGGGGACAAGCCCTACCGGGTACGACCCCGTGCCCTACGGCGGTTTTGCAAACCACTTCGGGCTGCGTGTAACAGCGCGTGACAAAATTAACTGATTCCGCAAAAATGTCACGTTGGTCTTGTGACACCATTTGCTAATCGATTTATTTTGTCACGCAGTCCGAGGGCAGGGCGGGCGGGCGGTGGCGGGCGCTGCCGGGAAGTAATTGTCCCACAAGTACTGGCGAAGTTCGGTCGTAAAATGCCCTCCATCACATCCTGGGACTATACACCTAATCCTTCTGTAGATATGCTATTCAAGGTAGCGGGCGGCACCTGACAGACAGCCAGCATTTCGGCAGTGGCATTTCAGTGCAGCCCATGCAGGTGTACCAGTACGTACTGGAAATATATAAGCGTCCCTCGGGGTTGGCGGTACATCAGGGACGCAGAAAACGGCTTCTTTTTTACAGGCAACGCAGACGAATAAGCCCAGCAGGAGACTTAAAAGCCGAAAACCGAACAAAAACTCATTTGGCGAAAATCTGGACATCGACGATAATTTGGCGACGTAACGGCACTCGCACCTTAATGAGACTTGATTCGGAAAAGGGTGCTAAGTTAACTCGTGCGAGGCAGCCGTAACTTTGGGGATGGATTACATCTGCCTACGCGAGAAGCCGCGCCAGTTCCTTGCCCTGACCAGCCTACACGTGGCCGAATTTGACGATTTACGCACCGATTTCGCCCCGGCCTGGGAGCGCTACCACCGCTGGCACACGCTCGAAGGCAAGCGGCGGCAGTTTGCGGCGCATCGCGAACGGCCCAATGCCGTGCTGGCGGGTAGCGACGTGAAGTTATTTTTCCTGCTTACCTATCTCAAAAACAGCAGCTTACAGCAGCATCAAGCGGCCAGCTTCGGCATCTCGCAAGCGCGCGTGAGTCAGTTGAGCACGGCGCTGCTAGGCGTACTGAACCAGGTGCTGGCCCGTCGCGGGCTGCTGCCCGTGCGCGATGGGGGCGCGTTAGCCCAGCACCTGGCCGCCCATGGCGAACTGGTTTTCGCCTACGACGGGGTCGAGCGCGGCGTGCCGCGCAACCAGGACCGCGAGGCCCAGGCGGAAGAATACAGCGGAAAAAAAAAGCCCACTGCCTAAAAAACATGACTTTGTGCGATTCAACGCAGTACGTGCACTACCTCTCGCCCACGGAAGGCGGACGCTGCTACGACAAGCGCCTGGCCGACGAGTACGCGCTACGGCTGCCCGCTGGCAGCGTGTTGCGCCAGGACCTGGGCCTACTGGGCCACGCCCCGGCGGGGGTGCTGGTGGAGATGCCCCACAAAAAGCCACCGAAACAGGAATTGACGTTTTTACAAAAGCTTTACAATCAGCTGATGAGCCCGTTGCGCGTCGTCATTGAGCACGCCCACAGTGGCATCAAGCGCTTGCGCATGGTCCAGGACACGCTGCGTTTACGCGGCGAGTGGCGGCGCGACACGGTGATGGCCGTGGCCTGCGGCCTGCACAACCTGCGCGTCCGTAGCGCCTGGCGGGCCTACGCGCCCGATAAACTCACCAACCAAGTCGAATAAGGTCTAATTGCAGAACTGAAAAAGATTGCAGCCAAATATGGAGGCATGAGAGGAAACCAGAGTTAAAACATCCGCCCCGCTTACCCGTCTGCCTGCTCATGAAGATCAAAGCAATTCTGACCGGGGCCACCGGCATGGTGGGGGAAGGCGTGCTGCTGGAATGCCTGAACAGCCCCGCCGTGGAACAGGTGCTCAGCATCAGCCGCAAGCCCAGCGGCCATACCCACCCCAAGCTGCGCGAAATCATCCACGCCGACTTCCACGACCTGACGCCCATCCAGGACCAGCTCACGGGCTACCACGCCTGCTTTTTCTGCCTGGGCGTGTCGTCGGTGGGGATGAAGGAGCCCGAGTACCGCCGCGCCACCCACGATCTGACCCTGCACTTCGCCCAGACGCTGCTGCCGCGGAATCCCGGCCTCACGTTATGCTACGTGTCGGGGGCGGGCACTGATAGCTCCGGACACGGCCGCAGTATGTGGGCCCGGGTGAAAGGCCAGACGGAAAACCAGCTGCTGGCCGCCGGCTTTGCCGGCGCCTATATGTTCCGCCCCGGCTTCCTGCGCGCCACCCCCGGCCAGCGGCACGTGCTGTCGTACTACCAATACTTTGGCTGGCTCTACCCGGCCCTGCGGAGTCTGGCCCCGAAATACGCTTCCACGCTCACGGAGCTGGGCCAGGCCATGCTGCACGCCGTGCAGCACGGCTACTCCAGGCCGGTGCTGGAGGTGCCGGATATCGTGGCGCTGGCGAAAGGGTAGGGAGAAGGGCAGGGAAAAAAAGAACGTCATGCTGAGCGAAGCCGAAGCATCTCTACCGCTTCGTTGTGATGGTAATTACTACTGCGGTAGAGATGCTTCGGCTTCGCTCAGCATGACAATGACTATTGCAACGATACCACGCGAGATTCCTCGGTCCCTGGCTTGATACGCCACATGCTCAGCATGACGTTCTTTTTCTCACCCTGCCCTGCCCGCCGGGTCCCGGCCGCAATCCGCTACCTTTGGCCGGTACCCAATCCGCCGCATGATCCGCACCGTCATCTTCGACATGGACGGCGTGCTCGTCGATACCGAGCCGCTCCACCACGACGCCTTTTTCCGCCACTTCGCCGAGCTGGGCATTGCCATGAGCCGCGAAGACTACGCCACCTTCCTGGGCTCCTCCACCCGCAACGTGTACCAGCAGCTGCGCCAGCAGTTTGACTTGCCGCAGGACGTAGAAACCCTGATACTGCGCAAGCGGCTGCACTTTGCCAAGGCCTTCGAGGAAGATGCCGCCCTGGAGCTGCTGCCCGGGGCCCGGGCCCTGATTGAGGAGCTGCACGCGGCCGGCGTACCGCTGCAGCTGGCCTCCTCGGCTTCCAAGGAAACCATCGGCCGCGTCTTCACGCGCTTCGAACTCCACCCGTACTTCGATAATCTGGTCAGCGGCGAGGACTTCCCGCGCTCCAAACCCGACCCCGCCATTTTCCTGCACGCCGCGCAGCTGGCCGGAATGCCGCCCCACGAGTGCCTGGTGATTGAGGATTCGGCCAACGGCGTGACGGCCGCCAAAGCCGCGGGCATGTACTGTGTGGGCTACAAGAGCGAGCATTCCGAAGGCCAGGACCTGCACCACGCCGACCATGTGGTAGCGCACCTGGGCCAGCTCAGCGCGGCGCAGCTCCTGGGGTTTGGGGTAGGTGATTAATTGGCAGGTACTTACCCCGGTTCTGGTGGTAGGCCCGCATGCGTCCGCCTGCGGCCTTGCCGCCAGCGCCACTGCGAATGCCGTACTTCGTACGGCCGGTAAAATTATGGCCTGCCATCGTTGCCGACGCTAGTCCGGGCTACTTTTGTGGCCGTGCCAGTCCATTTGCCGCCGTTTCCAGATTCATCCCCCATGTCCATCCGCCGCACCTTCGACCTGCTTGCCCACCTAGCCGCCACCACGCCTCGGGCCGATTGCCTGGTGGAGAAAAAATCCGGCACCTGGCAGCCGCTGAGCGCGGCCCGGGCGCAGGAGCTGAGCGACCACGCCAGCCTGGGCCTGCGCCAGCTCGGCCTCGGCCCCGGCGACAAAGTGGCCATCATCTCAGCCAACCGCCCCGAGTGGGTGGTGGCCGACTTCGGCATCGCCCAGCTCGGGGCCGTGAGCGTACCCATGTACCCGACCATCACGGTGGAAGACTACCGCCATATTTTCCAGGATGCCGGCGTGCGGGTGGTGCTGGTGGAAAACGAAAAGCTGCTGGCCCGGGTGCAGGAAGCCATAGCCGGCCTGCCGGACGGCCCCGAGCACGTCATCACCTTCGACGAGGTGGCCGGCACGCGCTCCTTTGCCGGGCTGCTGGCCCTGGGCCAGGCCGCCGACCCGGCCAGCCTGGTCCCGCTGAAAGCCGCCGTGCAGCCCGACGACCTGCTCACGCTCATCTACACCAGCGGCACCACCGGACGGCCCAAGGGCGTGATGCTCAGCCACCGCAATATTCTCTTCAACTGCGAAAACCTCACCGGCCACCTGCCGCTGCCGGCCGGCAGCAAGGCGCTGAGCTTCCTGCCCCTGAGCCATATTTTCGAGCGCACGGCCACGTATCTGTACCTGCTGCTGGGCTTTAGCATCTGGTACGCCGAAAGCGTGGAGCTCATTGCCGACAACCTGCGCGAGGTGCAGCCCCAGGTGTTCACCACCGTGCCGCGCCTGCTCGAAAAGATTTACGATAAGATCGTGGCCAAAGGCCAGGAGCTGACCGGCGCGAAGAAAAAGCTGTTCTTCTGGGCCCTGAATCTGGGGCTGCGGTACGACACCCAGCAGGATCAGGGCGGGTGGTACAATGCGCAGCTGGCCCTGGCCAACCGGCTCGTATTCAGCCAGTGGCGCGCGGCAATGGGGGGGCAGGTGTGCTACATTGTGAGCGGGGGCGGGGCCTTGCAGCCCCGGCTGGCGCGGGTGTTCTGGGCCGCCGGCATCCGGGTGATGGAAGGCTACGGCATGACCGAAACCTCGCCCGTGATTGCCGCCAGCCAGCCCGTGCCCGCGGGCAATCTGATCGGGGCCGTGGGGCCGGTGCTGCCGGGCGTGGAGGTGAAAATCGCCGCCGACGGCGAAATCCTGACCCGCTCGCCCTCCGTGATGCAGGGCTACTACCGCCGCCCCGACCTGACCGCCGAAACCATCGACGCCGCCGGCTGGCTGCACACCGGCGACATCGGCGAGCTGGTGCAGGGCCGCTTCCTCAAAATCACGGACCGCAAAAAGGAGATGTTCAAGACCTCCAACGGCAAGTACGTGGCCCCGCAACCCCTGGAATCGCGCCTTTCGGAGTCGCCGCTGGTGGAGCAGGTGATGGTGGTGGGCGAGGGCGAGAAGTTTGCGGCGGCGCTGCTGGTGCCGGCCTTCGGGGAGCTGCGGGCCTGGGCCGGCCGCCAGAATCTGCCCACCGACCTCTCCGATGCCGCGCTGGCCGCCCACGCCCAGGTGCAGCAGCTCTACGAGCAGCTGGTGCAGCAAACCAACGCCGCCTTCGCCCAGTGGGAGCAGATCAAGAAAGTGGCCCTGCTGCCCACGCTGTGGAGCGTGGAATCGGGCGAGCTGACGCCCACGCTGAAGGTGAAGCGCAAGATTATCAGCCAGAACAATCAGCAGCGCATTGAATCATTGTTCCGGTAAGCCGGGGCAAGAACTACCGCAATATCTGGCCGCCGGCAAATCTTTCCGCGGCGGCAGCTGTTACTTTTACGTACCATCACCTTCTGCTATCATGCGTAAAGGCCTCTTCGATTTCGGTCCCGCTCTCGGTTATTTCTTCCGCAAAAACGACCCCAACCGCCAGACTAACTTCAATCTGCGCAGCATGCACTTCATCAATAAGCTGAGCATGGCCATGTTCCTGGTCGGCCTGTGCGTGGTGCTTTACCGCCTGTTTACGAGGTAGTAGTTGTCAGCGGAAATAATACCAGAACGTCATGCTGAGCGAAGTCGAAGCATCTCGCGTGCTTCGTTGCAGTGCCAACTCAACGAAGCGGGCGAGATGCTTCGACTTCGCTCAGCATGACGTTCCTGAAAACCATATTTCGCATGAACATCGAAGACTTTCGCGACTACTGCCTGCTCAAGCCCGGCGTGACGGAGGAAACGCCCTTTGGTCCCGAAACGCTGGTGTTCAAGGCCGGCGGCAAAGTCTTCGCCCTCACCGACATCGACACCTTCGGCAGCATCAACCTGAAGTGCGACCCGGAACGGGCCGCCGAACTGCGCGACGAATACGACTACGTGCTGCCCGGCTACCACATGAACAAGAAGCACTGGAACACGGTCCGCATCGGTACCGGCGTCACCGACCCGCAGCTGCGCGAATTGATCGACCATTCCTACGACCTGATCATTGCGTCGCTGCCCAAAGCCAAACGCACCGAGCTGCTGGCTGGTTAGGTAAACTGCTCCCAAAAAATCGTCTGTCATCCTGAGCAAAGCGGAGTGAAGGACCTTCCTCTGCGTGTACTGCCCGCATCTTTCAATGCACAAAGCCCTTTGCCATACGCTGGTAAAGGGCTTTGTGCATGTATATGGCTTTCCGCCAGAAGGAGGAAGGTCCTTCATCTGGCGTACGCCAGATGAAGGATGACAGACGAGTGGGTCGGCTACTCTACACCACCACGTTCACCATGCGGCCGGGCACGACGATGAACTTCCTGGCTTCCTTGCCGTCGGCAAACCGCACCAGGAAGTCGGAGGCGCGGACGGCGGCTTCAATGTCGGCGGCCGTGGCGGTGGCCGGGAACTGCAGGGTTTCGCGCACCTTGCCGTTGATGGCCACGGGGTAGTTTACGGTGTCTTCCACCAGGTATTCCTCGCGGAACCCGGGGTAGGCGGCCTGGCTGATGCTGCCGGCCGCGTGGCCTAATTCCACCCACAGCTCCTCGGCCAGGTGGGGCGCGTAGGGCGAAAGCAGCACCACCAGTGGCTCCAGCACGGCGCGCTTGTGGCAGTCGAGGGCCGTGAGCTCGTTCACCGTAATCATCAGGGCGCTGACGGTGGTGTTGAAGCTGAACTTCTCGATGTCCTCCTCAACTTTGCGGATGGCCTTGTGCAGGGCCTTCAGCTCGGCGGGGGCCGCGGCTTCGTCGGTCACGGCGAAGTCGCCGTCCTGGGGATGGTAGAGGCGCCAGAGCTTCTTGAGGAAGCCCGCCACGCCGCTCATGCCGTTGGTATTCCAGGGCTTGTACTGCTCCAGCGGCCCGAGGAACATCTCGTACAGCCGCAGCGCGTCGGCCCCGTACCGTTCAATCAGCACGTCCGGGCTCACCACGTTGTACTTTGATTTCGACATCTTCTCGACTTCCACGCCGCAGACGTAGGTGCCGTTGTCTTCGAGGATGAATTCCGCGTTGGCGTATTCCTCCCGCCACTTTTTAAAGGCTTCCAGGTCGACCACGTCGTTTTCTACGATGTTCACATCGACATGCAGCGCCGTGGTTTCGTGCTGGTCCTTTTTGCCGAGCGTCACGAACGTGTTGGTGCCGTTGATGCGGTACACGAAGTTGGACCGGCCCAGAATCATGCCCTGATTAATGAGCTTCTGAAACGGTTCATTGGCCGTCACCAGGCCCAGATCTTTCAGGAACAGGTGCCAGAAGCGGGAGTAGAGCAGGTGGCCGGTAGCATGCTCGGCGCCACCGAGATATAAGTCAACATTCTGCCAGTATCGCTCGGCTTCTTCGCCCACGAAACGCTCGGCGTTGTGCGGGTCCATGTAGCGCAGGTAGTACCAGCTGGAGCCGGCCCAGCCGGGCATAGTGCTCAGCTCGTAGTCGTAGAGGCCCTTGTACTTCCAGTCCTTGGCGCGGCCCAGGGGCGGCTCGCCGGTTTCGGTGGGCTTGTACTCGTCGATTTCGGGCAGCACCAGCGGCAGGTCGGCTTCGGCCACGCCGTAGGCCACGCCGTCCTTGTAGTAAATTGGAATCGGCTCGCCCCAGTAGCGCTGCCGGCCGAAGATGGCGTCGCGGATGCGGAAGTTGGTTTTACCTTTGCCGATGCCGTTGGCTTCGAGGTGCTGAATCAGCTTGTGGGTGGCTTCCTTGTAGGTGAGGCCGTTGATCAGCTCGGAGTTGATGTAGCGGCCTTCCTTGGTCGGGTCGGCCTGCTCCTCAATCTGCTGGGCATCGGTAACGGCAATAATGGGCAGGCCGAAGTGCTGGGCAAATACGTAGTCGCGCTGGTCGCCGCTGGGCACGGCCATCACCGCGCCGGTGCCGTAGCCGGCCAGTACGTAGTCGGCAATCCAGATCTGCACCGGCTCGCCGCTGAGCGGGTTGATACCGAAGGAGCCGGTGAAGGCGCCCGAAACGGTCTTGGTGTCGGCCATCCGGTCGCGCTCCGAGCGGCGCTTGGTAGCATCGATGTAGTCCTGGATGTGCTCCTTCTGCTCCGGCGTGGTCAGCTCCGCTACCAGCTCGTGCTCGGGAGCCAGCACCAGAAACGTCGCGCCGTAAATCGTGTCCACGCGGGTGGTGTAGACCTTGATGGTTGGTTGTTGGGTATTGGTTGTTGGTTGTTGGTCCTCGGCGGATTCCTCAGCTGGATTCTGAATTCTGAATTCGACTTCGGCCCCGATGCTTTTGCCGATCCAGTTGCGCTGCATTTCCTTCACCGCGTCGGGCCAGTCGAGGGTGTCGAGGCCCTGCAGGAGGCGGTCGGCGTAGGCGGTGATGCGCAGGTTCCACTGGGGCATCAGGCGGCGCTCCACGGGGAAGCCGCCGCGCTCGGAGAGGCCGTCTTTTACTTCGTCGTTGCTTAACACCGTGCCCAGACCGGGGCACCAGTTCACGTAGGTATCCTGCTGGTAGGCCAGGCGGTAGGGATGCACGGCCTGCAGGCGCTGCTTCTCGCTGAACAGCTTCCACTGCCCGTTGGTGAAGCTGTGGTGCTCCTCTTCGTCGCCGGCCGCGCGGATACCGTCGCTGCCGTTTTCGGCGAACTTAGCGAGCAGGGTTTTCAGCGGCTCAGCTTTGTTCGTGTCGAGGTTGTACCAGGAGTTGAACAGCTTGAGGAAAATCCACTGCGTCCACTTGTAGTAGGCCGGGTCGGAGGTGCGCACCTCGCGGCTCCAGTCGTAGCTGAAACCCAGGGAGCTGAGCTGGCGGATGTAGGTGCCGATGTTCTGCTCGGTGGTGAGGGCCGGGTGCTGGCCGGTCTGGATGGCGTACTGCTCGGCGGGCAGCCCAAACGAGTCGAAGCCCATGGGATGCAGCACGTTGAAGCCCCGCAGCCGCTTGTAGCGCGACACGATATCGGAGGCGATGTAGCCCAGCGGGTGCCCCACGTGCAGCCCCGCCCCGGAAGGGTACGGGAACATGTCGAGCACGTAGTATTTGGGCTTTTCGGAGGCGTTATCGGCCCTGAAGGTGCGGTGGTCTTTCCAGTGGGCTTGCCACTTCTTCTCGATTTGCTGGGGACTGTAGCCGGGCATGGGCTTCCAATTAGAGTTGGTGCTGAGCTGGCGAAAGTAAGCGGAAATGCCGGGAAAGCGCCTCATCCCCGGCCTCCGCTCCGAAAAAGGCGCGGGGGAGCCGGCCGATAGGGGCGTTGGGGGCGGGGTGTTTGGGGTTGGGCGGAAGCAGTTCGATACGGCGGTTTACCGCGGTTTCCCGGTGGGTGGGGGCCGAAAGCTGCCCCGGCGGCAGCCCGCTTTGCCAGAGTGCGGCCGGGGGCTGCTATATTCGGGCCGACAGTAGCTGCGGCCCGCTGGCCCCGCCCCGGACGAAATGCAGCGCTCCTTAATCAGTCTTTACGCCCATGTTTACGCGCCAGTACCTTCAATCCCTGGCCTCGCCGGCGAGCTTCGCGCGGGGCGAAGCCTATTTCCGCGACGGCTCCGTGGGTAGCATCAGCCGGGAGGCCGACACGTTCACGGCCAAGGTGCGCGGCTCCTCCGGCCGCTACCAGGTGAAGCTGACGCTGCTGCCGGCGGGTGACCGGCTGCGCTGCACCTGCCCCTACGATTTTGAGGGCATCTGCAAGCACCGGGTGGCGCTGGGGCTGGCGGTGCTACACAAATTCGGGCCGCAGCTGCAAGCCGCAGCTTTACCGAATTCCCTGGAAAACAGTCCCAAAGCGTTGGAAACCGCCCTGCGCGATACCGCCGCCGACACGCAGCTGGCGTTTCTGGCCGAGCTGCTGCGCGCCCGCCCCGACCTGCGCCAGCAGTTTCTGGCCCGCGTCGCGCCCGCCGGAGCCGCCGGAGTCGCGCCGCCGGTCGCCGCTGCTGCCCCCGCCGAAGCCACCCCCGACAGCATCAGCACCGAGGTGTACGAAGCGTTGTCGGACCTGGCTTTTGATGACGAGCAGCTGAGCGAACACGCCGAATTTTACGAAGACTACCGCTATGACGAGGGCGACGGGATGCTGGAGCTGGCCGACGCGGCCATTGCCGAAGTGCTGGAACCCTACGCGCTGGCCGTGGCGGCGGCCGTGCAGGGCGGCCGGCTAACCGAGGCGCTGCGCTGCTGGATAGGCGTGTGCGAGGGCGCGGCCGCGGCCACCGAGCCGGCCGACGACGACTACGACCTGTTCAGCTACGAAGGCTACCCGCAGCACGTGCTCGAATGCTGGCTGAGCCGGCTGAGCGAGCTTGGGGTGGAGGCGCTATTGGAAACGCGGCCGTTTGCGGCCGCCGAAACCGAAGCCGCGCTGGCGCTGCTGTTTGGGCGCTATCCGGCCCCGGCGCCGCTGCCGGCCTATTTCCAGCCGCTGCTGTACGGCCTGGCCCACGACCCGGCCACGGCCACCCGCCTGCTGCCGCTGCTGGCACAGACGCCGATAACGACTATCGATCTGGCCCACGTGCTGCTGCGCGTGGCCGAAGTGCTGGCCGACGACGCGCTGTGGCTGCGTACGGCCGAGGCGTTTGCCGACCAGGACGTCGCGCTGACCATCCGGCTGCTCGACCACTACCGCCAGCACCACGACCGGCCGAATATGCTGCGCGTACTCAGCCAGTGGCAACCGCGCTTCTACCCGCAGCTCAACCCGTATATTCTCACCCACCTGACGCCCGCCGAAGACGAGCCCCTGTACCTGGCGGCCCTGGAGCAGCGCTGCCGCAACGCCCACAGCCTCGACGACTACCACGAGCTGAAACGCTACTGGAGTGCCGCGCGGCGGCAGCAGTTTGTGGAAGAGCAGCTGGCGCCGGGCGGTCGGTCGGAGGCCGGGCTGCTGTTTGGGGCCGAACTGCTGGCCGCCGAAAACCGCGACGCCGAGCTGCTGCCCTACCTGCTGCGCCACAACTGGGGCTGGCAGCGCACCAGCCCGGCCGTGCTGGCGCTGGCCGCCCGCACCCGGCCCAACGAATGCCTCGATGCCGTGATGGAACACACCGAAGCCTTATTGCAGGACAGCCTCAACGGCCGGGGCCGCGACGTATACCAGCGCATTGTTTCCTGGCTGACGGCGCTCAATGCCTTCGAGTCGCTGCGGCCGCAGGTGGCGCTATTTGCCGCGCATCTCTACGCCGAATATTCCCGGCTCAGCGCGCTGCGCGAGGAGCTGCGCGGGGCCCGGCTGGTGCGCGTAGAAAAGCTGGGCTCGCAGTACCGGCTGCTGCCGCCCACCTCCAAGGAAGACGAGCTGCGGGCGCTGATGCGCGACCGGCAGCAAGCCGCCAAATTGAAAAAGCGGTAAGCGGCTTTTTATCGGCCCGACGAGCGGGCGGCATCTACTTGTCGGGCGGCCGGCCGGCCGCCGCGGCAGCCGCGCTCCTACCGCGGCCGGCCGTCCCAGGTGCCTTCGGTGCCCAGCACCCGGAAGCGGGCAAACATCTCCTCGCTGTACCACTGCTCCTGGCGGGTGAGGCGGATAACTTCGCGGTGCTTCTCGCTGCGGTAGGCGTAGTCCTGCATGGCCTGCGCCGAGTCCCAGAGGCTCACGGTGGCCTGACGCACCACCGGTAGCTCGCCCAGGCCAATAGCGGCCCGCACGCCCGGCGCGTGGGCAATAGTAGCGCTGACCGGGGCCACGTAGCGCCAGAACCGGGGCGCTTTCAGCCAGTGAATGGAGGCGCGGGTCAGCACGGCCACGGGGCCCTCGGCGGTAGGGGATTCAGTTGCGTAGTCGAACGGGTTGACCCCATCCCACAGCCCGTGTGACTTGAGCGGAGCCAGCCGGGCCGTCCAGATTTCCTGGGCCCGGCGCTGGTAGTCGAGCCAGAGGGCGTGGGTCTGGAAGAAGGCTTCCGCCGCCGCTTCCGACTCCCACACCGCCATCAGGCCGTAGCGGTGCAGATTGGGCAGGGCCCCGAAGCCGCCGGCCCCGCTGCCCAGCAGCTTCTGAAACCGCAGCCCCGCCACCCGTTGCAGAGGCCGCTGCGCCGTGCCCATCTGGGCCAGCCCCCAGCGGATGTTGCCGGGCCGCAGGGTGATAATGGAGAGGGTGGTCAGCAAGTAAGAATTGAGAATTAAGAATGAGGAATCGGGGTGGTGCCACGACTTTTTTGGTCGTGGTACCACTATTCGTTGAACGGAATCCACGCGTCAGCACCGATAGTGGTACCACGACCGATACACGACGCTGTTCAACGATAGTGGTACCACGACCAAAAAGTCGTGGCACCACCTTGCCGGCAAAACAACAAAAAAGGGCCGGAATTGCTTCCGGCCCTTTGCACTAAAAGCAGGCTACAGCTTACTTCACGTTCACTTTGGCGTGCTCGTTTACGTCGTCGGAAGTGGCCCGCTCGCCAGTCACAACGGCTTTTGCATAGGCTACGGCCCGGCTCAACAAACCGCTGGGGGTATCCCAGTACTCGCCTTTCTCAATTTCAATTTTCAGGATCATGATGTTCGGATCGTCCTTGCCCTGGGCAAACCAGGCGCGCAGCGGTTCGCTCCAGAGCTGGTCGATTTCGGCCTGGTCGCGGTAGGCGTTGGCGCGGCCCGAAACGGACACGTACACGTTGCTGTCGGGGTTGCCGTAGCTCAGGTTGACGTGGCTGTCCTTCTTGACTTCGTACACCTTGGCCGAATCCTTATCGGTCAGGAAGGTCAGGGCGTTGGTGCCGTCGGGCTTCTGGGTGTACATGGGGCGGCTGCGCAGGCTGCCGTCCGTGTCCTGGGTGGTGAGCATGGCAATGCGCACGTCCTTGATTTTCTCGAGCAGCTTCGACAGATCGTTGGTAACGGGTGATTTATCGGACATGACGGGGGTGTTTTGGAGGAAAGAAAAGGTTGGTCGGCCCGCGGATGATGCCGCGGGCTGGTTACCTGTACGGCTCCGCGCCCCGCCGGGTTAGCCCCGCCGGTGGCCCGCCGCCCCGATATTGCCGTACTTCCCGCTACCGATGAACTTCCTCGCCCACCTGCTGCTTTCCGGCTCGCCCACTACCACGCCCGATTACGAGGATATCGTCGTCGGCAACTTCGCCGCCGAGGCCGTGCGGGGCCGGGCCGCCCTGGAAGCCTACCCGGCCGCCGTGCAGCGTGGCATCCGCCTGCACCGCTTCATCGACTCCTTCACCGATGCCCACCCCGTGGTGCGCCGCAGCACCGCCCGCCTGCGCGCTGCCGGCCTGGGCAAGTGGGCCGGCGTGGTGGCCGACATGGGCTACGACCACCTGCTGGCCCGCGACTTCCCCGACTTTCACGCCGCCGAGCCGCTGCCCGCCTTCGCCCAGCGCCAGTACGCGCTGTTGCAGGCCCGCCGCCACGAGCTGCCGGAGCGCCTGCAGCATCTGTTGCAATACATGCGCCGCGACGACTGGCTAACGGGCTATGCCCGGCCCGAAGGGTTGCAGCGGGCCTTGCTGGGCCTGAGCCGCCGCGTGCCCGCTGCTGGAGTGCTGGCTACCGGTGCGGCGGCGTTTCTGGCGGAGGTTGAAGCGTATGAGGCAGATTTTCGGGAGTTCTGGCCGGAGCTGCGGGCAGGCGTACGCCAACGGTAACAGCAAGCGGCAGCAGAAAGCCCCGTTGCCGTTCGGTGAAGAATAGCAACGGGGCTTATAAGACCAGTAGCGTCAGCGAAAATCAGCGCGTGTATGTGGCCTCTATCGTGGCCGAATTACCTTGTGCTATGACCGGACGGACATAGCTCATCACCAGCTTATTCGCGCTTAATTCCCGGATTTCCCGCGTCTGGTTCAGATGCTCAACCGGGGCTTTCAGGGTAATGGTATTGGCGGCGCGGGTATACGGCATTTCAAAATTCAGCTGACTATTGTTGTATTCCTGAAACAGGACATCCGTCAGGTGTATATAATCCCCGGACTTGCCAGTGAGCGTGTAGTCCAGTAGAAGCTGGCCGTTGGCGTCCTTTTCCACAACGTGCATGGTAGCCAGATTCCAGTGGCCTGGCAGAGGGGCCGGATCATCCTTTTTGGTAGAGCAGGCCGCCAGAGCGAGCAAGGGAAGCAATAGGAGCCACATAAAACTCCGAATGGAAAGCGTAGAAAAGGACATAGAGGGATTTTTTAAATGAGCGTTGGGGCAAAGAAAAGTAATTGTCACCATTTCCCCACGTTCGGATTTCATGCCTTTGCAAGGCAAAAAAGGCCGCGGCAGGTTGTTGATACAACCTGTTGCGGCCTTTTGCGTGGGGGCTGAAAAGAATTAGTGCTGATGCCCGCCTTCGCCGTGGGCGTGGCCGTGCTCCATTTCCTCGGCGGTGGCTTCGCGCACGTCGGCTACCTGGCCGTCGAAGTGCATGACCATGCCGGCCAGGGGATGGTTGAAGTCCATCTTCACGGTATCGGTGCCGATTTCGAGGACTTTGCCCTGCATGTGGTTGCCCTGGTTGTCGGCCATGGGCAGGAAGTTGCCCTCCTGGAGCATTTCCTCGTCGATCTGGCCGTCGACTTCAAACACCTGCTTCGGGATATCGACCACGGCCTGCTGGTCGTACTCACCGTAGGCCTGCTCGGGGGTGAGGGAAAACTTGAAGGCGTCGCCGGCTTTTTTACCGTCGAGCTGGGTTTCGAACTCTTCGGGCAGGCCGCTCTGGCCGAACAGGAACACCATGGGCGCGTCGGCCTCGGCCGATTCGACAAGCACTTTCTCCTGGTTTTCGTCGGTCACGCTCAAATCGTAGGTGATGGTGACGACTTTGTTGGGGCTGATCTGGGCCATAATCGGGAGGACTCCGGGGTCCGGGTGAGGGGTGAAAAATGGGTTTAGGCCGGCTAGTTACGGAAAAGGGGCGTAAATCCGGAACCGTCCGGCTCCGGGGCCTCACCCCCGGCCCCTCTCCTAGGGGAGAGGGGAGCCTGACGATGCGGGGGCGTCGGCTCTCGCCTCCGACCCCGCCAGCCACGAATCAAGTATCAGGGGGGGCAGAACACCAAAGCCTCAGCTGAGAAGCTGAGGCTTTGGTCCGTTCGCGCCAGCAGGCTCCCTCTCCTTGGGAGAGGGCCGGGGTGAGGCAAAGGCCCGGGAGGCCCTACTGCATTTCCCAGGCCGTGCGGTAGGCGCCGATGCTTTCCACGTAGTCGAGGAAGGCCTTGTAGAAGGGGTGGCCGCCCAGGGTGCTGGAGTCGCCGACGATGAGCAGCTTCTTGCGGGCCCGGGTCATGCCCACGTTCATGCGGCGGATGTCGGAGAGGAAGCCGATTTCGCCCTGGGGGTTGGAGCGGGTGAGGGTAATGGCGATGATGTCGCGCTCCTGGCCCTGGAACGAATCCACGGTGCCGATGCTGAGCATGCGGTGCTCCATGAGGCCCATGAGCTCGTCGTTGGCTTCCACCGCGTCGCGCAGGTAGTTGATCTGGGCGCGGTAGGGGGCAATGATGCCGATGGTGAGCAGGTCTTCCTCGTGGTCGGCAGGGTCGTAGGGCTCCAGCAGCTGGGCCAGGCGGCGCAGCAGCAGGTCGGCTTCCTCGGGGTTGGCCGTGGAGCGGCTTTCCTCAATGCTCAGCTCCTGGTAGCCGAAGCCGGCCGTGTCGAGAAACTCCACCGGCAGGTTGGGGGCAAAGCGCAGGTCGTAGGCGGGCAAATCGGCGTGGGCCACGGTGGGCGCGGCCTTCAGGCGACCCTCGTAGAACTGCTCCGAGCTGAAGGCCATGATCTGCTCGTGCATGCGGTACTGCACTTCCAGCATCCGGGCCGAGTCGGGCTGGCGCTGAATGCACTTCTCGAACAGCGTTTCGCGCAGCCCGTCGCGGGCGGCTTTTTCACTCTTTACCGTGGGCGGCAGCTGCTGATGGTCGCCGGCCAGCACCACGCGGTTAGCCTTCGTTATCGGAATCCAGCAGCCCGGCTCCAGGGCCTGGGCGGCCTCGTCGATAAACACGGTTTCGTAGGTGAGGTGGCGGATGGCGCGGTTGGAGGCCCCCACCAGCGTGCAGGTTATCACCTGGACCTTGTCGAGCAGGTCCTCGGTGATGTAGCGCTCCAGGTTGTCGGAGTCCTGGAGCATGAGGTGGGCCTGCTCCTTGAGCAGGCGGCGCTGCTCGCGCTCCTCCCAGCCGAAGTGGCGCTTGAACTTGCCGGCCTGCTCGCGGTACTGCTCGGCGGTCTGGCGCATGGCTTTCAGCTCGCCGTAGCTCTTGTGCTCCATAATCTGGGCGTCGAGCGTATGGTGCAGCAGCAGGTCCGACACCCGCGACGGGTTGCCCATCCGAATCACGTTCACGCCGCGCTCAGCCAGCTTTTCGGTGAGCAGGTCCACGGCCGTATTCGAGGGCGCGCACACCAGCACCCGCCGCTCCCGGCGGATGGTTTCCAGAATGGCCTGCACCAGGGTGGTGGTTTTGCCGGTGCCGGGCGGGCCGTGAATGATGGCCACGTCCTTGGCGGCCAGCACGTGGCGCACGGCGGCCAGCTGGGAGTCGTTGAGCGGGCTGGGGTAATAGAGCGTGGCCTCGGCCTCGTCGCGGTAGCGGGCGGGCCGGGCGCCCAGCAGCACGTCGCGCAGCTCGGCCAGGCGGGTTTCGTAGGCGCCCAGCACCTTGCCCAGGGCAAACTCCATCTCCCGGTAGCTCACCTCGTCGAAGGTCAGGTCCACACCCAGCTTGCCGTCGTCGATCCAGTCGGGCAGGTCTTCCTTGTTGGTGGCCAGCAGAATCTTGTTGCGCTTTACGCTGGTAATCACGCCCGAAAGCGTGGGACGGTCGGAGCCGGAGCGGCCGGGGATGTTGCCGAAGAGGGCGGCGTTCTTGCCCACCTGGAACAGGTGCAGGCCGCCCTGGCTGGCGGGGCGCTCAATTTCGAGCACCAGCTTGCCGCCGAAGCCGATTTCTTCCTTGACGATCTTGACCGGGTACCAGGTCAGCCCGCGCTTCTGCCGCTCGCCAATAGTAGACTGGGCACTCTTGATTTTGAATTGCTCCAGGTCCTCCTGCTGCTCGAGCTTCATGAGGGCCTGCACCTTGCGCAGCTCTTTTTCCAGCGCGTAAGGATCGGTAAACGTAGGTTGTTCAGACAAAAGGGTAGGCGTTTATTAAGGCCGTTGTAACAACGGAACCGGCAAAATGGTGGCCGAAGGTCGGGCAGAAAATCGGAAGGAGTCCGCTAAGGTTCAGAAAGCAGCCATTATAGCGGTTCCGCGAACGGTGTAGGTCCGGTCCGGCGGCTTTTTCAGCCGTCGGGCCGGTTGCCGTTCGCTGGCGCTGTTCGGGCGGCATGGCGCAAGCGACGACCGGTCCGACGGCTGAAAAAGCCGCCGGACCGGCAGCCACCCCGTTCGCGAAACCGCTGTGAGACTGTAATTTTACGTGCTGCAGACGAACGCTTGTAAAAGGGAACAAGCAGGAAAAGGACGTTTCTTAGTGCCTCGGTTAAGAAATAGCCCAGGGCCAAATAAGGACCGCTAGCGGCCCCTTATCGGACCCTATTCGAAAGACGGTGGCTGCTTACATCACCGTTTCTCTGAACCCATCAACCCTGGGAGTCCGCCATGAAGGTGAACTGCAATCTTGGCTTAATTGAAAGCCGTGCGGATGGAAATGAGGTAGCTCCCCCACAGCAGCAGGGGCAAGAGGACCAAGCACCGCTTTAGCCACCGATGAACGGGAAACCGGAGCAAGCAAGTGGCCGGCTGTATCCACGCCCGGGCCGTGCAATAGCTACTGACCAGCACAAGCCCTCCGGGCAGCAGCCCCAAGGGCATCAGCCAAACCCAGCGCCATTCCATCACCACGTTACCCAAAAACATCACGCTGTAAGGCAGGAGCAATCCACAGCCCAGGGCTCCGAGCCAGAGCCCGACACGGGCATGATAGACGAGGGTCGGGGCCGCCATCGCCGATAGAACCAAGGACCCGACGAGCGCGAGCACGGGGAAGGGACTGGCAAACCCAGCGGAGACGCCGTAGTAGAGCATCACCATGTAGAAACTCAACAGAGCCGCCAGCAGATAGACCACGTAGATTCGCATAGGACTTCCTAGTCAAGCGGTTTCGAGCCTTTTTACCGGTCCCTCTTACCGAAAGCAAAGAAAGCCATCTACGAATCAAAGTTTACGAAACTGGCAGAAGGGATGAGTTTCGCAAACTCGGAACCCGACGCCTCTACTGGGAGGAGTAAACAGAATTTTAGGGGCAGTGGGGAAGTACAAACCCTCCCGCCCTCATCTGGGATTTATTCCTTTACATAATCCTAGTTATAAGCGGGGTCTTGGAATAAGGGCAGCTTTTGCCCTTACTACCCCTATACTAAGATTATGGTACTTTAGCGGGGACTGGGCTTGCCTTTAAGCGTTTGACGAAAGGAGGGTTTTGCCTGCCGGCGCATTTAGCACACCTTTGTCCGGTACATTTCTCCCTGTCTGCTTCTACTGGATGCGCCCCTTTGCTATCACGCCACTCACGCACCTGTACGCCCTGCAGCACCTGTTCTATTCGCTCGTGGCGCTGGGATTTCTCTTGGCTGTGACGGGGTCTTATGCGTTGCCGGTGGTCTTTATCTTGTTAGCAATGGCTCCGTACTTCGCTCCTGGGCTCTACGTGCATGGGGAGTATTACCTGCGCAATCGCCACACGAGCGTCGCCGCCTTTGACGACCGGCTGGAACTGACGCATGTGGGAGCAACAGTCGTGCTGCCGTACGTGGAAATAGAGGCAGTCGAGTTACATGCTGCTGGGGGCGTGTACCTGCAAATAGATTGGGAGATTTATGCCTTTCAGTCCTACCACTACCTGAAAATACAGTGTCACGGACAGACTTATTACCTGACCTCATTGTTGGTCAAAAGTCCCTTGGAAAAGGTGTTCCCGCACTTGCTAGCAGCTACTGCTGGACGGTACACCCGTCACAAACGGTTCATGGCGTCGTCTCTCGATTGAGCCAACGTAGCCTAGGCTTCCTTCTGGTTAGTTGACTAACGCAACGATTCGTTCAAGAAAACGGTGGTTCAAATAAGCTAATAAGCCCTTTTACATGCTGTGAACGGTCGTTCACAACACGTAAAACCACGGCTTCAAAGGGCGTTTCCTGAGCCTTAACGGGCTGTGTTTTCCTTTTTCTGAGCACACCTCATCAAGCGGCGAAAGGGGCGGGGGTGAGGCGCCCGGTTGAACGACTACTTAAGCTTCAGCCGCCAGCCGCAGTTCCAGCTCCTGGGCTTCTTCCCGCAGCAACCGCTCCCGCAGAGTCAGATGGGCGCGGGCTAGCGGGCCGGGGCGGGCCTCGGCGGCGGTATCGGCTTCGAGGCGGGTGAGCCAGACCTCGGCTTCGGCGGGCACAAAGGTGGCATCGAGCACGGCGTGGGGCAGTGCCAGCGCCTGGCGCAGGGCACTCAGGCCCTGACGACGGCGCAGCAGGGCGGCATCCTGCAAGGCGATGGTTCCCAGCTGGCAAGCCAACTGGCTACCACCAGAGCTACCAGCCTTCACTTCGTTCAGGATGACAGACGGATTCAGAACAGGGATGAACGACGGGGAGACGGCCGGGCTACTCGAAAAAGTCGCTCGAATCGGTCTGGCTGAAATACTTGTTCAGGCTGCCCAGATCGGCGAAAACAGGGACGATGACGCGCATGAAGTCGTCCACGGCTTCCTCCGAGTCGGCGTAGAAAATCAGGCGGGCAGGGGTGGAGTAGCCGGTCAGGTGGTCGAGCAGATCGGGGCGCTCCTCCTCCAGAATGGTGCTGATGTGCTCCTCCCACGACTGCCCGCTGCCGCCGAAGCCGTACTTTTCAAACAGGTAGAAGTAGCCTTCCAGCGCCGGGTCGGCTTCCACGTTGGCCGTGATGCCGAACAGCGCGTCGTCCACCCGCAGGTGTTCGGGCAGTGGGATAATCTGGAAGGGAAAGGTAGATTCCATAAGGACGCGGGACAGGCCGTAAAGCTACGTCCATTAGTTGGGGCCTGGATCAGTTTTCGAGTCAGGGGCGGGGCTTGCCCCCGCCCGCCGTTCGCGCCGCGGCCATGATGGTTGGGCAACGACGGGCGGGGGCAAGCCCCGCCGTTCGCGCCGCGGCCATGATGGTCGGGCAACGACGGGCGGGGGCACGCCCCGCCGTTCGCGCCGCGGCCATGATGGTTGGGCAACGACGGGCGGGGGCACGCCCCGCCGTTCGCGCCGCGGCCATGATGGTCGGGCAACGACGGGCGGGGGCAAGCCCCGCCCCTACACGTTCTGTCTACCGGCTTGGAAACAGCTGTAAGGCCGGTAACGCGAAGTTCCACTTCGCGAAACGTTGAAAAGAAGCCGTGGCTGGTAGCCGCGCGGGGCGCGAAGTGGAACTTCGCGTTACTGCCCCAGCCGGCTCGTGTCGTCTTTGAGCTGTACTCCCGACAGATGCCGGCGAAAAGCTTCTGACAGCAGGAAAAACAACTTTTCCGCGGCGGCGGCATAGGGGAGGCCGGCCGGGCGGATGTTCGATACGCAGTTGCGGGCTTCGTCGGTCAGGCCGGGGCGGGGGGCGTAGGTGAAGTAGGCCCCCAGGCTGTCGGGGGCGCTCAGGCCGGGCCTTTCGCCAATCAGGATCAGGGCCAGCCGGGCACGCAGCGCCGCCCCGATTTCGTCGCTGATAGCCACCCGGGCCTGCTCGGCCACCACGATGGGGGCCAGCCGAAACCCGGCCTGCTGCAGCCGGGGCACCAGCAGCCGGAGCAGGGGCAGGGCATGCTCGTTGATGGCCGTCGCCGACAGGCCATCGGCCAGAATCAGGACCAGGTCTGCCGGGGCGGGGGCGTTTTCCAGTAGGGTAGTACGGGAGTCTTCGTGCAGCACGCGCCCCAGATCGGGCCGCTGCAGGTACTGCGGGCGGTTTTCGACCTGGCTGCGCACCGCCAGCACCGGCAGCGCCAGCGCCCCCAGCTCAGTCAGCAGCCGTGCCGTTTCCAGCTCCGAGTACACCGCGTCGCGGGCGTGGGCGTGGGCCAGCCGGAAGGCCAGGGCCTCACGCACCGGCACGCTGGTACCGGTGCGGCCCAGGGCAATGCGGGCGGCGGTAAAGGCGCGCAGGCCGGCCCAGGGGTCGTCGGGGGGCGGGGGGTGGTCGGGAGTACTATCCACTTATAGCGGTTTCGCGAACGGTGTGGGTGCCGGGAAGACAACTATCATTTATTGAACTCGCCAATGTGCCAGAGAATACCGGACGGGTCGTGTACGAAGCCCTCTTTGCCCCAGAGTTCGGGTTGGATGGCGGTAATTCTCACGCCTGCGAACTGGCCGGGTAAATCCAGCGCGCCCAACTCAACCCAGAACTTCTCAACGTCCTCGACTTCCAGAAAAAGCATGGTGTTGTCAATCCAGTCTTTCACGTAGGCATCCTGCAGGTAGAAGCCCACGCCCGGCAGCACGAAATACGACATGGCCGGCGACAACACCGTTTCGGTAAAGCCGAAGGCGCGGTAGAAACGGCGCGAAACGGCGAAGTCTTTAGCGCCGATGAAGGGCCGGAGGGAAAGGGCTTTCTGTTCCATGTCGTCAGGGGGGATGGGAGGGATTTTGCGGGGGGCGGTTGGTATTGCCGGAGCTAATATGGCAGTTGTCTGCCAATCGGAAGGCTATCCGGGGGCGGGTATAGCAACGGCCGTCCATCACTTATCCAGTCCACCCGCACCCAGCAGGCGGTGCGCGGCCGAAGCCGGCAGCAGCTGGCCGCGTTCGTCAAAGATACCCTGTTGGCGGAGCCAGGCTTCAAACTCCGGCGCGGGCTGCAAACCCAGGACCTGCCGCAGGTACAGCGCGTCGTGGAAGGAAGTGGACTGGTAGCCGAGCATGATGTCGTCGGCGCCGGGGATGCCCATGATGAAGGTGCAGCCGGCCACGCCGAGCAGGGTGAGCAGGGTGTCCATGTCGTCCTGGTCGGCTTCGGCGTGATTGGTGTAGCACACGTCCACACCCATGGGCAGGCCCAGCAGCTTGCCGCAGAAATGGTCTTCCAGGGCCGCCCGGATGATCTGCTTGCCGTCGTAGAGGTCTTCGGGGCCGATGAAGCCGACCACGGAATTGACCAGCAGGGGCTGGAAGTGCCGGGCCACGGCGTAGGCCCGGGCCTCGCAGGTTTGCTGGTCGAGGCCGTGGTGGGCGTGGGCCGACAGGGCGCTGCCCTGGCCGGTTTCGAAGTACATTACGTTCTGCCCCACCGTGCCGCGGTTCAGGCTCAGCGTGGCCTCGTGGGCTTCCCGCAGCAAACTCAGGCTGATGCCGAAGCTGGAATTAGTCGCCTCCGTGCCGCCGATGGACTGGAAGGTGAGGTCTACCGGCGCGCCCTGCTCAATCAGCTGCAAGGTGGTGGTGACGTGGCTGAGGACGCAGGTCTGGGTCGGAATCTGGTACTGTTCGCGCACGGCATCCAGCATTTCCAGCAGGTGGCGTACCACGCGGGGGCTGTCGGTGGCGGGGTTGATGCCCAGCACGGCGTCGCCGCTGCCGTAGAGCAGGCCATCGACGAGGCTGGCCGCAATGCCGCGGGCGTCGTCGGTGGGATGGTTGGGCTGCAGGCGGGTGGCCAGGTGCCCGCGCAAACCCAGCGTGTTGCGGAAGCGCGTAATCACCTCCACCCGGCGGGCCACGCCAATCAGCTCCTGGTTGCGCATCAGCTTACTCACCGCCGCCACCATTTCCGGGGTCAGCCCGGGCGCCAGCCGGTGCAGCACCGCCGGCCCGGCGGCATCCGACAGCAGCCAGTCGCGCAGCTGGCCCACGGTGCAGTGGCTAACGGACGCGAAGGCCGCCGCGTCGTGGGTGTCCAGGATCAGGCGCGTGACTTCGTCCTGCTCGTAGGGCACCAGGGCTTCGTGCAGGAAATTGCGCAGCGGCACGTCGGCCAGGGCGAGCTGGGCGGCCACGCGCTCCTCGTAGGTGTCGGCCGCCACGCCGGCCAGCGCATCGCCGGAGCGCCGGGGCGAGGCTTTGGCCAGCAGCGTTTTCAGGTCCGGAAACAGGTAGACCCGCTGGCGGATGGTGTGGCGGTAAGGCATTGTTAGCGCTTAGCAGTAGGGTCGTTGGCAAGTGTAGAAACGCATACCTGCGTCTTCTCGTTGAACGATACCAGTCCAAGTAGCGCCACCACCTCGTTCGGGCGGCTGGATCCATCGGCTTACGCCGCGAACTTGCGCCCGCAGCCGGCACACTGATACAGCGTAGTGCCGGCGTAGTACAGCCGCTGCCAGAACGCCGGCCGGGGAACCGGCTCCGTACCGGCACTGCCGCAGCGGGGGCAGCGCACGATGGCTACCACGGCCCGCCCGGCCTCAAAGGCTTCCACGATGGCGCGGGCCGCATCGGCTTCTTCTTCCTCAATGAGCAGCTGGTACCAGATACCGTCCCCGAAAGGAAAGGAGGGCGGGCCGCAGGTTTTGACCAGGGCGCTTATTTCCGCGTCCAGCAGCTCATTATATAGCCTCACCGCCTCCGCGTAAGTCAGGTAGTAAGCGGCGGGAATGAGCATGGGGTAGTTTTTTTCGTAGTCAGCCTTACTTTTCCCGTCTGTCATCCTGAGCGGCGCGAAGCAAAGCGAAGGACCTTCCTCGCCTCGCACTGCCAACCCATTTTCAACGCACCTAGCTAATCGCTCCACAGAAAAGAATCTGTTGGTTGAAAAAGGCTAGCTGCTGGAAAGAGGAAGGTTCTTCGCTTTGCTCAGGATGACAGACGATAAGAATGCCCGGAAGAACCCTTTACCTCCGAACCGCGCGGCGGGCGGGCTGGGCCTGGCCGCGCAGCCGGTAAATGTACCATAGCAAACCCGCGCACAGCCCGGCCAGCGCGGTGGCCAGCAGCTCCCGGCTGGTGCGGGCCTCGGCCGCTTCCTGGGCCGTGGCCTGGGCGTCGGCCAGCTTCTTCTCGCGCTGCTTGTCGCGGACCTGCAGGTTCTGAATCTGGTTTTCCAGGTCGTAGAACCGTTCTTTAGTCACCGACTGGTCGCCCTGGGCCACGGTAATCTGGCGCTCGGCCTGGGTTTTTTCGGCTACGATGCTGGCCGTGCGGCGGATGGAGGTTTCCTTAATCGACTGCACGATTTCGGTGTCCTTGCGGATGATGGCCTTGAGCACGTCCACCACTTCCTGCAAATCCTTTTTGGAAGCCTTGTTGCCAAACAGGCTGTTGCGCTGAGAATTAGCGTCTTCGTAGGCCTGCACCATGCGGCCGCGCTCCTGAATCAGCGGCGTCAATGGGTCGGGCTGAGTTGGCGGGGCAGGCGTCTGGGCCTGAGCGGTGAGTGAGAAAAACAACAGGAATACGGGGAGCCGGCACTTCATCATGACGCAAAGTAACGGCGAATCCGCGCCGGGAGTTGGACCCCTCCCCAACCTCTCCCCCAAAGGAAGGGGCTCTGATTCTACTTTTTAGATCCTACCGCTTTAAGCCTCTCCCTTTTGGGGAGGGGTAGCGGGTGGATTTTTCCTGCTGCTACGGTCATGCTGAGCGCAGCCGAAGTATCGCGCGGGCTGATGTCTGATTACTACTCCAATGATACCACGCGAGATGCTTCGGCTGCGCTCAGCATGACGGGCAAAAGAATTTTTACCCCCTTAGCACCGGCACGGGCTGGCGGATTTCCTTGGGCTTATGCTTGTAGAAGTACAGGATCAGAATCGGCAGCAGGGTCAGCTCGGCTACCACGCCGAAGAGCAGGGTGAGGCCGATGAGCAGGCCCACGTAGAACGTGCCGTCGAAGGAGGAGAAGATGAGCGTGCTGAAGCCCCCGACCAGAATCAGGGACGTGACGACCACCGCTTTGCCGGCCATCAGGTAGGTTTTGCGCACGGCTTTGAACAGGCTCGGCTCCTGAAGCAGCGTGAGTTTGAGCTTGCTGATAAAGTGAATGGTATCATCGACGGCAATACCGAAGGCGATGGTGAAAATGATGCTGGTGCTCACCTTCATGCTCACGCCCGCCAACCCCATCACGCCGGCTACGATGAGGATGGGCACCAGGTTGGGAATGAGCACCACCACCGTCATGCGCAGGCTGCGGAACAGGAACAGCACGATGAGCGTGACCATCACGATGTCGATGCTCATGCCCGTAATCATGTTCAGGGTGAGGTTTTCGTTGTTTTTGTCGATCAGGTTGGCCGAGCCGGTGAGGCGGGTCTGGAGCACCTGCGGGTCGGTGTGCTGGCGCAGGAAGCGGCGCAGGTCCACGTTCAGCGCGTCGGCGCGGATGCTGCCCACGTCGGGCATGCGGCCGGTGAGGCGGCCGGCGGAAGCGTCGGGCAGCACCAGGGCCCGGAACTCGGGCTTGTTGCGGAACAGCTTCACCCGCCGCACCAGCCGGGCCAGCTCGGCTTCCGAGCCGGGCAGCCGGTATTCGGCCAGCAGCCCGCCGTTCAGGGCCTTACGCACCGATTTGATGAGCGTGACGGGCGAGGCCACGAAGTTCAGGCCGTAGGTTTTTTGCAGGTAGCCCTCGATTTCCTCCGTTTCGCGCAGCACCTGCAGGTCGTAGATGGTACGACCAGCCGCGGGCTGCAGAGCCAGCTCGAAGGGCCGCACGCCGGCAAAGTTCTTCTCGAAAAAGCCGAAATCCAGCTTCACCGGGTCGTTTTTAGATAGGTCGTCGAGCAAAGCCGAGTTGATGCGGATGCGCGAGGCGGAGGCCACCGAGCCGATCAGGATCAGGGCCGACAGGCCCACCACCAGCCGCCGCCGGGCCAGCACCACCCGGAACATGCGGCCCAGCACCCCATCCCAGCTGTGGCCCTCGGCCCGCGGAATGCGCAGCTCGGGCTTGCGCAGCAGCATGAGCATGGCCGGCAGCAGCGTAAACGACAAGGCAAACGTGAGCAGCACGGCAATGCCGGTGAAGAGCCCGAAGTTGTAAATCGGCCGGATGGAGCTGGTCATCAGGGTGAAAAAGCCGATGCTGGTCGTCAGCGCCGACAGCCCCGAGCCGAACCCCGATTCCTTGAGCGTAATCAGCAGTGCCTGCTTCTTGGCTGTGCCGTAGCCCAGCTCCGTGTTGTAGCGGGTGATGATGTGGATGGTGTCGGACATGCCCACCACGAACAGCATGATGGGCAGCAGGGCCGTCATCAGGTCGATGCTGACGCCGCAGGCGCTCATCAGCCCCAGCCCCCACAAAATGGCCCCCAGCACCACCACCAGCGGCAGCACCACGCCCCACCAGGTCCGGAACGTGAGCCACAGCAGCCCCGTAACCAGCAGCACCGACAACGACATGAACACCACCAGCTCCCACTGCAGCCGATCCACGAAGATGGACTGGGCCACCAGCTTGCCGGCCAGGTGGTAAGTGTCGGGCGCGAAGCCCTGGCGGGCCAGCTCGGTGCGCACGGCACTCAGCAGCGAGTCGCCGGGCGGCTTGGTGATGTTGGGCGAGGTCTGAAACAGGATGGTGACGGCGCGGGCATCACGGGCAATGAGGTTGCCCACCAGTCCCGGCGTGCGGTACACCAGGGCCGAATCGGCGGCCCGGCGCGCGGGCTCGGCGGGGTGCAGGTAGGGCACGTTGAACACCCCGAAGCCCTCCACTACGGGGTTGGTGGCGTTGGTGGGGGAGCTGACGTGCACCACGTGGGGCCGGCCCTGAATAAAGCGCGTCAGCGAATCGACCCGGGTCAGGAACTCGGGCTCGAACACCGTGCGGCCGGGCGCGGCTTCGAGGCCCAGCAGCACGTAGTCGTTGTCGTTGCCGAAGCGGGCCGAGTACTGCTGGTAGTAGTCCAGGTCGGGGTCGCCGGCGGGGTAGAAGTCGTTGAAATCGTAGTTGAAGCGCAGCTGGGCCACGAAATACCCGCTCACGGCCGACAGCAGGGCCAGCAGGAGCAGGGTGAGATAACTGGCTTTACGAATCGTCATGCGCGGAATAAGCCCGAATCAGGGTTCGGGGAAGAGAAAAACGAAGTCGCCCGGGGCTGAACTTTCGCGTCGCTTCCGTACTTTAGAGGCAGCGGGCACCGGCTGGTCGACTTCGGGAAGCCAACCATACCCCGCCGGCTTTTGTTTCCTCCACCTCCCTGATTTCAACCCCATGAAAAACGCACTGCTGGCTTTGGCCCTGTTTGCATTTGTAGGAACCGCCGCCGCCAACAACGACGGCAAAGACGAGAAGAAAGGCAAGAAAGCCGCCAAGTCGTGCTCGATGGCCGAGAAAAGCAGCGCCGGCTGCTGCATGAAGAAAGGCGGCAAAACAGCCTCGGTGAAACCCGCCGAGACCCTGCCCGCCGCTCCGGTGATCAAGTCGCTGTAAGCAAGAACGCTCAACAGGAAAGCCGCTACTCTCCAAGGGTAGCGGCTTCTTTTTTAGGGAAACGTAAGAGTTTAGTTACGCTGACTTATTCTAGCCCGAATGGGGATTATTGAAGTTCAAACCACCATCCAGGGCCCCCCGGAAACCTGCTATCAGCTGGCATTAAGCATTGATCTGCATTCTATTTCAGCCACAAAAACCCAGGAAACCATAGTTGGTGGGGTGCGCAGCGGCATTCCAAAAGTTTTGGGCAGAACAAGCCTCCGCTAGAGAAGAGAAGCTTTTCTTTATGCTGCTCTTGGGCTGTATTACGCCGTCACGCTTTCCTCCAGCAGCTCGGCCAGACTCAGCTCCTCCACATCGGGCAGGACGGCAAAGCGGCTTTCGTGGAAGTTGGCCTCCGGAAAGCCCGGCGCCACCCCGGCGTTGTTGATTTCGGCCAGCGTGAGGCCGTAGCCGCGGGCGGTGTCGAACAGGCCGCGCACGAGGTAGATGGGGCCGCGCTTGGGCGTCTGGATGGCCGGGTTCTGAGCCAGCAGCACGGTGAAGTCGTCGTTGGTGCAGACTACGGCCTGCCCGGGATGAAATAGCGGGGGATTCATCCGGCAAAGGTACGGCGGCCGGCCGGTACTTCGGTGCCCGGCAGCTCCGCGGGGCGGCCACCAGCGCCCGGCTTTTCCCGGGCCGCCTTGCCCGCCCGGGGCCGCTTGCTACCTTTGCCTTCCGACCCTTAAGCCCCGCCCCATGCGCCAGTACCTCGACCTCGTCAAGCACATTCTCGACCACGGAACCCAGAAAACCGACCGCACCGGCACCGGCACGCTCAGCATCTTTGGCCACCAGCTGCGGTTCGACCTGGCGCAGGGCTTCCCGCTGGTCACCACCAAGAAAGTCCACCTCAAGAGCATCATCCACGAGCTGCTCTGGTTTCTGCGGGGCGATACCAACGTGCGCTACCTCCAGGAAAACGGCGTGAAGATCTGGGACGAGTGGGCCGATGCCAACGGCGAGCTGGGGCCGGTCTACGGCAAGCAGTGGCGCAGCTGGCCCCGCCCCGACGGCACCCACATCGACCAGATGGCCGAAGTGATCCGGCAGCTGAAAACCACGCCCGACTCGCGCCGCATCCTCGTATCGGCCTGGAACGTGGCCGAGCTGGACCAGATGCACCTGATGCCCTGCCACGCCCTGTTCCAGTTCTACGTCGCCGACGGCAAGCTCAGCTGCCAGCTCTACCAGCGCTCGGCCGACGTATTTCTGGGCGTGCCTTTCAATATTGCCAGTTACGCTCTGCTCACGCTCATGGTGGCCCAGGTTACGGGGCTGCGGCCCGGCGAGTTCATCTGGACCGGCGGCGACACGCACCTGTACTCCAATCATCTGGAGCAGGCCCGGCTCCAGCTCACCCGGGAGCTGCGGCCCCTGCCGCAGATGCGGCTGAACCCGGCGGTGCAGGATATTTTTGGCTTCCGGTACGAGGACTTCCGGCTGGAGAATTATGACCCCTGGCCCGCGATTAAGGCCCCGGTGGCGGTGTAAGAGAAAAGATCTTTTCTGCCTTCCGGGAGCTTTTATATTTATAAAATTCAATCTTCTTAAACAATTGCCATTTTTTTAGACTTTCTCCGAATATACGGCTCCTGAAGCCGTATCTTGCCTTGTATTCCGTAATACTGGTGGTGATATTTCTTGGCAAAAGCCAAAATTATATTGCGGCCAAATTAAACCTTGCTCTGAAAATCCAATCTGACGGCATATCTCGTATCTGCCGTTGTGCCCACTCGCCCGCCTGCTTTGCAACTTACTACCTCATTGGGGGCTTCGGCCACGCACCTGTCGCGGAAGCACCGGGCCCTGGTGGCCCTCTACACGCTGGACGCCAGCCAACAACCCCGGGAAGAAATTCTGCGGCTCAATAACGTTTCCGAAGCCGACGTGGCCGAACATGAGGAAGAGTGGCTGCGCCTACGCTGCCGGAATCAGCTCCTCACGTAGGCGGCCTGCTCCCAGGCCTGCAGGTTCGCCCAGAGGGCGGAAGTGGCTGGCATAGGCTGCCGGCCGATCTGGCGAATCAGCCGCAGGGCCGCGACGTTGGCGGTGAAGGCTACGTCAGCGGCCTGCAGCTCAGCTGGTTGAAAATGCCCTTCGTGGCAGGCCAGGCCGTGGGCCCGAGCAGTGCGCAATACGTGAGCCCGGCGGACCCCGGCCACGCAGCCCGTGGTCAGGGCCGGCGTAAACAGCTCTTCGTTCTTAAGCCAGAAAATAGCGGCTGCCCCGGCCTCGGCTACCTGCCCGGCCGCGTTGCACAGGATGATTTCGGCCAGGCCGCGCTGCTGCCGCTCGTAGGCCGCCCGAACATAAAGCCACGCCTGGGGCCCCTTGCAAAAGCTAAGCGGGGAGGCCAGAGTATGATTTTCGAGGGCGAAGTCAGCCTGGTCTATCGCGCTGGCATCGGTTTCGTACGGCTCCGCCGTCAGCAGCCACTCCGCCGTCCCGGTAAGGGGCGTATAGCGCCCGCCGCCGGCCCGCCAGATTTGCAGCCGCAGCCGGGCGGTGGGCAGCCGCATGGCCGTAGTCAGCCGGGCCAGGACCGCGCCTAACCCTTCGGCCGTAGCCAGAGGTGCCGGTAAGGCAAAGTGCAGGGCTGCCGCCGCCTGCTGCATGCGGGCGAGGTGGTCGGCGGCATAGCGCAGGTCCCCGTTGACGAAAACCAAGGTTTCAAAAAAACCGTCCCCGAAAGCCAGCCCGCGGTTGGGTAGTGGCAGAGTGGCAGAGGGCAGCAGGTGGTCGTTGAACAGCAGCATGGGCCGCAAGGTAGGGTGGGAGAAATCTACAACCCAAAAAAGGGGACGAACCACGCGGTTCGTCCCCTTGGCTACAACTGGCGGCGATGCAACCTATTGCACCTGCACGCGGTGGCTTACGATACCTTCGGCGTAGGTCACGCGCAGCAGGTACATGCCGGCGGGCAGCGTGTCGAGGGCAAGGGTAGCGGAAGCTCCGGAGAATTCCTGGTGGAGTACCGTACGCCCCAGGGCGTCGAGCAGGTCCAGCGTTTGGGCGTGGGCCGCGGCGTCGGGGGCCACGTGCAGGGTGGCGTGGGCGGGCACGGGCCAGACGGCGGTGTGCCCGGCCACGGCCCGGGGGGTGGCTACGTGCAGCACGTTCGGGGCCGTGATGCGGGCCAGGGCCATGCGGGGCTGCCCGCCGAAGGAGGTGAAGCTGCCGCCTGCAACCAGCTTGCCATCGGGTTGGGCCAGGAGCGTATGCACGCCCGCATCGGGGGCCGCCGTACTGGCAAACGTGGCGTCGGCCTGTCCGTCGGGCAGCAGGCGCAGCAGGTTGGTGGGCAGGCCGGGGCTGGTGAAACCGCCGCCGACCAGAATGCGGTTGTTGGGTTGCAGCAGCACTTTATTGATCGTGCCGCTGAAAGCCGGCGGCGTAAAGCCGGCGTCAAGGGCGCCATCGGCCTGCAGGCGCACCAGGCCCGCGCGGGCCTTGCCATCATAAGCCGAAAAGCTGCCGCCTACGAGAATCTTGCCCTCGGGCTGCACCGCTAAGCTGAAGAAGCTGAACTGTAAGGAGCTGGCAAATTCCCGGCCTTGAAAGCTGAGGTCAGCCGTCCCGTTGCTTTCCAGCCGCACCAGCGTCCTGAAGTCCTGGCCATTGGCGCCGATATAGGAGCCCGCCACCAGGATCTTGCCATTGGGCTGGAGGGCCATGGTTTCAAACTGATTCAGACTGCCCGGACCGGTTTCCGGCTGCGCGAACGTGGCATCGCGGGAACCATCGGGCAGCAGCCGGACCACCTTGGCAGATACCCGAACCGCCGCCCCAATGCTGCCGCCCACCAGAATGCGACCATTGGGCTGGACGAGGATAGCCCGGCTTGGGAAGTCCGCTACTCCCTGCGGATTCAGGGTGTTGTCGGGTAGGCCCGACGGGAGCTGGCGCCGTAGCACGCCGCCGCTGAGGGTTAACACCCGGTCATCGGGCTGCAAAGCCAAACCAGTGACCCTATTCCCCAACACCACATTGGCCGAAAAGGCGGCGTCCAGGGAGCCATCAGCATTGAACCGTACCAGGTGATGCACGGGCTGCCCGTTTACCTCGGATAGATTGCCCCCCACCACCAGCCGGCCATCGGGCTGCTGCGCCACCACGTTCACCGTACCAGGGGCCTGGATCAGCGGGCGGAAGGTGGCGTCCGGCGCGCCGGCACTCGTAAGCTGCATCAGGGGGCGGTTGTAAGTGCCGCTGAAGTCGGTGAACTGCCCGGCTACCAATACAGTGCCGTTGGTCAGCAATGCCAGGGCATAGGGGTTGAGGCTGGGGCCGGTGCCGGCCTGAAACGAGGCGTCGAGGCTGCCATCGGAGTTGAGGCGTCCTACCCGCGGGATGCCAAGACCAGTCAGGTCGTAATTGGTGAAAAACACTATTTTGCCGTCGGGCTGGACCTGAACGGCGTCACTGATGTAGGACGCAACACTATAAGCGCGCAGGGCTGTCGGCGGCGCGAAAGTCTGGTCGTTAGCGCCCGTAGGCAGCAGCCGGTCCAGTGTCGGGTGCGGGCCGTTTAAGTCACCGGCAAGTATGATGTTGCCGTTGGCCTGCACTACGATGTTGTCGACGCTGTTGTAAGCCCGGCCCCGCGTAAAGGTGTTATCAAAGCTGCCATCAGCATTCAGCCGGGCCAGGCTATAGCAAAGGGTGCCGTTGTAGCGCTGGAAATAGCCGCCAATCAGCAATTTACCCCCCGGCGCGGCTACGATAGTACCAATGGCCCGGCTGGCCCCGGTGCCCGGCGTAAAGCCGGCATCCACGGCACCCGAGGCCGTGAGCCGGGCAATGCCAGGGGCGGGTACGCCATTGAAGGCATCAAATTCCCCCACCACCAGCGTTTGCCCGTTGGGCAGGGCCAGTACGTCGTTGAGGTAGGAGCGGCGGCCCGCCTTGGTGGCTCCGGTGCCGGTGTTGAAAGCAGCATCAACGGTACCATTAGCATTCAAGCGCACGGGCTCCTGCCGGCTGACGCCCCCAATAGTGAGCGTCCCGTCGAAGGCATAGGAAGTAATCAGCAGCTGCCCGTTGTTGGCTTTGCGGACGCGGAAGGCGGCGCTGGCTGGGCCCAGGTTCTGCCGAAACGTGGCGTCCAGGCTGCCATCGGGGTTGAAACAGGCAATGGAAGGCGTGGCCGTGCCATTCACGCGGGTGAAAGTGCCCACCGCCACGCGCCGGCCATCGGCCTGCTCTACGACCGCAAATACCTGCCCCGGCGCGTAGATGCTGGCCGCCGCAAAGCCGGGGTCCAGCGTTTGGGCGGTGGCCGGTTGCCCGGCCAGGATAATCAGGACCACGCCGGAGAAAACAAGTCGAAGTTTTTTCATGCATCTAAAAAACGGCGGAAAAATCAGGAGTGGAAATAGGATTCAGGAAGAAGGCAGACAGACCGGCCGCCGGCCCGCTGGTTCTACCCAAAGGAGTGCTACAGCAGCCCAAACCGCTTGCCCGGCAGCGCTTTCACCACGCCCCGGAACTCCAGCCCCAGCAGCAGCGAAGCCACCTGATGCACCGGCAGCCGAAGCTTCCAGCTCAGGTTGTCGAGCAGCTCCTCGCCGGGCCGCAGCGCTTCGATAATTCGGAACTCTTCGGGGGTGAAATCGGCCGGGTCGTAAGCGGGGGCGGGGCGGGCTTTGCCGGTGGGGTGCAGGGCCTCGTCCCAGTTCAGCAGCTCCTCTAAGTCTTTGGGCTCCGAATACAGGGCGGCCTTGTTGGTCCGGATCAGCTGGTTGCAGCCTTCGGAGGCCGGACTGCCCAGGTTGCCGGGCACGGCCAGCACGTCGCGGTCGTAGCTCAGGGCCAGCTCGGCCGTGATCAGGGCCCCGCCTTTGACGGCGGCTTCCACCACCACCGTACCATCCGCCAGCCCGGCGATGATGCGGTTGCGGGCGGGGAAGTTGTAGCGGTCGGGGGGCGTGCCGAAGGGAAACTCGGTGAGCAGGCCGCCCTGGGTGAGCATCTGGTCGGCCGTTTTGCGGTGGGCGTGGGGGTAGAGCACGTCGAGGCCCGTGGCCATGACGCCCACGGTTTCCAGGCCTTCGTGCAGGGCCGCGCGGTGGGCGGCAATGTCGATGCCGTAGGCCAGCCCGCTGACCACCAGCGGGCGGTGGGGCAGCAGGCCCTGCACCAGGCGCACGGTCTGCTCGCGGCCGTAGTCGGTGGCCTGCCGGGTGCCGACGATGGCTATAGTTTTGGGTTGGTTCAGGTCGGCCGTACCCTGGTAGTAGAGCAGGGCGGGAGCGTCGGCAATCTGCCGGAGGCGGCGGGGAAACCGCTTGCTGGTATAGAACAGCAGCTCGATACCCTCGGCGGCGGCTTTCTTGAGCGTGGCTTCGGCCTGGTGCAGGGCGGCGCTGCGGGCCGCACCGGTCAGGGCCAGTACGGTGGCCGGGCCCACGCCCGGAATCTTACGCAGCTTGCCCGGGGGCAGCATCAGCACGTTTTTGGCCGAGCCGCCGTAGCTCATCAGCTGGCGCGTAAGCTGGGGGCCGACGCCGGGGAAGAGGGTGAGGGCGACTTCGTGGAAGAGGAGTTCGTCGGGAGCAGCAGGCATTATCGGCAGAAGTAGATATCGGATGCAGAGCGCATAAGGCTAAAAATTACCTGTCATCCTGAGCTTGCGAAGGACCTTCCTCTTCATTCTCTGTAAGTATAATTTACTGAGTTCAGCCCTTGCAAAGTGCGCAGTAAAAGGCTGAGATCATCTAGAGCGTGTGGACACTTAGCTAAAAGGGCCTTTGAAGCCATCGAAACAGTCATGCTGAGCTTGTCGAAGCATCTCTACCGAACGTTTTGCCGCAAAAAAGCGGTAGAGATGCTTCGACAAGCTCAGCATGACCGCCTTTTTCGTTAAGTGTCCACACGCTCTAATAGTGGTAAGTAGCAACGACGAGGAAGGGCCTTCGCAGGCTCAGGCTGGCAGACTCAGGAGTCAGCCAGCCTTGTTTATCGCCTCAATCTCCTTTTTCATGTTGAGCAGAAACCCCCGTACTTTCTCCAGGCTCTGAATCACGTCGATCTTCTCCTTGAGCTGGGGCCCTTTCTGCTTGAGCATATCGCGGGCGCCGGGAATGGTGTAGCCGCGCTCCTTGACGAGGTGGTAGATGGTGCGGAAAATGTCGATGTCCTGGGGCGTGTAGAGGCGGTTGCCCTTCTTGCTTTTGCGCGGGCGCAGCTCCTCAAACTCGGTTTCCCAGAACCGGATCAGCGACGGGGCCACGTTGAACTGGGCCGCCACCTCGCCGATGGTGAAGTACTGCTTCTCGATTTCGCGGTCTTTATAGGGCATCGGGTAGGGAATTCGGGGCAAAAAGAATGTCATGCTGAGCGAAGCCGAAGCATCTCTACCGCTTCGTTGGAATGCTATTCAGACGAAGCGGTAGAGATGCTTCGGCTTCGCTCAGCATGACAACCAGAACAGGGCGTTGTGGAGCGGCAATTTCGCTTTCCGGCTTAGTCGGCTAACTTTGCCGGCAGCGCCTTTCCGTCGGAAAGGCGAAAAGTAGCCAAAATCCCGGCCGCGGCCAATTCCGGCGGCTCTGCCATCCACGAACCTTACGACTCGCGAAGTCAACCTTCGCGGTACTGCTTATGTCCCTTCCCACCGCCAGCCACGTCCGCCAGCAGTTCCTCGACTTCTTCGCCTCCAAGGGCCACCACATCGTGCCCTCGGCGCCCATCGTGGTGAAGGACGACCCGACGCTGCTGTTCATCAACTCGGGCATGGCTCCGTTCAAGGACTACTTCCTGGGCAACAAGCCCGCGCCCTACAAGCGCATTGCCGACACCCAGAAGTGTTTGCGGGTGAGCGGCAAGCACAACGACCTGGAGGAAGTCGGCTACGACACCTACCACCACACCATGTTCGAGATGCTCGGCAACTGGTCGTTTGGCGACTACTTCAAGAAGGACGCCATTGCCTGGGCCTGGGAGCTGCTCACCGACGTGTACAAGCTGCCCAAGGAGCGCCTCTACGTCACCTACTTCGAGGGCGATAAAGGCGACCAGCTGGAAGCCGATACCGAAACCCGGAATCTGTGGCGGCAGTACACCACCGACGACCGGATTCTGCCCGGCAACAAGAAGGACAACTTCTGGGAGATGGGCGACACGGGCCCCTGCGGACCGTGCACCGAAATCCACATCGACCTGCGCGACGACGCTGAAATTGCCCGGCAGGGCGGGGCCGGGCTGGTGAATGCCGACCACCCGCAGGTGGTCGAAATCTGGAACAACGTGTTCATGGAATTCCAGCGCCTGGCCGATAAGTCGCTGGTGAAACTGCCTGCCCAGCACGTAGATACGGGCATGGGCTTCGAGCGTTTGATGATGGCCGTGTCGGGCGTGAAGTCCAACTACGACACCGACGTCTTCCAGCCCCTGATTCAGTTCATTGCCAACGAGGCCGGCATTCAGTACCACGGCACGGCCCCGGCCAAGGTGACGGACCAGCCGGCTACCGAAAACGAGAAGACCGACATTGCCATCCGCGTCATTGCCGACCACATCCGCACGATTTCCTTCGCCATTTCCGACGGGCAGCTGCCCTCCAACGTGAAGGCCGGCTACGTGATCCGGCGGATTCTGCGCCGGGCCGTGCGCTACGCCTTTTCGTCGCTGGGCTTCAAGCAGCCGTTTCTCTATAAGCTCGTGCCGGTGCTGGCCGAGCAGATGCGCGACATCTTCCCCGAGCTCAAGCAGCAGACCCAGTTCGTGCAGCGCGTAGTGGAAGAGGAGGAAATTGCCTTCCTCAAAACCCTCGAAAACGGCCTGCGCCGCCTCGACGCCCTGGAAGAAGCGGCCCGCCAGAACGGCAACCGCATCGACGGCAAAACCGCTTTTGAATTGTCCGATACCTTCGGCTTCCCGCTCGACCTCACCGCCCTGATTGCCCGCGAAAAGGGCCTGACGGTGGACGAGGAAGGCTTCAAAAAGGAGCTGGAGCAGCAGAAAAACCGTAGCCGCAACGCCCAGGAAACCGAGCAGAGCGACTGGACCGTAGTAACCGAATCCGACGAGCAGCCGGCTTTCGTGGGCTACGACCTCGACGAGGCCCCGGCCAAGATCCTGCGCTACCGCAAAACCACCGCCAAGGGCAAGACCGAGTACCAGGTGGTACTCGACCAGACCCCGTTCTACGCCGAGTCGGGCGGGCAGATCGGCGACACGGGCTACCTGACCAGCCCCCTGAGCAAGGTGCGGGTGATTGACACGAAAAAGGAAAACGACCTCATCGTGCACACCGTACTGGATTTGCCCCTGGACCTGGACGCCGACTTCTCGGCCAGAATCGACCACGCCCGCCGCGAGCTGATCCGCAAAAACCACTCGGCTACCCACCTGCTCCAGGCCGCCCTGCGCGAGGTTATCGGCAGCCACGTGCAGCAGAAAGGCTCGCTCGTGAACGATAAGCTGCTGCGCTTCGACTTCTCCCACTTCACCAAGGTGACCGACGAGCAGCTGCGCGAGATTGAGCGCATGGTCAACCAGCGCATCCGCCAGCAGATTCCGCTCGATGAGCGCCGCAACGTGCCCATTGCCGAGGCCAAAACCCTGGGTGCCATGGCCCTGTTCGGCGAGAAGTACGGCGAGTTCGTGCGCGTCATCACCTTCGACAAAGACTACTCCGTGGAGCTCTGCGGCGGCATTCACGTGCGCGGCACCGGCGAAATCGGCTTCTTCAAAATCACCTCCGAAAGCGCCGTGGGGGCCGGCGTGCGCCGCATTGAGGCCGTGACCGGCGAAACGGCCGAAGCCTACGTGGACCAGCAGCTCGACCTGCTCAGCCAGGTGCGCGAGGCCCTGGGCAACCCCCAGCACCTGCTGCCCGGCATCCAGAAGCTGACCGAGGAAACCGCCGGCCTGCGCAAGCAGCTCGAGCAGTTTGAGCTGCAAAGCCTGAGCCAGCAGAAGGAGCAGCTGGCCGCCCGGGTGAAGCCGCTCAACGGCATCAACTTCCTGGCCGCCCAGGTGCAGGTGAGCAGCGCCGATGGCCTCAAAACCCTGGCCTATCAGCTCCGCCAGACCGTGGAAAACCTCGTGCTGGTGCTCGGCGCCGACATCGACGGCAAGCCCCAGCTGGCCGTGATGCTCGACGACGACATCGCCAAAGCCGGCAAGCTCAACGCCACCACGCTGGTGCGCGAGCTGGCTAAGGAAATCCAGGGCGGCGGCGGCGGGCAGCCGTTCTTCGCCACCGCCGGCGGCAAGAACGCGGCCGGTTTGGGGGCGGCCATCAGCAAGGCTGAGGCGCTGGTGGAGAAGTTGTTATGATGAAAATGTGCCTGCTCGCCCTGCTGCTGATTCTGAAACTCCATCTGGATTGCCAGACCCGGAAGGCACCAGTGGTGAACGCCAGTACAGCGCTGGCCAACCGCGGCTACCGGCAAGCCTTGCAGTATTTGGACCGGCACTGGGTAGCGTTGCGTACGGGCCCGGCCGGCGCGTATGGCTACGAGCGCCACGACCGGATCGATAGCGTGGGCCTGCGCTGCGCGCTGCGGCGCTACACGCTGGGCTCGGGCCGGCGGCGGCTGGAGCAGCCGGCCCCACCGGGTGCAGCCGTGTACGCCGGCTACGGGATTCAGCCAGTGTTATGAACATGTTTGAGCCGGGCGACAACAGCCCGGCCGAGCACCGCCGGGTGGGCAAGCTGGTGCAAGGGCCACCGCAGCCGGCCGTGCTCATCGGGCCCAAGATGGCCGCGGCCGCGGCGGTGGCCCGGCCCGCACCGCACTTTGCCACCAAGGCCGAAGCGGCAGAGTGGCTGCGTCAACACCCGGTGCTCAACCGGCAGGTGCTGGTGAAGGGCAGCCGCGGCATGGCCCTGGAAACGTTGGTGGAGCTGCTGTAGCTCGCCCGGTAGCTGGCGGTAAGCCAACGCCGCCGGTTGATGGGCCACCCAGCGCAACACCACCCGCTCTGAGCAACGGGCTGGCAGGATGAGGCAGATGATGGGGCACGGCCTTCTGCAAATTGGGTGGGGTGCTGCAAGCAGTAACCTCAATCCGCTTTCAATGACTCTACGCCACGCCTTTCGATTGGGGAGCTAGTTGCCCTGGCGTCAAAAAATAGTCTCGCCTCGGCAGGAAGACGAGCACCTGCTTTAATAGCTTTACTATGAACCTGTTTAGGGTTTCGGTTTTTTCGTCGTTTGTCATCCTTCATCTGGCGTCCGCTTGCGAAGGACCTGCTCACGCCTGCTCATGTTGGCCTAATTCCAAGTGGTACGGACGTGATAAGGTCCTTCGCTCCGCTCAGGATGACAGCTTTTTCGAAACCCTAAACAGCCTCTGTTTCTGTTAATAACAAATCTCTTTTTGATGATTATTTAACTGAAAAGGATGGATAGTTTTGTGCCGCTTTTGGGCTCCTGCTTGCCGGTAGCCGCGGGCTACGGGCAAGCCTGGCGTCTCATCGGTTATCCTGTATTCCTTCTCTTTTTCTGTTATCGCATGGATGCACACTTACTGCTGTTGAACCTGACCAATCCTACGCTGCTGTTCTTCGTGCTCGGCATTGTGGCGACGGCGGTGAAAAGCGACCTGGAAATCCCGCCCACCACCATCAAGTTTATTTCCCTGTATCTGCTGTTTTCCATCGGCTTCAGGGGCGGGCAGGAACTGGCCCATAGCCCGTTCAACGCCGAGATACTGTATTCGCTGGGGTTCGGGCTGCTGGTGTCGGCGCTGATTCCGACGTACACGTTCTTCGTGCTCAAGCGGAAGCTCAGCATTGCCGATGCCGGGGCCGTGGCGGCGGCCTACGGCTCGGTGAGTGCCGTCACGTTTGTGGCGGCCACGTCGTTTCTGGAAGCCCAGCAGCTGCATTTTGGCGGGCACATGGTGGCCGTGATGGCCCTGATGGAAGCCCCCGCCATTATTGTGGGCGTGATGCTCATGCGGCGCTACGAGGCCGACGACACCGGAGCCGCCCCCCAGATGGGCTCCATCGTGCAGCACGCCTTCACCAACGGCAGCGTGCTGATGGTGCTCGGCAGCCTCGTGATTGGCCTGATTGCCGACACCAAGCAGGCCGACGGCATCAAGCCCTTCACCACGGATATCTTCAAGGGCTTCCTGGCCATTTTTCTGCTCGAAATGGGCATGGTTACCGCCCGGCGCTTCACCGCTTTCCTGCGCTACGGACGCTTCGTGACGGCCTTCGCCGTGCTCGTGCCCTTGCTCAACGGCTGCGTGGTGGCCGTCGCCAGCCGCGGCATTACGGAGAGCGTGGGCAACCGGTTCATCTTTGCCATCCTGGCGGCCAGCGCCTCCTACATTGCCGTGCCGGCGGCCATGCGCCTGGCCGCGCCCAAAGCCGACCCGGGCCTCTACCTGCCCATGGCCCTGGGGGTCACGTTTCCCCTAAACATTACGCTGGGAATGCCGGTGTATTTTGCGCTAGTTCAGCACACGTAAGGCCCCGGTCAAAACCCCGGTAAAACCACAGCAATTAGCTATTTTGCAATAAAGGGATTTTCACAAAATCAACTCCATGCTGTTGTTGCTTCCTTCTGACTTGAGGTGACCCGCGAAATAAAAGCAACTTTTGCCGCTCGCAGGGCGTCGGCCAGTGGGCTGTTCTGTTCCTTGTGCAACCTCGTACCCACCTGCCCCCTTGCTATGAAACACGTAGTCCTGGCCCTGCAGCGTGGAATGCGTTAGAAGACCCGGCTACGGTTCCTGGTTCCCGAAATACCCGGCAGGAATGCGTTCCGTAAACACCCTCAATTGAGGCTCTGCCCCCGCTAAAGTACCACGCCGGCAGCCAGCATCACCGCAGAGCCAAAACTGCCACTATTTCAAGGCGGCGGGTATACCTGGCCTTATGTTAAGGGACAAAAGGAAGGAACAAGAGGGGAAAGAACACCCCCGCGACCTTGCCCAAAATTCTATTTGTTTAACAACTCCCATTCTTGAGCGATAACGTGGCCAGAGGAAAATCTTTGTTTTCGGCCAACCACTCTTCCCTTTTCTGCATCTGGTGAATGCATCCATCTCATGAAGTTACCGCTAACAGCTTAGCTCTATGTCCTACCGAATAAAGTCACCGATGAGACTATTGATTTTACCGCTAATAGTGGCTGCGAGCAGCTTGTTTGCCCAAACAAGAGAGCCAGACGCTAAGCCCTCTAAGGAGGTTGTGCAGTACATGGATAGATTCCAACAGATAATAAAGAAGAACTCTCTGTTTGCTGATTCTATTGATTGGGGTCAGTTGAGAAACGAGGTCCAGGAAAAAGTACAGGGCCTGGCAACCGTCGAGGAATGTAAGCCCGTCATCGACCATATCCTGCTCACGCTCCGAAACGCGGGCGATAAGCATTCTTTTTTCATGCCGAAGGAAAAAGCTGCCAACTGGACCTCGTCGAGCTATGAGGGCAAGCAAGCCGAAAGCAGGTACTTGGGAAATGGGATAGGTTACATAAAGGTGCCGGAATTGGTTTCGATGAACGCATCGGCAGGGCAGACCTTTTCCCACGGCATACGGAGCCAGCTGGAGGCGCTTGAAACCCAAAACAAAATAACGGGTTGGGTTGTCGACCTGCGGCATAATACGGGCGGAAATATGCACCCCATGATCAATGGGCTCCAGGCACTCATCGGAGAGGGGACTTACGGCTACTTCATCTTGCCACGGCATAAGTATAAAAAGGAAAGACCTCTGCGAAGCTGGAGCGGTAAAGAAAAGGAACAAAGAGCAGCGGAAGCTGCTACAACGCAGCGTAGGGTAGCTGTTCTGATCGACTCCCTAACCGGGAGTAGCGGCGAGATGGTAGCCATCGCCTTGAAGGGGCTTGGCAACGCGAAGTTCTTTGGTCAGCCTTCTGCAGGGTATACCACCACAAACCAGAACTTCAAGCTTTCGGATGGGGCGTACCTTTTCCTTGCAACAGGCTATATGGCGGATAAAAACCGTAACCCGTATTTGAACGGCATAGCCCCTGATGTTGTGGTGGAGCACTCGCCGGATGCTGCCCAGGATAAGACGATAGAAGCAGCGAGAAGGTGGTTGCTGGAGCCAAAGTAGGGCAACCTCCCGCGTAGAGCATTTTACAAGGTGATACGCTGATGTGAAAGAAGATCCACCGCCCTAATGGCCTTGGTTAAAAGTTTGGTCCAAAGGTTAACTAGTGAAGGGGGCGCACGATAGTAGGAACGGAAAACAACACTAAGCCTTTTTGGACCCGGAAAATGAGCCTATTTGGGGTGTTGTTACACAAATAGGGTAAAACCTCCGAGTCCGCAGTCAAATAGTTTAGTCGCTTGTGAGGAGGTGCAAACGCGGGGTAAGAGCATCGAAAAACAGGTAGCCTTACACGTCCCTTAACGCAATCGAAAGCAGCTAGCGCAAATGAACGTTAAGACTATCGTTATACCCGCATGTTGGGTAATGCATTGTCAGCCAGGGTTCTCATCATGAAAATCAGACAGCTGTGCGCCTGAGTCGGAGGTTTTCCCCTATTTGTTTAACAACACCCTAGTGGGCGGGGGCGGCAACAAACCGGGCTCTTACTGATACGGCGACGGCCGGGACCGAGGTCAGGACAAAACGAAGTTTTGTCGGGCGCCCGACAATTCGGGCGAACAGGCCACCGCGTTGGCCCCACCGGGGCTTCAGGTTCGGGCGCATCCCGGTATTTGGTGCAGCTTTCGTCGCTGTTTCATTTACCCCAACGGAATGAGCTGTTCATGGGCCAAGTAGTGACAACCCTTTGTAAAACAACGCCGTTACCACGGGGGTTAAGGTAGACCTTTAATCCCGAAATCATGAAAGCACTTGTTTACTACGGCCCCTTGGATGTGCGAGTATCCGACGTGCCCGACCCTAAAATTGAGCAACCCACTGACGTGTTGGTGCAGATTACCACCACCAACATTTGCGGCTCCGACCTGCACATGTACGAAGGCCGTACCAACATGGAAGCAGGCCGGATTTTAGGCCATGAGAACCTGGGTAAGGTCATCGAGGTCGGCACGGCGGTGGTGCACGTTAAAGTAGGCGATATGGTGTGCCTGCCTTTTAACATCGGCTGTGGCCATTGTAGAAATTGTGAGCGTCAACTCACCGCGTTTTGTCTGACGATGAACCCCGGTTTTTCCGGGGCGGCCTATGGTTTTGCCGGCATGGGGCCGTACGAGGGCGGGCAGGCCGAATACCTGCGCGTTCCGAACGGGGATTTCAACTGCCAGATATTGCCGGAGGATGCCAGCGAGAAGGAAAATGATTACGCCATGCTTTCCGACATCTTCCCGACGGGCTACCACGCCACGGAGCTGGCGGGGGTGAAACCAGGGGAATCGGTGGTCGTTTACGGCGCCGGGCCGGTTGGGCTTATGGCCGCGCTGTCGGCCCGGATAAAAGGGGCCGACAAAATCATGGTGGTGGACAGCCACCCCGACCGGCTGAAACTGGTGGAAGAATTGGGATGCATCCCCATTGATACGACGAAAGGCTCTCCCGTTGACCAGGTGTTGGAACTAACGGACGGCCAGGGTGCCGACCGGGGCTGCGAATGCGTGGGCTACCAGTGCTGCAACAGGCACGGCCAGGAACAGTCCAACCTAACCATGAACGAACTAGTCCAGGCGGTGAAATTTACGGGCTCGATTGGGGTGGTGGGCGTTTTTGTTAACGCAGACCCGAAATCCAAAGAGGAACTGCAGAAAAAAGGCCACATGGACTTCGACTTTGGCAGCTTCTGGATGAAGGGACAGCGCATCGCAACGGGCCAGACCAATGTGAAATCATACAACCGGGAGCTCTGCGCGCTGATTTCTTCCGGCAAAGCCAAGCCTTCCTTTATCGTTTCCCACGAGCTTTCCCTTGCGGAGGCCCCCGATGCGTACAAGCACTTTAATACCCGCGATGATGGATGGACCAAAGTGGTGCTGAAACCCGGCAAAACGAGCAGCAAGAAGTAAGCGGCAAGCCAGGAAAACGAAGCCTGGAGTAGTTGCGAAATGACGGACAGCAGACGGATTCACCCGTCTGCTGTCCGTCATTTCGGCTGTTGGCCCAACACGAACGGCTTGCCGCCCACCGTGCTGGCCCCGCCTCGTTCCCCGCGTCCATCCCCGACTGGTGGGCGTTGTTAAACAAATAGGGGGAAACCTACGACTCAATCGCATAGCTGGTAATACTCGTGATTATTGCTCTGCCTGACAATGTCTTACGCGGCTAAAGCTGCGCCCGAAAATAGGTCCACGTGAAATAGAGCACCGCCCCTTGCAGCAGCGTCAGCGCCAGGGTGATGCCCCAGAAAGCGGCTTTGCGATTCTTATGGTGCAGCAGGAAAATAGCCGCCCACGCGCCGGGTGCCGCGCCGGGCAGCGTGGCCAGGTGCAGCGTTTTTTCGGCAATGCGCCGCTGGCCCCGTTGGGCTTTGCGCTTATCCAGGGCGAAAAGCAGGAAACACAGGACATTGAAAAGCAACAGGCAACTCAAGAGTATTTTCATTGTGCGGGTGGCGGGCCTTGCTGATTAGGCTGTTCAGGGTTTCGGCCGGGGTGGTCGCTGCGCTGTTCTGACCCGGTTTGGCGGGTTCAACAAGGCCTTTTTACAGCAGTGGGAGGATGAAATTACGCGAATCCTTTCGGGGCAGCCGTGCTTTTAGGTGAGCGCGGCCTGCAGGTGCTTGCGGTAGCGCTCAACGCTCGCGCGACTGATGCCGGTCAGTTCCGCGGTTCCGGCCACCGCGAAGCCTTTTTTCAACGCTTTTTTTACTTTTCTCAAGTTGGGTGTTGTTAAACAAATAGGGTAAAACCTCCGAGTCCGCAGTTAAATAGTTTAGTCGCTTGTGAGGAGGTGCAAACGCGGGGTAAGAGCATCGAAAAACAGGTAGCCTTACACGTCCCTTAACGCAATCGAAAGCAGCTAGCGCAAATGAACGTTACGACTATCGTTTTGCCCACACACCGGGTAATCTATTGTCAGCCAATGTGCTAGTTATGAAAATAAAGCAGCTGGGCGTCCGAGTCGGAGGTTTTTCCCTATTTGTTTAACAACACCCTGCTTTCCAGCGAACGAAACCAGCAGTGCTGAGAAAATGCACTTATACTGCGGGGACATTTACTTTTATGAGAGGTTTTTCTTCCTAATTAGGCAGATTTACAGGCTAAGCCTGAAAATAGCCGATTATCAGAAAAGGCAGTTGAAAAACAACTGCAAAAAGGGCGGTTCTGAGCAATGTAGCAGGAGAGTTGAGGGTATCACAAAGGGAATCCTTTTTAATAATCGCCTTGCATTATCTGTGCTGGCATAGCAGAAATGAGGATGTATCGCTTTACCGTGTAAATCCACCCTGTAGACAGAAGAACCCCAGCGCGGGCGGAGGGCGGAGCGCCAGGGCTGCTGACTGGACCCGGTCGGAATGCACGAACGGCTACTCCACCCCGCCGGCGGCCCAGCGCAGCGTGGCCTGGGTTTGGGCGTACTTGGCCTGCAGC
>NZ_BAABDJ010000018.1:0-29962 GCF_039539565.1 Hymenobacter fastidiosus | reverse complement strand
CCGTTTCCGAACGGCTGAAATGGAGGCTGCTTGCATCCAACAAAACTAACTCAAACAGCTTCTTAGCCGGTGAATCAAACGATTTAACAGATTCAAACTCGATGAACAATCTATCGGCAAAAAATCATCTATCTGATTACAGAATGGGCTTAAACCTATATCGTTTGGCAAAAATTATCTTATTGACTTTGGGCCTGTTTTTTTTCTATAAATACTCGCAGAACGGCAGGTACCACATCCAGAGCAACCGGCTGCTGGATACCAGCACTGGCAAGGTTTATCAGTGGAGTTGGGAAGCAAAGAAATGGAAAAGTCTAGGCAATATCAGCAATGCGGAAGTCACCAACGCATCTGGCTCAATAGAAGACAGTGACGAGGATAGCGAATAAGCAAAGGTACTCAGATAAGCAGGAACAGAGCTTTTAACGCTTCTAAAGCGGCTTAGATTCTGCGTATCTTGTAGAAGATGATTGTACGCCTACCCTCCTTCCAAACTGGCTATGGCCGAGAGCCTAGTCCGTCGTTTCGCGCCCCCCGCCAACAAATAAACGCCAACGCTTTTGTGCCGCCGCGTTGGCTTCAACACGCCCGGTATGATACAGGCATGCCCTTCGATGGCACCGATGTTGACCGAGTAACCTTGCTGACGGAGGCCGAAGATTCAGCCGGTTCTTTTATTGACCCCAACGGCCCACTTCGGCGGCAGGGGAACCGATGGGCTGTCATCTATCGGCCCTTGGTTCCCGCCCGCTGGGGAGAACTCACACCGGGGCAGACGTACAAGGTATGGGCACATCCCGTCAGCAACTTTGCCCCACAGCACAACTTGTGGCAGACGCCCGAGTGGTATCGGGCGAAATCTTGTTACGGACCAATGCAGACAGAGCAGCAGCGTTTAGGATGGGAATTTGATGCACAGTGGGCGTTTAATGGTCTTGGCTCACTGCGTAACGGCACAGGCCAATTGGTAAGCAATGACGGGCCTATATTGACTGTGCTGGACAGCGAGGGGAAGGAATTTACGTGTGAGCGGCAGGACGTGTACGCCATTATGGAGAAAGCCAGACTAGCCCCGCCTTATTCAGCCGGAACGGCAGAGGAGACTCAAGAGCTTCAACTATACCAAAGCCAGCTTATTGACGGCTATATCTGGTAGCATCGGCTTAGAATAGAGGTAATAAAAAAGCCCCGACGTGGATAACGTTGGGGCCTTTGCTTTAGTTAAGTTTTTTCATGAGGCGTTTTTTCGTTCGCTGATAGGCAACGTCCTCCCATTCAGCATCAAAGTCCTGCCAGAATACCCTTGTTTTGATTCCTCCGGAAGTCTTGTTAATCAAGAAGATCATATCATCATATTGAAAATAGATATTGGCGCTTTCGCCACCAACTATAAAATAGGTTGAGTTGTCAGCCAGCTGCTTATCAATAAAGGCCAGCATTTCGAGGGCTTTCTCCTTCGGTATGCTCTTAAAGGCATATCCCTGGTAGACAACTCCCTGTGCATTCCATCTATCGCCGAAGAAGCCCAGTATGAGCCCTTCTTTACTTTTGGTGGCACTTTGGTAGACGAGTGATGTAAGCTCGCCTGAACTGGATGCAGCCAATGGGTCAATATCGAATTTTACTACCTCAGACGAAGGACCTAAAATCTCTCGCATCACGAATTCCTTGGCCCTATACACGGCGACTTCCTTGCTAAATTCCTTCGCGGCATAAGACGCAGCAATTGAACCGAGGATGGAAGGGGAGGGAGTTGCTTGAACTTGCCCTAGTGCAGGCGCGAACGAAAACAAGGCTGCAATTAGTGGGCCTTGGAACAATATTCTGCTCATAAAGAAAGTATCAGACTGTATTGGATAGTGTAAGCCAAAAGTAAAACAAGTATCTATTTGGACAAGTGAGGCGGCCCCCTTCGGCAAACTCCAAAACAAAGAAGGCCCCGACATGGATAGCGTTGGGACTTTCGCTTTATTTGCTTCCATGCCTAGCCCGTCCCCCTTCGCTTACTACACCCACGCAGGCCACCGCGTACAAGTGCTGCACCAGATAGGGCGAGCCAGCATTGCCCGGCTGAACGGCGCTACCTACGTGGTCCGCTTTGGCCGCTCCTACGCTGAGGCAGCCACACCTGCCGAGGCTATCCGCTACTGCCGCCAGTCCCACACGGCCCGTACCACCACCAACGGCGATGCCCAGCAGCAAATTGTCACCTGGGCCGACCTAGTGGCACTTGGTATTCCAGCGGAACAGCTTGCCCCAATTTACGAGCAAAATGGGCTGGATACCGCCCGGCCCTATACCTACGGCGAGCTGCGTAAGGCCATCTTCGCCCGTCGCCGAGAGAATTGCGCCGCCTTTCGGCATTGGCTAATCATGACCGCTAAAGCTTACGATTATTTGCAGTACGGCACAGAATTGCAAATAAACCGTCCCCTTTGATGTACCCCAAAACAACAAAAAGCCCGTTTCTGTAGCAGAAACGGGCTTTTATGTGGTAATGATTGGAATCGAACCAACGACACCAGCATTTTCAGTGCTGTGCTCTACCAACTGAGCTACATTACCAGCTCGGGTTGTTCCTCATTCGCTTTTTAGCTCTTGGGGAGCACAAAAGTAGTAAACCCCAACGGACCTGCAAGACTTATCGTAAAAAATCTTTCCGCCAAAAAAACCCGTAGCTTGTTATGCATACCGAGTATATTTCGGACTGATTCCCAAACCTACCTTTTCCCGTGCATTTCTCTATTCAAAACCTCCTGTTTCTGTTGGTGGCCCTCGCCGGCTTCGGCCTGTTTGTGTGGCAGGCCCGGAAAGTCCGGACCAACATCCTCGTCGGGCGCGACCGGGATGCGTCCGGCCACGCGAGTGAGCGGTTCACCAAAACCCTGCTCGTGGCTTTCGGTCAGCAGAAGATGTTCAAGCGCCTCACGCCGGCCCTGCTCCACCTGATCGTGTACGTGGGCTTTCTGGTCATCAACATCGAGGTCATCGAAATCATGATTGATGGCCTGTTTGGCACGCACCGGGTCCTCCGCTTCCTCGGCCCGCTATACGACGTGCTGATGGCGACCAATGAGATTCTGGGGGCGCTGGTCATCGTGGCCGTAGTGGCTTTCTGGTGGCGGCGCAACTCCAATCCGCCGCTGAAGCGCTTCACCGGTCCCGAGCTGCGGGCCTGGCCGAAGCTCGATGCCAACGTGATTCTCTACGTGGAGGTGGTTCTGATGGCAGCCCTGTTCACTATGAACACCGCCGATCTGAAGCTGCACCAACTGGCGGGCGTGGATCTGCCGGGCACGTTTCCGGTCAGCAGCCTGCTCACGGGCCTGTTTCCGAGCAATCCGGAAACGCTGGAAGTGCTGGAGCGCGTGGGCTGGTGGGCGCACATCGTGGGCATTCTGTGCTTTCTGAACTACCTGCCGTCCAGCAAGCACTTCCACATTATCATGGCGTTTCCGAGCGTGTGGTACTCGCGGCTGGTGCCCCAGGGCCAGTTTTCAAATGTCGACAGCATCACCCACGAGGTGAAAGCTATGATGGACCCCACCTACGTGGTGCCGGCGCCGGCTACCAACCCCGATGGCTCGGCCGCCGCGCCCCTGCCCTTCGGGGCCAAGGACGTGGATGATCTGGCCTGGACCAACCTGCTCAGCGCCTACTCCTGCACCGAGTGCGGCCGGTGCACGTCGGTTTGCCCCGCCAACCTGACGGGCAAGCTGCTCTCGCCCCGGAAGATCATTATGGACACCCGCGACCGGGTGGAGGAGAAGTACAACTCGCCGCTGATTTTCCACCCCGCCATGTACGGGGCCGAAGCCAAGCACGCCGAGCAGGAAGTATCCGACAAGGAAACCCACACCCTGCTGCGCGGCTACGTGACGCCGGAAGAGCTTTGGGCCTGCACCACCTGCAACGCCTGCGTGGAAGCCTGCCCGGTGAATATCAACCCCCTCGAATCCATCATCGAGATGCGCCGCTTCCTGGTGCTGGAAGAGTCGGCCGCGCCGAACTCGCTGAACGTAATGTTCTCCAACATCGAAAACAACGGGGCCCCCTGGGCTTTCTCACCCTCCGACCGCTTCAACTGGGCCGACGACCTGTTCGTGACGGAAAAGGCTTGATGAGTTGCCAGTTGCGTGTTGCCAGTTGCCAGCTCGTTCTTTTGAATACTGGCAACTGATGAACTGCAACTGGCAACTGGTAACTGGCAACTGGTAACTGGCAACTGGTAACTGATAACTGACAACTGGCAACTGGCAACTGGTAACTGACAACTGACAACTGGTAAGTAGGTCGTGAAAATTACTTGGCAATAAAAAAAACGTCATGCTCATCTAGCGTCCGCGAAGTCGAAGCATCTCTACCGCTTCATCAGGTCCGTTCAGCGAAGCGGTAGAGATGCTTCGACAGGCTCAGCATGACGTGCTGATAAGTCAAACTAATTCCTTCGGCCTACTTAACTGGCAACTGGCAACTGGTAACTGGCAACTCACAACTGACAACTGATAAACATATGGCTGAGCAACTTGCCAAGCGTCCCATCACCGTTCCTCTCATGTCCAACCTGGCCGCGGCCGGGGAGGAGCCCGAAATCCTGTTCTGGGTGGGCTGCGCCGGCGCTTTCGATGAGCGGTACAAGCGCGTGACCCGGGCTTTCGTGCAGATTCTGGAGCACGTGGGCGTGAAGTATGCCGTGCTGGGCATGGAGGAAACCTGCACCGGCGACCCGGCCAAGCGCGCCGGCAATGAGTTTTTGTTTCAGATGCAGGCCATGCAGAATATCACCACCTTCGAGGGCTACGGCATCAAGAAGATCGTGACGGCCTGCCCGCACTGCTTCAATACCATTAAGAACGAATACCCGGCGTTGGGCGGCAACTACGAGGTGATTCACCACAGCACCTTCCTGCAGCAGCTCATCAACGAAGGCCGGGTGGGTATGTCGGGCGGTGGCGAGTTTAAGGGCCGGCGCATCACCTTCCACGACTCCTGCTATCTGGGCCGGTCCAACAACATCTACGAAGCCCCGCGCGACGTGCTGGCGACTCTCGATGCCGATCTGGTGGAAATGAAGCGCAGCAAAGCCAACGGTCTGTGCTGCGGCGCGGGTGGGGCCCAGATGTGGAAAGAGTCCGAGCCCGGCAAAAAGGAAATCAATATTGAGCGCACTGAGGAAGCCCTAGCGACCTTAGATGGCAACGCGGCGGCCCTCGGCCAGCTGGGCGGGGTGGAAAGCGGCACCGCCGGAGCTACGCCCAGCCCCCGCACCGACCAGCGCGGCATCATTGCCGTATCGTGCCCCTTCTGCATGACGATGATGAGCGACGGCGTGAAAAATAAGGACCGCGAATCTTCGGTCCAGGTATTCGACCTCGCCGAGCTGATTGCCACGGCCGAAGGGCTGAACGCCTAGCCCCACTCACTTAGCCTCACAACTAAGATTAAGCGCAGCCTCGCCGGAACTTCCGGACGGGGCTGTTTCTTTGTAGAAAACAGGGGCGCAGCCAAGGTATTCAGGCCCAACAGCCGCCAGAAACCCTGGTGATGACATGCACTATGCTACCGGCCGGGTCGTTCTGATTGAAGACCGCCAAGCCCCTGAGTTTCCACGCCTGTAAGACCCCAATCCTATGTTCGTTCCTTTTGATCAACTCCCAACCTCGGCCCGCATCTGGATTTATCAGGCTAGTCGGCCGCTGACGGCGGCGGAGGTAGCCGGGGTGGAGCCTGCCCTGGCTCAGTTTGCGGCAGCCTGGACCAGCCATGGCCGTTCGTTGCAGGCCTCGGCAACGGTGCTGCATCAGCAGTTCCTGGTAATTGGGCTGAATGAAGCCGTGGCCGATGCCAGCGGCTGTTCCATCGACGCATCGGTGCGCTTTGTGCAGCAGCTAGAGCAGCAACTGGGGGTGGCGCTGCTGGAAAAGTCCCGACTAGCCTTTCTGATTGATGGACAGGTGCGTCTGCTGGGTCGGTCGGCGTTGCGCCAGGCCGTGGCCGATGGCACCCTGATGCCCGAGACGCTGTATTTCGACAATACGGTGGCGCAGCGGGGCCAGATGCAGCAAGCCTGGCCGGCCCCGGCTGCTGCTACCTGGCTGGCCCGGTACTTTTAAAGATCGGCAAAAAGGCCCCGCACCGGAATCAGAGGTAATCTTAGTATTATTGCTAGGCCTAATCTGACCCGCTACGCGGGCTGCCCGGTATTTCATTCCACCCCCATCCACTATGAGAAAACTGATGTTTATATGCGTCACGGCGGGTTCGGCAGCGCTGTTGAGCGGCTGCGCGGCTTCCGGCAGCCTGAGCAAAGCGGATAAGCGCTTTGCCCGGGGCGAATATGAAACGGCCATCGGACTCTATAAGGCCGAGGTGAGCCGCGGGAAAAACGGGGCAGCCGCTAACTACCGGGTGGCGGAGTCCTACCGGTTGTCGAACCGGATTGAGCAGGCCGAAGGGTTCTACAAGGCGGCTATTGATGGTGGAGTAAAGGCTGGAGAAGCCCCGTTCTACTATGGGCTGGCGCTAAAGGCTAACGGCAAGTTCGACGAGGCGGCCACTCAGCTCGACAGCTACGCCCAGAACGGAGCCAACCGCACTTTGGCGGCCCGCGCCGAGATGGAAGCCAGGAATGCCCGGGCCGGCAACGACATCGTGGCCCTGCGCACCAACAACGAGATAATGGCCCTGGATCAGGTGAATTCGCCCTCTTCCGATTTCAGCGCCACGATGATGCCGGACACGAAAGAGCTGGTGTTTGCTTCCGGCCGGGAAGGCAGGAAATACCTCGGCAACGGGGAAGGCTTCAACGACCTCTACGCCATCAAATTCGACGACGCAGCCAAGATGACCGGCGGCACGGTACGCAAGCTGGAGCCCATCTTCAACAGTGAGAACAAGCACGAAGCCAGCGCCACCTACACCCCGGACGGCAAAATGGTGGTGTTTGCGCGGTCCAACGACGGCTCGAAGAAAGGCTACCTGAGCGTGGATCTGTGGTCGTCGTTCTACAAAAACGGTGCGTGGGAAGAGCCCAGGCTGATCAACATCAACGACCGTAGCGCCGACGACTTTTCGCCGGCTTTCGCCCCCGATGGGCAGACGCTGTACTTCGCTTCCGGCCGTAAGGGCGGGCTGGGCGGTATCGACCTCTACAAAGCCACGGTAGGCCCCAACGGCCGGTTTACGCCCGCCGAAAACCTGGGCGACCAGATCAACACTCTCGGCAACGACAACTTCCCGGCCGTCGCACCCGACGGCACCCTGTACTTCTCTTCCGACGGGCATCCCGGCCTCGGCAAGCTCGACATCTACACGGTGGAGAAAGGCAAGGTGAAAAACCTGGGCGCACCCATCAACAGCAACGGCGACGACTTTGCCCCTTACTTCACGGGCAAGGACGTCGGCGTATTCTCCTCAAATCGTGCGGGCGGCAAGGGCAGCGACGACCTGTACATGTTCCGCAAGAAGCTTCTCAAGCTGGTTACGTTCTATGCCGATGGCACGCTGATTGAGCGAAACGACAAGACCGGCGAAACCCTGCCCGTAGCCAACGAAACCGTAACGCTGTTCAGCGCTACCGGTAAGAAGCTGCAGGAGGTGACGACCGGAGTCGACGGCAAATTCAAAGTCAGGCTGGACACGGCGGCCGCCAGCTATGGTCTGGTGGCCGACCGCGACGGCTACTTTGCGGCCCGCAACTCGGTGAGCACCGTGGGCCGCAAGCCCGCCCAGGACCAGCTGCCGAACGAGCTGAACGACATCACGGTGCCCGTAATGCTGACGCTCACCAAAATTGTGAAGAACAAGGCCATTGTGGTGGAGAATATCTTCTACGACTACGACAAGGCCGCCATTCGCCCCGATGCTGCTCTGGAGCTGGATAAGATGGTCCAGACCCTGGTCGACAATCCTAAAATCACCATCGAGCTGAGCTCCCACACCGACTCCCGCGGCCGGGACGCCTATAACCTGGTCCTGTCGCAACGCCGGGCCCAGTCGGCCGTGGACTACATCATCGGTAAGGGCATCGACAAGAGCCGCATCACGGCGAAGGGCTACGGGGAAACCCAGCCGGTGCTAAAAGCGGCCAAGACGGAAGACGAGTTCCAGCGCAACCGTCGCACGGAATTCAAAGTGACCAAAATCGGCGAATAGCCAAAACGGGTAAGCCGAAAGGCAAAAGTCCCTGCATTCTTAAACGCAGCGGCTTTTTCCTTTTGGTGAAGAGAAGTTGCCAGGAGCGGGAAAGGCGGGAAGGTAAAAGGGCCGAACGGGCCACAATCCTTGGCTTTGGGCGCACTAAGGATGCTTCCCCGCACGTGGCCGACCGTCAGAACTGCTACCGCGTCTACGACTCATTCGATTTTCAGTCGGGCGTGCCGGAAGTGCAGCAGACGGTTGGGCGTAACCGGAATTAGCCGCCGCTCCGGGCACATAAAAAAGGCTTCCGTACTATACGGAAGCCTTTTTTATGTGCCTGAAAATCAGCGCTGACTTAGCGTAGGCGGTCGATGGAGCGCACCAGCTGCTCGTCGCGGCGGATGAAGCGGTTGGCCAGCAGGTTGAGCAGCAGGGCCACGGTGGGCAGGTAAAAACCGGCTTCGAAGGTGCCGGGGATTTTCACGTTGAGCAGCTTTTCACCTACGCCGGAGAAGTAGAACGTGGCACCGATAGTGGCCACGATAAGCAGGAAATTGAGGATGCCCAGCTTGAGCTGCATAAAGCGGTTGCGGAACTGCGAAATCTCGAACAGGGCCACGGCGGCCGAAGCTATGGCCAGCACGGCAATGAGATAAGTGGGCGTAGGCACCGACATGCCCGCGTCGGAGTGGGCGTAGGTAAGCTTGGTAGCGGTAAGGACCAGTTCCTGGTTGCTGAGCGGGTCGAGCTTGCTCCACAGCGGGAGAAACAGGACGCTGAGCATGGCCAGCGCCAGCAGCAGCAGAAATACGCTTTGAATTCTTTGTATCATCTTTGTGGTTGTATCAGTTCGGCCCTGCCTAAATCGGGCAGCAGGCCGGCAAAAGTAGCCAACAACGACCGGAATAACCGCATTTCAACCTAATGCCAACTGCTTATATCGTGGACGCCGTCCGCACTCCAATCGGCAAATTCGGGGGTGCCCTCAGCAGCGTCCGTCCCGACGATTTAGCCGCGCACGTCCTGCGCGAGCTATTACGCCGCAACCCTGCCATCGATAAAAACGCCGTGGAAGACGTGATTATGGGCGCCGCCAACCAGGCCGGGGAAGACAACCGCAACGTAGCCCGCATGGCGGCCCTGCTGGCGGGGCTGCCCATTACCGTGCCCGGCGTGACGACCAACCGGCTCTGCGGCTCCGGCCTGCAGAGCATCATCGACGCTTCCCGGGCTATTCGCTGTGAAGAAGGTGACCTCTACCTGGCCGGGGGCTCCGAAAGCATGACCCGCGCGCCCTTCGTCATGGCCAAGTCGGACAAGGCTTTCGGCCGTGAGCTGATAGCGCACGACACCACCCTGGGCTGGCGCTTCACCAACCAGAAGCTTTCGAAGCTCCACCATCCGTACACGATGGGGGAAACGGCCGAAAATGTGGGCCGTAAGTACGGTATCACCCGCCTGGAGCAGGATGAATTTGCCTTCAACTCCCAGCGCAAATATCAGCGGGCCCTGGAAAAAGGGCGTTTCCGCCGCGAAATCGTCCCCGTGTTCGTGCCTTACCCGAAGGGCGACACGGCGCTGTTTGATGCGGATGAGCCGCCGCGGCTTTCGTCGATGGAGAAGCTGGCCAGCATCAAGCCCGCTTTCCAACCCGTTGAGGGTACGGTGACGGCGGGTAATTCCTCCGGCATCAACGACGGGGCCGCGGCCGTACTGGTGGTGAGCGAAGAGGCGCTGAAACGCTACAACCTGAAGCCTCTGGCCCGCATTGTGTCGTCGGCCGTGGCGGGCGTCGACCCGGCGCTGATGGGCCTCGGACCGGTACCGGCCACGCAAAAAGCGCTGCTACGGGCGGGCTTGACTATCAATGATCTGGACCTGATCGAACTCAACGAGGCCTTCGCGGTGCAAACCATTGCCTGCATCCGGGACTTGGAGCTGAACCCGGAGAAGGTGAACGTGAACGGCGGTTCCATTGCCATTGGCCACCCGCTCGGCGCCAGTGGAGCCCGTATCACGGCCACCCTGATCCACGAAATGCAGCGCCGCGAAGGAGTGCGCTACGGCCTGGCCACGATGTGCGTGGGCGTGGGGCAGGGCGTGGCCATGGTGTTTGAGAAGATGTAGTTCTTGAACCAGCCCACTGCTACCGCCAATGGGTTGCGCCCAGCGCTGCCGCTGGCGGTAGCCGGCGGGCTACTATAATTCAACATTCAGGCAGTGCGTTACTTTCTTCATCTGGCTTACGAAGGCACCCTCTACCACGGCTGGCAGGTGCAGCCCAACACGCTCACGGTGCAGCGCGAAGTGGAGCGCTGCCTGACCCAGGTGTTGCGCCAGCCCATCAGCACCCTGGGTAGTGGCCGTACCGATACCGGCGTGCACGCCAGCCACCAGGTAATTCACTTCGATGCGGAACTGGCCGCCGGCCTCGATGAGGCCACCGTAGTCTACCGCCTCAACCGGGCCCTGCCCAGGGATATTGCCACCCGCCTGCTGCACCCCGTACCCGCCCGCGCCCACGCCCGCTTCGACGCCGAAGCCCGGACCTACGAGTACCACGTACGCACCGTACCCGACCCGTTCAGCGTCAACCACAGCCTCTACCTGGACCGCCACCCCGACGTGGCGGCCATGAACGAGGCCGCCGCCACCCTGATTGGCTCCTTCGATTTCACCAGCTTTTCCAAGGTGAAAGGCGGCGTGGACCACTACGTGTGCGTGTGCTACGAGGCCGGCTGGCACCCCACGCCGGGGGGGCTGATGTTCCGTATCCGGGCCAACCGCTTCGTGCGCGGCATGGTGCGGCTGGTGGTAGGGACGCTGCTGGCGGTGGGCCGGGGCAAAATTACCCCCGCGGAGTTCAAAGCCATTTTGCTGGCCCAAAACCGGATAGATGCGGGCAGCGCCGCGCCGGCCCAGGGCCTGTTTCTGTGCCGCGTTGAATATCCGGCCGGTTTGGTGCCCGAGGCTGCGGCCCCGGTGGGAATGCCGTATTTTGCGGGCCGGTAGTGCTACGCCGGGTGCAACCTCCGGCGGCTTTTGGCGGTTACCTGTTCAATTTAAGGCGGTCGTGCCGGGCGCAGCGAGGCATTCCGCGTAGCGTCGTTGGATTACTCCCCATAGTACGCGAGGTGTCCGGTTGCGCCCGGCCCGACCGCTCTGATAAGTAAGATAGACTCCAGGCACTAAGCACTAAGCACCACGCACCAAGCACCAGGCACTAAGAATGGAGCAAGCAACCAAGGCTACCAAAACCGGCAATATCTTCGACTGGCAGGTGCTGAGCCGCCTGATGCAGTATGTGCGGCCCTACCGGCGGGTATTCTACTTCCTGATTTTCCTGACCGTAGCTACCGCCGCGCTGGGCACCCTGCGGCCGTTTCTGATTCAGCGCATGGTCGACGTCAGCATCGAGCAGGGCGACCTGCTGGGGCTGAACAAGATGTTCGGCCTGCTGCTGATCCTGCTGGTGGGCCACGCCCTGGTGAGCTACCTGCAAACCTACTTCGGCGGCTGGCTGGGCCAGTATATCGTGCGCGACATTCGGGTAGATCTGTACAAGCACATCCTCGACCTGCGCCTGAAGTTCTTCGACCGCACACCCATCGGCGTGCTCGTGACGCGCAACATCTCCGACGTGGAAACTCTGTCGGACGTGTTCAGCGAAGGGCTGGCCGCCATGATTGGCGACATCCTGCAGCTGGTGTTCATCATGGCCTTCATGTTTTACATCGACTGGCGGCTGACGCTGGTGAGTTTGTCGGTGATTCCGCCGCTGCTGTTCAGTACCTACGTCTTCAAGGAGAAGGTCAAAAAATCGTTTCAGGAAGTGCGGACGGCCGTGGCCAACCTCAACTCCTTCGTGCAGGAGCACCTGACGGGGATGAACGTGGTGCAGATTTTCAACAACGAGGAGCGGGAGCTGCGCAAGTTCAAGGCCATCAACCAGGAGCATACCCGCGCCAATATCCGGTCGGTACTCTACTACAGCATCTACTTCCCGGTAGCTGAGGTGCTGGCGGCGGTGGGCGTGGGCCTGCTGGTGTGGTATGCCGCCCAGGGCCAGATTGAAGGCACCATTTCCAAGGGGGCCCTCATTGCCTTCATCATGTACAACGCGTTGTTTTTTCGGCCCATTCGCCAGATTGCTGACCGGTTCAACACCCTGCAGCTGGGTCTGGTGAGCACCGAGCGGCTGCTGAAGCTCCTGGACAGCAAGGAGCTCATTGCCGACAACGGCTCCTACGCCCCGGCCACCATCCGCGGCGACGTCCAGTTCGACCACGTCTGGTTTGCCTACAACGACGAGGAATGGGTGCTGCGCGACGTCAACTTCGCGGTGCAGGCCGGCCAGACCATTGCCTTCGTGGGGGCTACCGGGGCGGGCAAAACCAGCATCATCAACCTGCTCAGCCGCTTCTACGAAATCAATAAGGGCACGATTTCCATTGATGGCCACGACCTGCGCGACTACGACCTCAAAGAGCTGCGCCGCCACATCGGAGTGGTGTTGCAGGACGTATTTCTCTTCGCCGGCACCATCAAGGACAACATCACCCTGGGCAGCCCGGACATTACCGAGGAGCAGATCTGGGCCGCCGCCGACCTGGTCGGGGCCCGGCGCTTTATCGAGCGGCTGCCCGGTGGGCTGCACTACCCGGTAATGGAGCGCGGCGCGACGCTGTCGGTAGGCCAGCGCCAGCTGATTTCCTTCGTGCGGGCCATGGTCTACCAGCCGCGCATCATCATCCTGGACGAAGCCACCTCCTCGGTCGACTCCGAAACGGAAGAGCTGATTCAGCAGGCTATTGAGAAGCTGATGCAGGGCCGCACCTCGCTCGTTATTGCCCACCGCCTGAGTACCATCCAGAAAGCCGACCAAATCATCGTGCTGGACCGGGGTGAAATCAAGGAAACGGGGACCCACGAGGAGCTGCTGCGCCACGGCGGCTTCTACCAGCAGCTCTACCAGATGCAGTACAAAGACGCTCTGAACACCACTGCCCAATAACCCCCCTTCATGACTCGCTGGATTTTTATAGGTTCGCTCCTCATTGCCTTCGGCTTCGCGGCTGTTTACACGTACCTGGGCGGCTTCCGCACGGCCGATGTAACGCTCGAAACGACTACGCAACCCATCTTTCTGGCAGGTCGCTACTTCGCCGGTCGGGTAAACAGCGACGGGTTTGGCCCCTTGTTCCGCCAGGCCCAGCAGCTGCAGCAAACCGGCCAGCTGCGCGGCGACCTGGCCAACATCTACTACAACGACCCCGCCGGGGCCGAGGACTCGATCCGGGCCTTCGTGGGCCTGGTCGTGGCCGACACTACCTCCCAGCTGCTGCCCACGGGCTACCGCTACCGCACCTTCAGCAGCGGCCAGCGCGTAGCTCACGCCCGCATTCAGGCCAGCTACATGGTCGCTCCGGATAAGCTTTATTCCGGCGTGAAAGCCTTTGCCGAAAAGCAGAAGCTGACACTAGCCCACGTATACCTGGAGCGGTTCGGGGCCGCCGACCGGGCCGAGGTGCTGGCGGTGGTGAAGTAAGAAAATACAAGGCATACAGATATCCATGCTTGCCTTATTGCTGGAGGGCAGGATTTTCGTATCGGTATCGCTAAATAAATCTGCCAGGGCGACACAGTTATAAAATCGAAAAAGCCCGTCGAACCGAAGTTCGACGGGCTTTTCGAATGACCTGAATACTCAGTGTCGGGGTGGCAGGATTCGAACCTGCGGCCTCCTGCTCCCAAAGCAGGCGCGATACCGGGCTACGCTACACCCCGAAAAACTGTGCGGCGTAACGCACAGGTACTCTTCAATTGTCACTGGCAAAAAAAGCCTCCGAACCGAAATTCGGAGGCTTTTCTGACAGTAAACTGCTCCGTCGGAGTGGCAGGATTCGAACCTACGACCTCCAGCACCCCATGCTGGCGCGATACCAGGCTACGCTACACCCCGAGAGAATTGAGTTGCAAATGTACGGCACAATAGCCCTTCGCCGCAACTCCGGCCCCAATATTTTTGGAGAACCACACTTTCAGAACCAGATAGCCAACCGCGCAACGCCCTTTTGCGGAATGGGGAATCAGGGGAAGTGGCTAAATGAGTGTGGGTTGGCCGGGCCGGGGAGAAATTAGCGACGGCGAAAAAAAATGCAGCACAAACCATCGGTTTCATCGTCGTTCTGGCGGGGTTGGGCTAAAATCGGCCGGGAACTGAGCGGGATTATTTACTTTTATAGGATACTGGATCTTTCCACTCATCGTTTGCCATGCGTATGAAAACAGTTACTCTAACGCTCATTTTCCTGGGCTCGCTGCTACTGGCCGGTCCGGCGCAGGCGCAAACCAAGTCGACTAAACCAGGGGCAGGCAAACCCGCGCCGGCAAAAGCCATGGCTAAGCCCGTCGCTACGGCCAAGCCGGCGCCGGTCGTTAAGGCCGTAGCGGCGGTGGCAGCTCCGGCGGCGGCAGCCAAACCGGCTCCCGTAGAGTTGATAACCAGCAAAATGGAGCAGGCCCCGCCCTCCACCGATGCCATTAAAGTACGGGCTGAAGCCAACCCGCTCACCAAGCGCCTTATTGTGCGCACCGATGTGAGCGGACCAACCCGGGTGGAAGTCAACGACGCGGAAGGTCGCCCCGTTATCACCCGCGACCTGATGGCCGGGACCGAGACCACCGTACTGGATGTGAGCAGCCTGCCGGCGGGATATTATATCGTGCATTGCACCTCCGGGGCCCGGAGTGGCATGCGGCGGGTACTGGTTGGCCAATAGAGGAAGCCTCCGAACTTGATTGAAAGCCCGGCAACGCCCTGCGTTTCCGGGCTTTGTTGTTGGCGCGGGCCGGGCAGACGTCCCGCGGCTTTCTATCTTTGGCTATGGCCAGACAAACGTTTTCCTACTGGGAGCACCAGAGTTTCCTGCGGGGTTTCGACGTGGCAATAGTCGGGGCCGGAATCGTGGGGCTCACGGCGGCTATTTTCACCAAAAGGCAGCGGCCGGCCGCCCGGGTATGCGTACTGGAACGCGACATGCTGCCCAACGGGGCCAGTACCAAAAACGCGGGCTTTGCCTGCTTCGGCAGTGTTTCGGAGCTGCTGGAGCAGGAGCAGAAAAGTGGTACCGCCACTCTGCTGACAGTAGTGCAGGCCCGCTGGGAAGGCCTGGCCCTGCTCCGCGAGCTGCTCGGCGACAATGCGCTGCACTACGAAGCCGTGGGGGGGTACGAGCTGTTCCGGGCCGAAGAAGAGCTGTTGGCACAAACTTGCCAGGCCCACGTCGGCTACTTCAACAACCTGCTGGCGCCGATAATCGGCCGCCCCGACAGCTTCCGGGATGCTACCGCCCAGGTTGCCCGGCTGGGACTGGGTCAGGTACATACCATGCTCGAAAATCAAGCGGAAGGCGCCCTCGACACGGGCCGGATGATGCATGCGCTGCTGAAGCTGGCGTGGCAGGAGGATATCGTGGTGCTGCACGGCTGCCCGGTGATGGCGCTGGAGGAAAAGTCTACCGCCATCAGCCTCCACACTCCGCTGGCTACCATCGAGGCCGGGCAGGTACTGCTGGCAACCAATGCCTTCAGCCGGCAGTTCTTTCCGGCGCTGGACGTGCAGCCCGGCCGCGGGCAGGTATTGGTTACGGAGCCGATTCCCGGGCTCCACCTGCCCGGCACCTTCCACTACGATAAGGGCTACTACTATTTCCGGCAGGTAGATAACCGAATCCTGCTTGGCGGGGGCCGAAACCTTGATTTCGCCGCCGAAGCCACCACCGAGCCCGGCCTGACCAGCCTCGTGCAGGATCAGCTTGAACGAATGCTGACCGAAGTGATTCTACCCGGCCAGCGCCCCCGCATCGACTACCGCTGGAGTGGCGTAATGGGCTTTGGCGCCGCGCTGGAACCCCTCATTCAGCCCCTGGCGCCCGGTGTGTTCGGGGCCCTGCGCTGCAATGGCATGGGCGTGGCCATGGGCGCCGGAATCGGGAAGCGGGCCGCCGCAATGCTGGATGGGTAGTTGTTGGTTGTTTGTTTTTGTTTTTTGGTTTTTGGTCGGGACTAATCCCACGGGCAAACAACCAAAAACCAAAAACGAACAACCAAAAACCATCCTACGCTTCCTCACTCTGCAGCTGCCGCTCATACAGCGCCCGGTAGAGGCCATCTTCCTGCTGCATCAGGGCCTCGTGGGTGCCGTGCTGCACGATGGTGCCGTCGTCGAGCACTAGGATTTCATCGGCCAGCTTCACCGAGCTGACCCGGTGGGAGATGATCAGGCTGGTGCGATTGTGCATGATGCGCTGCAGGCTGTTCAGAATGGCGTTTTCGGTGTTGGTGTCTACTGCCGACAGCGAGTCGTCCAGAATCAGGATTTTGGGCTCTTTCACCAGGGCCCGGGCAATGCTGACGCGCTGCTTCTGCCCGCCCGAGAGCGTGATGCCCCGCTCGCCAAGCTTGGTATCGAAGCCTTCGGGGAAGCGGATGATGTTGTCGTACACGTTGGCATCGTGGGCCGCCTGCTGCATGCGCTCCTCGGTAGGAGTATCGAGGCCGAAGTTGATATTGTTGCGGATGCTGTCGGAGAACAGAAACACGTCCTGGGGAACGTAGCCGATCTGCCCGCGCAAGGAGTTTAGCGAGAAGTCGCGCACGTCCACGGTGTCGACTTCAATAGCCCCGCCCGTCACGTCGTAGAGGCGGCAGAGCAGGGCGGCAATAGTGCTTTTGCCCGAGCCGGTGTTGCCGATAACGGCCAGCGTCTGGCCCGGCCGGATGCGGAACGACACGTCCTTCAGGGCCTGAATGCCGGTGTCGGGGTAAGTGAAGGAAACGTGGTCGAACACGATGTCACCCTGAATTTCCTGCTCGATATTCTTCCTGCTCACGATATCCGTCTTTTGATTCATGAACTCGTTGATGCGGGCCTGGGAAGCTTCGGCGCGCTGGACCAGGGAGCTGGTCCAGCCCAGGGCCGTGACGGGCCAGGTGAGCAGGTTCACGTAGATCAGGAACTCGGCAATACTACCCGTGGTGATGGTGCCGCGGATAACTTCCTGGCCGCCCACCCACACCGTAACGATGGTGCTGAGGCCAATCAGAAACAGGATCAGCGGGAAAAACAGGGAGTTGACGAAGTTCAGGCTCAGCGTCTTTTCCCGGTAGTTGTCGCTGGCCGCACTGAACTGCTGGTGCGAATCGGCCTCGCGCACGAAGGATTTGAGGACCCGGATACCCGAAAAGGCTTCCTGCACGAAGGTCGTCATGGCAGCCAAAGAGCGTTGGATTTCGTCGGACTTGCGCTCAATCAGGTTGTTGACGTAGAAAATGCTCACGCTCAGCACCGGCAGCGGGAGCAGCGTGTAGAGCGTCAGCTTCACGTTCACCATCAGCATGAGCGGGATGATGAGCACGAATAGCAGCACCAGCTGCAGGAAATACATGATGGCGGGCCCCATGTACATCCGCACCCGGCCCACGTCCTCGGAAATGCGCGACATCAGGTCGCCGGTGTTGTGGCGGCGGTAGAAGCTCAGCGGGAGCGACTGGTAGTGCTGGAAAATCTCGTTCTTCTGGTCGTTCTCAATCAGCCGGGACATGACGATGAGCGTCTGGCGCATGAAAAACAGGAAGATGCCCCGGAGCAGCGCCATCAGCGCGATAAGCAGCCCGTAGAGCAGTACGTTACGCCCGAACAGGGAGTACACGCCTTCCTGGGCGCGGGTGCCGGCAAAGAGATGGTACAGGTCGATTCCCTCCCCCACCAAATCGAAGGAGTAGCGCACGATCTGGGCCGGGAAAATAGCCAGCAGGGTGCTCAAAGCCACGAAAAGCACCCCGCCGAGGAAATGCCATTTATAGCGGAAAAGGTATTTGTCGGTAGCAGCTAAAGCGCGCACGGGCAAAGAAGTTGGAGCGTGTTAAGAAGCCGTGACCATTGGGCCCGGTCCTGACTCAGCCGATGGCCGGCTAGGAAAAATTGGGTACTTTTGCACCCGGATTGAGTAGGCTACGCAGCCTGCCCGCCAAAGATACAACAACCCGCCCGCCCCAAATTCCCACCCTTTTCCTAATTCCCATCCTAAATGGTTGAAATCCAAACCCTGACCGATACGTCGGTCTTCGGCCAGATTGCTGAGCATCAGCACGAGCAAGTTGTCTTCTGCCACGACCACGAAACCGGATTGCGGGCCATCATTGGCATCCACAATACGGTGCTGGGGCCGGCTTTGGGCGGCACCCGCATGTGGCACTACGCCTCCGACGCCGAAGCCCTCAACGACGTGCTGCGCCTCTCGCGCGGCATGACGTACAAGGCCGCCATTTCGGGCCTGAACCTGGGCGGGGGCAAAGCCGTCATCATCGGGGACGCGAAAACGCTGAAGACGGAGGCCCTGCTGCGCAAGTTCGGCCGCTTCGTGAAAAACCTGAACGGCAAGTATATCACGGCCGAAGATGTGAACATGACCACCAAGGACATGGAGTACATCCGGATGGAAACCAAGCACGTGGCCGGCCTGCCCGAAAGTATGGGCGGCTCCGGCGACCCGTCGCCGGTAACGGCGTTCGGTACTTATATGGGCATGAAAGCGGCCGCGAAAAAAGCGTTCGGCTCCGACAGCCTGGCCGGCAAGCGCATTGCCGTGCAGGGCGTGGGCCACGTGGGCACCTACCTGCTCGAATACCTGCAGAAGGAAGGCGCCAAGCTGGTGCTCACCGACTACTACGAAGACCGCGCCCTGGAAGCGGCGGCCCGCTTCGGCGCCAAAATGGTCGGCCTGGACGAAATCTACGACCAGGACGTGGACATCTATTCGCCCTGCGCTTTGGGCGCGACCATCAACGACGATACCATCGGCCGGTTGAAGTGCCAGGTAATTGCCGGGTGCGCCAACAACCAGCTGCAGAATGAGAACATCCACGGCCCGGCGCTGGTCGACCGCGGCATCGTTTACGCTCCCGACTTTCTGATCAACGCCGGAGGCCTGATCAACGTCTACTCGGAAGTGGTGGGCAGCAGCCGGCAGGGCGCGCTCAGCCAGACCGAGAAAATCTACGACATTACCACTCAGGTACTCACCAAGGCCGAGCAGGAGGGCAGCCACCCGCAGGCCGCGGCCACCAAACAAGCCGAGGAGCGCATCGCGTCCCTGGGCAAAGTCAAGTCCACTTACTAAATGAGTTGCCCGTTGCCCGTTGTTAGTTGCCAGGTTTAGAATGCTATTCTGACTCCCGCAACTGGCAACTGGCAACGGGTAACTGACAACTCAACAGAATGCTCAACCGTCGCACGCTCCGCATTAAGGTCATGCAGGCCCTGTACGCCTACTATCAGGCCGTCGGGTCCGATTTTATGCTGGCCAATGATCTGATAGCGGATGCTTTTGCTCCCGACCTCAACGCCCCCGAAGCCCAGGACCGCAAGCTGCTGAAAGGCCAGCAGAAAATGGCCGAGGCCGTGTTCAAGGAGTGGCACAAAGCCGGCAGCGGCGCGGAGCTGGAGAAGCTCGACGACCGGGAGGTGAACGACGCGGTGGCCGACGCCATCAAGTACTACCAGAAGCAGAAGGCCAAGGACGCGACGTTCTTTGCCGGGCAGATGGTGCACGGGGCCGAAAGCATCCACAATCAGTACATCCACCTGCTCAACGTACCCGAAGCTATGCTACGGGTGATTGAGGAGGAGAAGGAGCGGGAGGCCCGCCGCTTCACGCCCTCCAAGGAAGCCCTGCCCGATACCACCCGCTTCGAGCAGAACGTGGCCCTGCACAAGCTCATCAGCAACAAGCAGCTCCAGGATCTGACCATCCGCCGCTCCCTGAAGTGGACGGGCACCGAAGAGCTGGAGGCTCTGCGCAAAGCCTGGCGCGCCGAAATCAGGAACGATGAGGAATTCCAGGCCTACCTGGCGGCCCCGGCCGGCAGCTACGCCGAAGACCAGGAAATCCTGAAGCACCTCTACAAGACCTACGTTTTCAAGGGCGAAAGCTTGCCGGCGCAGATTGAGGAAGACGACCTGAACTGGGAGGAAAACCGCTCGGTGGTGAAAAACCTGGTGGTCAAAACCATCAAGATGCTCGACGAAGCCGCTACGGAAGAAATGGAGCTCATGTCGTTGTCGGCCAACTGGGTCGATGATAAGGAGTTTGCCGAAACGCTGTACAAGGAAACCCGCGAGGCGGACGAGCAGTACGAGAAGCTCATTGCCGACTCGGTGCAGAACTGGGACGTGGAGCGCGTGGCCCTCATCGACAAGATTATTTTGAAGATGGCCCTGTGCGAAATGCATCTTTTCCGCAATATTCCGGTCAAGGTTACCATCAACGAGTACATTGAAGTCAGCAAGCTGTACAGCACGCCCAAAAGCAAGCAGTTTGTGAACGGCATTCTGGACAAACTGGCCCAGGACCTGACCGCCAGCGGGGCCATTCGCAAATCCGGCCGCGGCTTGCTGGACAATCAATAAGTTGAATCCTACATTGGGGAGGCAACCTGCCCGGGCGGCCCGCCGTTGAGTAGAGTCCGCTTCCTTTCCTTTCTAAATCCACCACGCCACGATCTTCGCCTTATGGGTAGCAAAACCACTACCGGCATTCTGTGCTTCGCAGGCGGCGCCCTCACCGGGGCCGCCGTGGGTCTTCTGTTCGCTCCGGAAAAGGGGCGCGAAACCCGTAGCTGGCTCAGCTACCAGCTCGAAAAGTACCGGGAAATCCTAGCCGACCTCACCGAAAGCCTCGTTACCAGCCGCGACGCCGGCCCGGCCTCCACCGCCAAAAGCGAAGGCCAGCGCGTGATTCAGGACGCCAAGAGCAAAGCCGAGCAGCTGCTGGGCGATGTGGATCAGCTGATCAACCAGATCAACTCCCGCAAGACGCGCTGAGCGGAATGGGTGAAATGTGAAAATGTGCTGAGTGTGCTCATAGAAAAGTGAAAAAGGCTTTTCCAAGGCACATTCAGCATATTTTTATTTCTACGGCATCCAGCGTAGCATAGGCATTTCTCACGTTCTGCACATTCACGATACATTTCTCACATTAGTAATAGCATGCATATCATCACCCTCATTCCCGGCGACGGTATCGGCCCCGAAATCACGGCGGCCGTGCAAAGCATTTTCACGGCGGCCCAGGTGCCCGTGCAGTGGGAAGAGCAGAACGCCGGCCAGACCACCTTCGACCAGTCGGGGGAGCTGATTCCGCAGAGCCTGCTCGATTCGCTGGAGAAAAACCGCGTGGGCCTGAAAGGCCCGATCACGACTCCCGTCGGCAAAGGCTTCCGCAGCATCAACATCACCCTGCGCCAGAAGTATGACCTCTACCAGAACGTGCGGCCCGCCAAAACCACCGAAGGCATCAGCTCGCGCTACACCGGCGTGAACCTGGTGCTGTTTCGGGAGAATACCGAGGGCCTGTACTCGGGTCTGGAAGTGTACGACGAGCGCCTCGGCATCTCCGACTCCTTCAACCGCATCACGGTGGAAGGCTCGCGTAAAATCTGCCGCGCGGCCTTTGCCTACGCTGCCCTGCACGGCCGCAAGAAGGTGACCCTGGCCCACAAGGCCAACATCCTGAAAATGGCCGGTACGCTGATGCTTAACGCCTGTAAGGAAGCGGCGCTGGAGTTTCCCCAGATCGTGTTCGAGGATAAGATCATCGACAACATGTGCATGCAGCTCGTGAACAAGCCCGAGCAGTTCGACGTGGTCGTGACGACCAACCTGTTCGGCGACATCCTCTCCGACCTCTGCGCCGGCCTCGTGGGCGGCCTGGGCGTGGTAGCCGGGGCCAACATTGGCGACGACATGGCCATCTTCGAAGCCGTACACGGCTCGGCGCCCGATATTGCCGGTCAGGGCAAAGCCAACCCGACGGCTCTGTTGCGTTCTGCGCTGATGATGCTGCACCACCTCGGCGAGCATACGTATGCCGACCGCATCGAAGCGGCCCTGGACCTTACCCTGAAGCAGCCGGAAAAATGCACCGGTGATCTGGGCGGGAAAGCGTCGACCACGGAGTTTGCTCAGTCCATCATTGCCAACCTGGCGTAGTTGCGGATTTTTGGCCTCTTCGTCTTACCTTTAAAATCCTGATGGCTCCTAATCCGCCATCTCTCTGCTTATGAAACGTACTCTGTTTTCTGCGTTGTTACTCTACGGGCTGGTTTTTTTCAGTGCCTGTAGCACCGATAAATCGGCTGAAGTTGGTGCCGAGGGGATGAATGCGGCGGCCACGGCCGCCAGCGACGCCGCTAATCCCGTAGTCGATAACCCCAACGTAGCCAGCGAAACCGAGGCGCCTAACCCCAACGCCCCGGTGATGACCTTCGCCGAGAGCGAGTTCAACTTCGGCGACATCAAGCCCGGCACCGTGGTAAAGCACACCTTCAGCTTCACCAACACCGGCAAAAGCCCGCTGCTGATCGAAAATGCTACTGCTTCGTGCGGCTGTACCACGCCTAACTGGACCAAAGAGCCCATTGCTCCCGGCGGAAAAGGCACCATCGACGTGCAGTTTGACAGCCACGGCAAAACCGGCCTGCAAAACAAGGAAGTAGCCGTGCGGGCCAACACCCAGCCGAATATCACCCCGGTCGTCATCAAAGCCAACGTACTGGCCGAGACGACCAATGGTCCGGTAGTTCAGTAAGGCGCCCGGGCCGCCGGCTGTCGTTCCGGGCAAAGCCCAGGGTTTCTGCCGCAATAAAAATTACTGTGGCGGCAGAAACCCTGGGCTTTGCTTCGGCTAACAGCTTTTTTTAGGAGGACCATCCTGTTCTAACAATTCCATTCCCATGTTCCTGACTTTCCTGTTGCAGATTCCCACGGGCGAAGGGTTTACTTCCCTGCTGTTTCCGATAGCCATTGCCGTTGTCGTATACTTTTTCATGATCCGCCCGCAGCAGCGCAAGGCGTCAGAAGCCAAGAAATTCCGGGAGGGTGTCGTTAAAGGCACCAGCGTTGTAACTATCGGCGGACTACATGGTAAAGTGGTCGAGGTAAACGAGGAATCGGTTATCATTGAAGTAGACCGGGGTACGCGCCTGAAGTTCGACCGCACGGCCATTGCCCGCGAAGTTGCCCCGAAAGCCGCCGCTCCCGCTAATAATCCTTAACCGCTCCGTCTTGTGCTGGCCCGTACCTCCCGTTTGCTGCGCTGGTTTGTCAGCCCATTCTACGGGCAGGAGCGGAGCTATTGGCGGGCTATTACGGCGTGCTTTCTGGCCGCGTCTACGTTCTGGCTGCTCAATGCCCTGAACAAGACCTACACCACGCGCATCACTTACCCGCTGACGTGGCGTTACAATGCCCAGCGCTATATCCCGATCCGGCCGCTGCCTACGGAGGTGGCCGTGAACGTAACCGGCCGGGGCTGGAAGCTGCTACGCAAAAACCTGTTGCTCGACATAAAACCGGCGGAGCTCCAGCTGAGGCGGCTGCCCGGCACGCGCTTCGTAACGGGGCAGGCCGTGCGCCCGGCCCTGCAGGCGGCAATGGAGGGCCTGCAATTTAATTACCTGCTGAACGACACCCTGTGGGTGGAATTCGACCGGCTGATCACGCGCCGGGTATCGTTGACGCTCAGCCCGAATGCTGACGGCTCGGCGCTGCCCTACGCGGCGGTGTTTACGCCCGAAAGCATTGCCTTTCGCGGGCCGGCCGCTATGGTAAGTGCTTTGGCCAGCCCCTATCCGGTGCACTTGCCCCAGGCCCCGGCCGGGAGTAGCGAAGGCGCCATCCGGGTGCCCATAGGTGGTCCGGCCCTGGTGCAAACCAACGTGCAGGATGTCCGGGTCCGGCTGCAGCCCCGCCCGCTTATTACGCTGGCGGTGCGCGTTGTACCTGAATTGCGCGGCTTCCCCGCTGGCCGGCGCTTTACCCTGCGCCCCGCCCGGGTGCGGGTGCAGGTCCAGTATTTCCCCGAAGATACGGCCCGGCTCGAGCTGAGCCAGCTGCGGGTGCTGCTCCACTACGGGCAGTTTCAGCGCGCTGATTCCAGCCTGCAACCCATCTTGGTGCAGACCCCGGTACTGGCTCGGGGCATCCGGATTCTTACGCCCGCGGTTCGCTTTTCAACTCTTCGCTGATGCTGCGCATTGGAATAACCGGCGGAATCGGGTCGGGCAAAAGTATCGCGGCCCGGCTGTTCCAGGTATTGGGAGTTCCCATCTACGACGCCGACTCGCGGGCCAAATGGATTATGGCGCACGACTTAGCGCTACGGGCGGAGCTGGAGCAGGCGTTTGGTCCCGCTACTTTTGATGCTGCCGGCCGTCTGAACCGCGTCTATCTGGCTAAAGCGGCCTTCACCAACCCGGTACAGCTGGCGCAGCTCAACGCATTAGTGCATCCGCACGTCGCCCGGGATTTTGAGCACTGGGCCGAAACACAACGGCAGCGGGGCCAGGCCTACGTGCTAAAAGAAGCGGCCTTGCTCTTTGAAGCCGGTGCCTACCGTCAGCTCGACCGGATCATCACCGTGTTTGCCCCTTTGTCAGTGCGTCAGGCGCGGGTGTTGCGCCGCGACCCGCACCGTAGCGCTGACGATATCCGGGCCATTATGGGGAAGCAGCTGAGTGAGCAGGAAAAGTGCCGTCGCGCCGATTACGTACTGTACAACGACGACCAGCAGCTACTGATTCCGCAGGTGCTGCAGCTGGATACTACATTCCGCCCGGGCCTACCCGGGTAAAAGAAGAAGGCTCATCGGAAAGCCGAACGGCAGATTTCTTTGGGCTAACCGCCATTCTTGGCCAACGCCCTACTTAATAATCGGGCACCGCTCGAAAGGTCGGGTTTCGTCGAACAGCTTGCGGTAGGTAACGTGGGTTTTGTAGATGCGGGCTCCCAGCGCGCGGGTAACGGCCAGCATCCGGGGGTTGAAGTCGCCAATCCAGTTCATCTCCATTTCGGTGTAGCCGGCATCAATAAACGACTGCTGGGCCTGGATCATCATGGCGGCTTCGACTCCTTTCCTCTGGTAGGCGGGCACCACGCCAAAAATCACCCCAAACATCTTCTTGGGCTGGCGGCGCTGGTATTGTCGCAGCTCCCACAGAAAGCGCAGCTTGGCCCACCAGTTAAATTTTGCCCCAACACGCTTGAACACCTGGTTCAGATCGGGCAGGTTGATGGTGAAGGCTACCGCCTGGTCGTGGTGGTAGGCAAACCAGACCAGCCGCTCGTCCAGGACGGGGAGCATCTGCTTGACCAGGCCCCGGGCTTTGTCCAGGGTCATGTCGCTGATGCCCGAGTGGTTGGCCCAGGCCTGGCTGTACACCTGGTGAAAATCGCGGGCCATTGCCTCCCCATTGCGCTTGTCGACGGGGCGAAACGAGTATTCCGGCTCCTCACGGGCATAGCGCTCGGCGGTGCGGTGGTAGCTTTCGTGCATCGCCTGCGCTACCTGCCGGTTGCAGGTATACTGCTTGAAGTACGTCTGAAAGCCGTAGTTCTCGAAGAGCGGCTGGTAGTACGACGGGTGATAGAACATCCCGTAGTTGGGTTCGGTGAAGCCCGCGACCAGCAAACCCCAGAACCGGTCCCGCTCCCCAAAGTTGATGGGACCATCCATGGCTGCCATGCCGCGCTCCGCCAGCCACGCCCGGCAGGCCTCGAAAAGCTGATTGGCGGCGTCCTGGTCGTCGATGCACTCAAAAAAACCCATGCCGCCGGTTGGCAGCGTCGGATCTGCCTGCGGCGTAGAGTTGTTGATAAAGGCCGCCACCCGGCCGATGACCTCGCCCTGGGGGTTGGTCAGAATCCAGCGGATGGCCTCCCCGTGCTGGAAATTGGGGTTTTGCTGCGGGTCAAAGACACTTTCAATTTCGTGGTCGAGAGGCGAAATCCAGTTCGGGTGGTCGTGGTATAGGCGGGCCGGCAAATCCAGGAACTGACGGATCTGGCGGGTATCGGCAACAACAGCTAGCGGCATACAAGGCGGCAAAAAGACGGGAAACACACGCAGGTCCAGCACTCAAGCCAGCCTGACCATTCCAGCGGCAAAGATTGCAGCTAAACGTGGGATGAACTCAGCGCAGCCGGAAAACCGACAGAATCCTGCCGTCGCCGGCCGGGCAGCCGGCCGGATAGCTGGAGGAGCAAAAAGATAAGTCAGCGGAGAAAAATGTGGTTAGCGCTGAAACACGGATAGAATTTTGACTCCCCCCGCCCGGATGCAATATACCTCGCGTCCAATGCTTGACGGATACGGTTCCGGGTGCCAGCGATATACGCTGAGGAAGTAGCGGGCCTGCGCGGGGGAAGTGAACACCAGCCGGGCGCGCTCCGTCGGCGACAACAACAGGCGGTTGTTGTGCAGTACCAGCCCCGTCCGGGCGTCGGTTGCCACGCTCACCCGCGGGCTGGCATCGTGGGCCAGAATCCATTCCAGCCCCTGCCGCCCCGAAAGGCCCCAGTAGTCGCGCTCAAACAGCCGCTCCGCAACTGCGCCCGGGAGCACGCTGAAGTACACGTTTTGGTACGGATGGTCCTGAACAATCCGGAAAGCAGCGTGCAGCATACCGCCGCCGAGGAAAACCAGCAAGCCCGCCGCCAGTGACCGGCAAATACCCAAGCGGTGGTTTCGCCAGTAGCTCCAGGCAGCCAAAATTCCCCGCGAGGCCAGCAGCAGAAACGCCGGGTAGATAAAATAGAGGTGGCGCCAGCCATCATAAATAACCGACTGCAACCCGACTACGGCCACTAATGGCCCCAAAAACCAGGCTGCGTACAGCAAATCCTGACGGCCCGTGCGGGTACGAAGCCAGGCTGCCGGCCGACGCAGGACGTCCCGCGCCAGGGTTATCAGGCCCGTCAAAAATAGCAGCGAATATGCCACCGGCGTGGTAATGAGCAGCCAGACCGGGGCGTAGTGCCAGGGCAGCTCCTGCACCGATACTTGTTCACCCCAGTACTGCACCGTCATATCGGACCGGTACCGGCTAAAGCTTTGGAAGGCTTCCAGGAAGTGCCCACCAGGATTTTCCCACAGATAGGGCCAGCCTAACACCACTACGGCTACCGTTACGGCTAAGTACAGGATAGCCAAGGGGACGAAGCGCTGCCGTAAAATTGGCCGGTATACTAGTTCGAGCCCGACAAAGCAGAAAGTCAGTCCCAGCAGCAACACCCCCATCGTACGCACGTCGATGGCCGCCCCGGTAGCGCCGGCGTGCAGTAGAGTCGTGCGCCAGGAAGGCTGACGAATGAGTTGAGTGAGCGTATAAATGCCGCCCGTAAAGAAGGCCAGAAAGACCAGATCCTTGTAATTGTAGAATGCTTCCGCAAACAGGCGTGGCGACAAGACGAACAGCGCGGCCCCCAGCAAGCCCAGCCCCCAGCTCCGAAACCGTTGGGCGGCTAGTCGATAAAAGACATAGATGCCGCCCAGCACGGTGAAAAACGTAAGCAGATGACGCAGAAAGTAAACGTCGCGCGAATCGTGCGCTCCGGCCACGCGCTCCAACAGGAGCACCGGTAGTTGGAAGATTACGCCGTGGTCGGTATCCTGATTGTCGCGCATGTCGGGAATCAGGGCGAAGTTAGGTTCGCGCCGGGCCAGTTCGGGAGCCAGTTGCAGCGCCACATACTTCAGGCTGATAATCCCGTTGAGCCGGTCGAGCTGTTCATCCCAGGGTAAGCCGTAGTCGCGGTGCAGCAGAACCCCCAATACTCCCAGCAGGCCAAAAAACAGGCCCACCACCGGACGGCGCATACGGCTGGATAGAGAAGGGGAGGAAAGCAATGGGATACAGTAAGGCGGGTTCGGCCCCGAAAGGTAGCATGGCCACTCACTTGTTGGCTTCACGCATGAGCTGGAATTGGCTTCATCGGGTTTAATCCGCCAACTTTAGCGGTCGTAACTACCCTTAAGGCCTTTCATCAGTGCTTAAATCTCTGCCCCGTTTCGTCTGGCCACTGGCGCTGGTGCTGGCCGTCCTCAAGCTGGGGCTGATGCTGAGCCTGAACCCTGGTTTGGAGTGGAACTATGACGAACGCCGCAATGGCCGTATCGCCGATAATTACCTGGCTGGTCGCGGCTACGTCAGCATCGATCCTGCGCGGCACACGCTACGTCCCGATTCCTTCCACGCCAGCTTCCCGGTCTTCCTATATATAGGATGGCAGCGGGCAGGTCTGCCCAAGCACTACTTCACGCTCCTGATTTTCGCCCTGAGTACTGGTTGCTATCTGCTCGGGGGGCTTTATGTGCAACGTACGTTGGCTTATTTCGGCGTTGCGCCCCCATTCTCGTGGGCCGGCGCGGCCGGCTGGCTGCTATACCCTTCGGCGGTATACTATATAGGAGCCTACATGTGGTACGAGAATCTGGCGCTGCCCCTGCTGATTCTGGTGCTCTACAAACTGCTGCGACTGCTTGGCGGCCGGGCCTTGAGGTGGCCTGATGCCCTCCTTATTGTTGGCGCAGTAGCTATATCGTGTCTGTTGCGTGGGTATCTGCTGGGCGTATACGGGCTGGTCTTTGCGGTTTGGTTGGGGCTGATTGCTCAGAGCAAACGAGAACTGTTACCCAGCACTGCGGCGCTGGTGCTGGGAGTGTCGGCTTGTCTGCTGATAACTCACTTTCCCATTCTGCAGAAGAATCACCGCCTGTTTGGGGCCTGGACCCTAAGCAATCAGGCGGGTTTCGAACTGCTGCAAGGGCACAACTCCGTCACCCACGGCCGTTTTATGTTTGATTGGGATGATCGAACCAAGCCCTTCGATCAATTCGTCCGAGCCCACGTTCCCACGCTGGATTCTCTGAATCAGTACCAGGAAAGCCAGGCCCGCGCCCACCTGGCCAAAAAATGGGTTTTGACTCACCCTAGGGAAGAAGTCCGGCTTTGGCTCCGCAAAACGACGCTGTTCTTCTCACCCGAAAACTTCATTGCCGACGCACCCCACACAGCGTATAACCCCATCAATAGCGTAGTGCACTTGGTTTTCCTGATAACGCTGACTCTGGTAATCAGCGGTTTTCGCGGAATCAGCGCCCAGAAGGCGGATCTACTTCTATTCGCTCCTTTACTAGCTACGTGGGTGCTGAGCCTGATCTTCTTCGTAGGCTTCCGCTGGCGCTATTTCGCTGAGCCCATAATGCTGATGTATCCTCTTATTATATGGGAGCGGCTACAAACGCTCAAAAGACCGTCCCTCAACCGGGGAGAACCTTTGCCGGTTGATTCTGGTCGTTGAAAAAAATAGTGGGACGCAGATGAACCTGTTACGTTTGTTAAACCGCTGTGCTCCAGCCAAGCAATACTGAGCGTGCCTGAAGCAGTTTGGCAGGAACAATGACTCTATCTAAAAATAGTGTTGGTCTGTTTGGCGGGGGAGGAAAAACCGTGCACCTTTGCCCTCCCTAACCGAAACGCGGTAGGGGAAACGGTCTTGAAGAGTTGCTCTATTTCCCTGCTGTTTGTTCACCCTGTAAAAGGGTGAAACAAAAAGATGAGTTGGGAATAGGAAAGTTAAAACGAGTCGACTTACCTTTGCAGCCCGCTTCAAGAGGAAGGGGGCGAAGCAGCATCAGTCCTGGAAGCAGGGAATAAAAAAAACTGCTTCTGTTACTTGGAAAGGCCGAAAAGGAAGTTACCTTTGCAGCCCGCTTCGGAAGGAAGAGGAACACACAGCAAACAGGGCAAGAAAAAAAGTTGTTTCTTTTCTTGCAGTAGTCGAAAATCTGCTTACCTTTGCAGCCCGCTTCAACGGAAGGGGTTTAGAAAGAGAGACAAACTAGCCGAATGGGCTGGTACAACGTCACACCAATTGGGAGTGACAGACGTTCTTTGAATGATTGGAAATGACAAATTGGTA
>NZ_BAABDJ010000017.1:0-97549 GCF_039539565.1 Hymenobacter fastidiosus | reverse complement strand
AACGCATGGATTAGCTTGGCAAACATCAAACGGGTGCTCAAATTCTGCTAACTCAAACAGCTTCTTAACCCTGGCCGCTTAGCTCGCAAGGACAACACCTTACAATACACGGCCTACGACGAGCAGGGCCAACCCGGCGTGGTGAAGTACCTGCCCGTGGAAGACGTGGCCGACCTCTACGTCTTCGGGTCGCTGGACGCCAATTCCAGTCTCTACAATTTTCTGGGCAAGCAGGGTATTTCGGTGCATTTCTTCGACTACTACGAGCACTATACCGGCTCGTTTATGGCCAAGGAATACCTGCTGGCCGGCAAGCTTCAGGTCAATCAGACCCAGCATTACACCTCCAAAGCCCGGCGGCTGGTGCTGGCCCGCAAGTTCGTGGAGGGCTCGGCGTTCAACCTGCTCAAGAACCTGCGCTACTACCAGGGCCGGGGCCGGGCGGTAGGCCCGGAAATCGACCGGATTGAGGGCTACGTCGCCTCGTTGCCTTTTGCCACGGCCGTACCCGAGCTGATGGGCCTGGAAGGCAACATCCGCCAGACCTACTACGGGGCCTTCGACCGGCTGGTGCCGGCCAAGTACGCCTTTGGTACCCGCACCACCCAGCCCCCGCAGAATGAGCTGAACGCGCTGATGTCGTTCGGCAACATGCTGTGCTACTCGGCCTGTTTGTCGCAGATCTACCATACCCAGCTCAACCCGACCATCAGCTTTCTGCACGAGCCCGGTACCCGCCGCTTTTCGCTGGCCCTGGACCTGGCCGAAATCTTTAAGCCCCTGCTCGTGGACCGTCTCATCTTCCGGGTGCTCAACAAGAAGGAGATTCAGCCCCGGGATTTCGTGCAGGACCTGGGCCGGTGCGTGCTGAAGGAGTCGGGCCGTAAAACCGTGGTGCGGGTGTTTGAGGAGCGGCTGAAAGAAACCATTCAGCACCGCTCCCTCAAGCGCAGCGTGAGCTACCAGCATCTTATCAAGCTGGAATGCTACAAGCTTACCAAGCACCTGATGCAGATGGAAGAATACAAGCCCTTCAAGGCGTGGTGGTAGGCTCGTTTTTGGTTTTTGGTTTTTTGGTCAGCCATATCGACCCCAGGGGCGGCGCCTTCTACGTGCTGACAGGTGGTTGTTCGTGAGTTGTTTTCAACGGGTTTACTGGTTCGGCCATGTACGTATTGCTAGTGTATGACATCAAGGAGAAGCGGGTGGGCAAGATGCTGAAGCTCTGCCGGCGCTATCTGAACTGGATTCAGAATTCGGTGTTTGAAGGGGAAATCACGGAGGTAAAACTGAAGGAAATGCTGGCCAAGGCCGACGCCTTCCTGGACCTGGAGGAAGACAGCGTGCTGATCTTCAAAAGCCGCAGCCAGCAGTGGCTGGAGAAGCAGGTGGTCGGGCTGGAGCGCAACCGGCTGGATACATTTTTATAGCGCCGCTGGTCGTCGGTTAGGGAAGAACACCCAGGAACAAGGACCGATTTTAAACCGGGTTTAGCGTAACCCACTGACTACCATTAGTCGTCGCTCCCCCAGCAAAATCGTTCTATTACCGACAGACGACTTTTACCCCGCTGTTCTGCCGGAAAAGCAGTAGTTTCCGCCGCGCAAACGGGCTTTTTCGTATGGGCTTCAATCGGACTGTGTGGAATTGAAATGACAAGGACGTGGTGCGGGCCGCGCGCGGGGCCGCAGGCTTCAATCGGACTGTGTGGAATTGAAATGTGCAAAACACAGGCAGACCACCGCCGTCGAGCAGCGCTTCAATCGGACTGTGTGGAATTGAAATATATTCTTCCTTCCAATTTCCTGTTGTCAGCTGCCGCTTCAATCGGACTGTGTGGAATTGAAATGGAGCAACTCCCGCCGAACGTGGTAATAATTCGGCAGCTTCAATCGGACTGTGTGGAATTGAAATTCACTTTGCGCGGCAATTTCAAACAATGTTTGAAGCGTGCTTCAATCGGACTGTGTGGAATTGAAATGCCGCGGCGGGCTACCATCTGCTTGGCCTCAGCCAGGCTTCAATCGGACTGTGTGGAATTGAAATAGGTTTTTGCTCCGGGAGTTGACCACTATCGCCGTGGCTTCAATCGGACTGTGTGGAATTGAAATCGATCTGTTGTGACGGTGGCGGAACTGGTACCGGGGGGCTTCAATCGGACTGTGTGGAATTGAAATCGAGAAAACGCGCATTTGCGGCGCGGGCCGCCTTTTGCTTCAATCGGACTGTGTGGAATTGAAATGTTGAGCAGCTCCGTGAAAGCCTCTTCGCTCAGGGGCTTCAATCGGACTGTGTGGAATTGAAATAGATAACGAGTTGAAAAGCAATGCGTTGCGGCCATTGCTTCAATCGGACTGTGTGGAATTGAAATGTTCCACGACGCAGCCGCGGCCGTTCTGACTACGCCGCTTCAATCGGACTGTGTGGAATTGAAATGCGGAGTAGCTCAGGACTGTGCCAACGGAATTGAACGCTTCAATCGGACTGTGTGGAATTGAAATGGCCGGGCGCTGGCCGGGCGCGTGGCGCACGTTCGTTGCTTCAATCGGACTGTGTGGAATTGAAATCGTATTGTACAATAGTTGGAATATAGCCGCGCTGGGCTTCAATCGGACTGTGTGGAATTGAAATACGCATGACGCAGCGCATCAGCCCGGAGCGCGAAGCCGCTTCAATCGGACTGTGTGGAATTGAAATACGTCTCACCTGCAACGGCGGGGGCTTGCGCGAGGGGCTTCAATCGGACTGTGTGGAATTGAAATATCTTGGCGGGGGCAACGCCACCACCTCCACGATCCGGCTTCAATCGGACTGTGTGGAATTGAAATCGATTTCAGGGAAGTAGCGGTTCTGGCGGATGTCGGCTTCAATCGGACTGTGTGGAATTGAAATCAATCGACGAGCTGGTATCAGCCCTGGCGCTGCTCAGCTTCAATCGGACTGTGTGGAATTGAAATGTAGTTGCATTCTAGGTCATAGGTGAGGCTGTATGGCTTCAATCGGACTGTGTGGAATTGAAATGGCGTGGGGCCGTGGGGGTAGGCGGTTAGGCGGCGGGGCTTCAATCGGACTGTGTGGAATTGAAATGGGCCTTCCGGCCGGCGGAGCATATCCAGACCGACCGCTTCAATCGGACTGTGTGGAATTGAAATTGCCAGTAGGCTGTCCGGGCGGCGTGGGCCTGTTCTGCTTCAATCGGACTGTGTGGAATTGAAATATTATTACAGCGGTTACAGGGTGGCAATGCGCGGGGCTTCAATCGGACTGTGTGGAATTGAAATTGCAACCCGGTCAGGAAGGTGGCACCGAGTTCGCGCGCTTCAATCGGACTGTGTGGAATTGAAATGGGTGACGCCGGGGCCGTGTCCGCCATGCGCGTGTACGCTTCAATCGGACTGTGTGGAATTGAAATGCGCAAGCTGTTGCGGCTCTCGAGTATGCCGAAGTGGCTTCAATCGGACTGTGTGGAATTGAAATCGGTAACCTCCGGAAAAGTGCGGTCAAATGGGCTGGGCTTCAATCGGACTGTGTGGAATTGAAATCAGACCATCACGCCGGGCACCTCCGTAACATTCGCGCTTCAATCGGACTGTGTGGAATTGAAATGCGCCCGGCCGGGCAGCTGCAACCAAATCCGCTAGCGCTTCAATCGGACTGTGTGGAATTGAAATAGGTGCAGCGCCCGGGGTGCGGCCGGGTTGCGGTGCGGCTTCAATCGGACTGTGTGGAATTGAAATAGGTGCAGCGCCCGGGGTGCGGCCGGGTTGCGGTGGCTTCAATCGGACTGTGTGGAATTGAAATTGCGCCTGCTGCTGGTAGATGGTACCGTTGTCACGACGCTTCAATCGGACTGTGTGGAATTGAAATCGGCTCTCAACATCACTTAAAAGCCTTGTTCGGTGGCTTCAATCGGACTGTGTGGAATTGAAATTGAAACTATCCGCCTTCACCCGCAACGACGCCGCCGGCTTCAATCGGACTGTGTGGAATTGAAATAAATGAAGGCGGGGGAATGACTGCGCCACAACACCAGCTTCAATCGGACTGTGTGGAATTGAAATAAATGAAGGCGGGGGAATGACTGCGCCACAACACCATAGCTTCAATCGGACTGTGTGGAATTGAAATGTTTTTTCGAGGCGGCTCACTCTTAATTTTTCGATAGCTTCAATCGGACTGTGTGGAATTGAAATGCCAGCATGAGCCAAAGCACGAAACCAGCCCAAATAGCTTCAATCGGACTGTGTGGAATTGAAATGCAGGTCCAGGCCCAGCGCATTACGTTCGTAACACTGCTTCAATCGGACTGTGTGGAATTGAAATTGACTTGGCTCGGGTGTACACCGAGGCCAAGGCCGCGCTTCAATCGGACTGTGTGGAATTGAAATGCGAACTGATCCAGCGTCAGCTCCGGATTGGCGCACGCTTCAATCGGACTGTGTGGAATTGAAATGAGCGGGTATGGCACACCGGGGAAGACGAAGAGTTCGCTTCAATCGGACTGTGTGGAATTGAAATAGGCCACGGCCGGGGGCGCTATTGCCCCGGTGACGGCTTCAATCGGACTGTGTGGAATTGAAATGAGAAAACGCGCATTCACGGCGCGGCCCGCCTTTTCGCTTCAATCGGACTGTGTGGAATTGAAATTGACGATGCATGAGAAGGGCAGCCTGCGCAAGTTCCGCTTCAATCGGACTGTGTGGAATTGAAATGTGGTCATGGCCCCGCGCATGACGCAGCGCATCAGCCCGCTTCAATCGGACTGTGTGGAATTGAAATAAAAAGCCCCGACCGCTCAACTGGTCGGGGCTTTTCAGCTTCAATCGGACTGTGTGGAATTGAAATATGTACGGTTGTGATGCGTGGGAATATCTGCAACGGCTTCAATCGGACTGTGTGGAATTGAAATTACCTCGCAGCAGCGGAGTACTCGCATAGCGCTGCGCTTCAATCGGACTGTGTGGAATTGAAATAGTATCGGTACACCTATCGGTTACACTGCCCTTTCGGCTTCAATCGGACTGTGTGGAATTGAAATACTTCGGGAACCAGCGCAGCAGGCGCGGGCTGCCATGCTTCAATCGGACTGTGTGGAATTGAAATCGCGCTCCACGGCGCAGGCCGCGCACTCCGAGAGCAGGCTTCAATCGGACTGTGTGGAATTGAAATCGTTTGGCTACGACACGAATTTCACGATGTGGCTGTGCTTCAATCGGACTGTGTGGAATTGAAATACTGTTGTCCGTGCCGGTCAGTCTGGATATGCTCCGGCTTCAATCGGACTGTGTGGAATTGAAATGCGCCTACCCGGAACAGGGCCGGCGGCGGGGGAAGGCTTCAATCGGACTGTGTGGAATTGAAATTACTAATCAGCACCCCGTCCGGCAGCCCGCCGGGCGGGCTTCAATCGGACTGTGTGGAATTGAAATAGTCGTGGCGTGGGGACTTGCTTAGGGGCGCCTTGCTTCAATCGGACTGTGTGGAATTGAAATTGCATCTACCTCTGGCCTTAACCTGCCACGTCGGGCGCTTCAATCGGACTGTGTGGAATTGAAATGAGGCTGCTGACCACGTTCGGTTTCACCATTGCGGCGCTTCAATCGGACTGTGTGGAATTGAAATCAACCTTGTCGGCAGACAAACCCGGATGATCGAGCCAGCTTCAATCGGACTGTGTGGAATTGAAATGCGCTTGCCAGATTCATTTAGCCTATGAAATTGCTCGCTTCAATCGGACTGTGTGGAATTGAAATAACGCATCACGTTCGTAACACTAACACTGCCTTGCAGCTTCAATCGGACTGTGTGGAATTGAAATAGGTGCAGCGCCCGGGGTGCGGCCGGGTTGCGGTGCGGCTTCAATCGGACTGTGTGGAATTGAAATTACGTCGATTGCCTGGGCCGGGCTTTTCTCGTGTTTGCTTCAATCGGACTGTGTGGAATTGAAATTTACGCGAGTTGATAAGACCGGCATGGAGGCCGTCGGCTTCAATCGGACTGTGTGGAATTGAAATGCGCCAGACCGCCTACCAGTTCCGTCAGGCTATGCTGCTTCAATCGGACTGTGTGGAATTGAAATTCTTTCATCTCGATACCGCCTACGTGCGCCGGGCCGGCTTCAATCGGACTGTGTGGAATTGAAATCAAACGCAACCAAACGAGTCCACCACCACAACCAACGCTTCAATCGGACTGTGTGGAATTGAAATGGGTCACGTAAAAGCCTTCGGTGCCGCCAAGGGTGTGCTTCAATCGGACTGTGTGGAATTGAAATGACGCACCGACTGAATGAAAGTACTTATTGCCAGCGGGCTTCAATCGGACTGTGTGGAATTGAAATGGGCTACGGGGCAGATCCGCTTCCCCGACAGCCCCGGCTTCAATCGGACTGTGTGGAATTGAAATATCACCAGCATCCGCCTGTTTCCGAGCGGCGAAGTAGCTTCAATCGGACTGTGTGGAATTGAAATACGGACGTTCTTATGCTTCATAGTATTTATGAAGGGCGCTTCAATCGGACTGTGTGGAATTGAAATGACGGGAGCATTGACCTAATCCTCTGCGATCTGCCGTGCTTCAATCGGACTGTGTGGAATTGAAATAACAGTATAACAGACGATTGTTCGTCGACCTCCTAAGCTTCAATCGGACTGTGTGGAATTGAAATCGCGGTGCGGGAAAGGGGCGGCAGGGCGTAGAAGGCGCTTCAATCGGACTGTGTGGAATTGAAATTTCGGGGAAATAGCTGCTGTACCGGTTTTTGTAGGCGGCTTCAATCGGACTGTGTGGAATTGAAATAGGGTGTAGCGCAGCAGGAAGTCCACCGGGTAGCCGGGCTTCAATCGGACTGTGTGGAATTGAAATCGCTGCGGGAATACCTTCAACCACTTCAAGAACCCGGGCTTCAATCGGACTGTGTGGAATTGAAATCGGAACGCCGTGGCGACCTTTGGCTGTTGGATACCTGCTTCAATCGGACTGTGTGGAATTGAAATCGGGCCGGCACCGCATTGACTTCATTGAGAACCGCGCTTCAATCGGACTGTGTGGAATTGAAATAAGCGCAACCAAACGAGTCCACCACTGCGACCAACGCGCTTCAATCGGACTGTGTGGAATTGAAATACTGCTGCCCGTGCCGGTCGGTCTGGATATGCTCCGCTTCAATCGGACTGTGTGGAATTGAAATTGACCTGGCTCGGGTGTACACCGAGGCTAAGGCCGCCGCTTCAATCGGACTGTGTGGAATTGAAATTCGTAGACCACCCGCAGGCGGGCGCTCAGACCGGGCAGCTTCAATCGGACTGTGTGGAATTGAAATTGCGCCCTTCGCGGAGACTGGAGCCGTCCATGCATCGCTTCAATCGGACTGTGTGGAATTGAAATATCTACCCCGGCATCCGGGCCCGCCTCGACACGCCCGGCTTCAATCGGACTGTGTGGAATTGAAATTGCTTGGGGCTCACGTTGTCGCGGGTGCGCAGGGCCGGCTTCAATCGGACTGTGTGGAATTGAAATTGGCTTATCGGTGGCCTTGTTGGCGTGATCGGCATTGCTTCAATCGGACTGTGTGGAATTGAAATGGTGGGGGCGTAGCCGAAATACTCCATCGTGCCCGTGCTTCAATCGGACTGTGTGGAATTGAAATTACATCGGCAAACACGGCTATATCTGCTCGTGGAAGGGCTTCAATCGGACTGTGTGGAATTGAAATAATTGCGTTTCGTTCAGATATGCACCTGTTGCACCGGCTTCAATCGGACTGTGTGGAATTGAAATCGCAACGGGCCCGGTTACACCCACCGCGGCGCCCGTGCTTCAATCGGACTGTGTGGAATTGAAATGAACCAGGTCGGGGTGCAGGTCGTCAATGCGGTTAGAGCTTCAAGCGGACTGTGTGGAATTGAAATCACAAAAAGCCCCAACCTGATGCAGGTTGGGGCGTGTTTCAAGCGGACTGTGTGGAATTGAAATGCCTTGTCGACTATGTAAATACCCCCATCTATAGCAGTTTCGTGAACAGTATATTTAGTGCTCGCTGCTCTGGACTGGTCGCTGGGAGCGGACGTTGAACGGCCCGGGCCAACGACGACCGGCCCGACGGCTGATAGCCGCCGGACCGGCAGCCACACCGTTCGCGAAACCGCTATAAAAACTGCTTCAATCGGACGGTGTGGAATTGAAATTGCTGGAACACGGCGGGCCTTTATTCAGGGGACCAGCGCTTCAATCGGACGGTGTGGCATCAGCTCAGTCCCCAATTCTGTGCACGTCTGGCTCCCCCTCGCCCTTTGGAGAGGGGGCCGGGGGGTGAGGCATCCGGCAGAACGGCAGGGGCCGAGCCAGACGGCGCGGACTAGATCTTTTCCGGCAGCAGCAGCGCGTCGGCGAAGTTGCCGCGCACCACTTTGTCGCCTTCGGTTACGGCTTCGACCAGCAGGGCCCCGCCCACGAAAGCGCCTTTCCAGGACTCGCCCAGGCCGCCGAACACCTCCTCCCGGTCGCCGCGGGAGCGGAGCTTGTTCACGCCTACTTTAAAGGCCCGCACTTCCCGGGCCGTACGCGCGGCCCATTTCACATCGTCGGAGGCCACGGCCGCCACCAGGGCGCCGTTGCTGATGTTCATCTCCCCCACCAGCTCCTCCACCCGATCGACCAGCACGATGGAGTCGATGGGGCCGAAGGGCTCCTTGAAGTACAGCTCACTCTGCCGCGGCAGGTTCACCAGCGCCCGCGGGGCCCGGTAGGCCGAGCGGTCCTGACCGGGCAGAAACAGGCTCTCGTCGAGGCGGCCTTCGTAGATGGGCGTGGCCCCGGTTTTGAGGGCATTATCGTAGAGCCGGTCGAGGTCTTCGGCCTGGGCTGCGTTGATGACGGGCCCAAACGCCAGGTCGGGCAGCGGGTCGTCGGCGTGGTCCACGAGCGTGGGGTTGCCCACTTTCAGGCCCTGCATCGCGGTCCAGTAGGTTTCCAGAAACTGCGGAAACAGGCGGCGCTCCACCACGAAGCGCACGTAGGCCGTGCAGCGCTGCTTGCCGTAGTCGTAGCCTTTTCTGAGCTGGTCGGCCAGCGTAGCCCAGTCGGAGTAGTCCCAGATGCCGTAGGTGTTCACGCCTTCCATTTCCAGCATGTAGCGCTTGTTCTGGGTGGCCAGGGCGTCGGCGATGTTGCGGCCGTTGTAGCGCCCGCCCACGAACGAGAGGCAGTCGATGGCCTCGTGCTTGACCAGCACGTCGCTCAGCTCCCCCCCCGAGCCGCTGACCAGCGTGACGGGCAGGCCGCAGCGGCGGGCAATGGCGAACGTCAGACTCAGGGAGATGAAGCCGCCGTCGGTGGGGGTTTTGGCGATGACGGCATTGCCGCACAGCACCTGCACCAGCACCGCGTGCAGCAGCACCGACATCGGGTAGTTCCAGGAGGCAATGTTGCTCACCAGCCCCAGGGGCGTGCGCCGGCCCAGCATGCCTTCGATGTTATCCACGTACCACTGCACGCCCTCGATGGCGCGGTCGATGTCGGTGAAGCCCAGCTTGGCGGTTTTGCCGATTTCCCACATGATCAGCTTACCCGTCAGCTCGACGTGGGTGCGCAGCTGATTCAGGCAGTCCTGCACCCGGCTTTTCCGCTCGTCGAGGTCGGTGGCGGCCCAGGCGGCAGCTTCGCCCTTGGCAAATACCACGGCCCGCAGCGCCGTACCGGGGCTGAGCATGGGCATCCAGCCCAGCTGGGTGCCATCTACGGGCGAGGTGAACTCGCGGGGCGTGCCGAACTCCTGCCAGCGGCCTTCGAGCAGATTCAGGAATTTGCCATCGGCCGAAAATACTTCCGGCGTCGCGGTTTTCATCTGGCTCAGCAGGCTGCTGAACTCCACCTGGGGCGAAATCATCTTGGACATAAGGTAAAAAAGGAGCGGTGAGAGGTGGAGGTTGGTTGAGGTTGTGCTTAAAAGTAGGTTGGTTTGAATTAGGTTTTGTCATGACCCGGAATGAGGGCTAAAACCGGTCGGGGAGCGGCCCAACGGAACCCCAGGGCCGCCTATGCGGTAAGCAGCCTCAGACCATACCCCGCACCCCCCCGCCCATGGGCCCCGCCGCCGATATTCCCGACCCTAGTGCTGCGGCCCGCCTGGCCGACCAGAACCGACAGCTGCGGCAGATTCTGCGGCAAAGCCCGGCCATGATAGCCACTTTTGAAGGGCCCGACCACCGCTTCAGCTTTATCAATCCGGGCTACGACCAGCTGGTGGCCCACCGTGGACGGCTGGGCTACCCCCTGGGCGAGTGTATTCCTGAGCTGGTAGCCCAAAGCTTCTTTGGCGAGCTGGATACCGTGTACCAAACGGGCCGGCCCTGGGTAGGGCTGGAAACCTACGCCGAGCTGGTTGACCAGACCACGGGGCAGCGCCGGCAGCTCTACATCGACATCACCTACGAGCCCCTGTGCGACGGGCAGGGCCGGACCACCGGAATCCTGGTGTTTCTGGTCGACGTGACGGCGCGGGTGCGCTTCCGGGAGCAGGCCACGGCCCTGCAACGCGAAGTACAGGCCGCCGACGGGCGCCTGCGCCGGCTCACCGAAGCCCTGCCCATCATTACCTTCACCGTGAGTGCCGCCGGCCAGCTGTCGTACGTGAGTCCGCAGTGGTACGCCTACACCGGGCAGCCCGCCGGCGGGCCCTGGGCCGCCGTAGACGCCGCCTGGCGCACCCGGCTGCACCCCGACGACCAGCTGGCCGTGGCCCGGGAAATTCAGGCCAGCCTGGCCGCCGCCCGCCCTCTGCGCCTGGACCTGCGCCTGCGCGGCGCCGCGGGGCACTACCGCTGGTTTCAGACCGAAATCGTGTCGGAGTGGGACGCGGCCGGGCAGCTGGTTCTGCACCACGGCTACCTGCTCGACGTGCACGAGCTGCGCGAGGCGCAGCAGCAGCTCCGGCTGCGCGACCAGCAGCTCCGCCAGATTCTGGGCCAGCTGCCGGCCGGCATTGCCACGCTGGAAGGGCCCGAGCACCGCTTTTCCTACTCTACGCCCGGCTACGACGCCCTGGCCGGGGGCCGCGTGACGCTGGGACGCACGGTGGCGGAAATGCTGCCCGAGGTAGTGGACCAAGGCTTTATCGGCCTGCTCGACCACGTATACCGGACCGGCGAAACCTTTCAGTCGGACGAAATCCGGGTGAAGCTGCTCGACGCCGCTACCGGCGAGCTGGGGGAGCACTTCGTGGCCCTCACCTACCAGCCCCTACACGACGACCAGCAGCGCGTCATCGGTATCCTCGTCTTTGTGCTCGACGTGACCCCGGCCGCGCGGGTGCGGCAGCGCGTAGCGGCGCTGCAGGCCGAGGCCCTGGCCGCCGCCAGCCAGCGGGCCCGGCAGGCCCAGGACCGGGAGCGGGAGCTGCACCAGATGAAGGCCGACTTCGTAACCCTGGCCTCGCACGAGTTTCGCACCCCGCTGAACACCATGCTAACTTCTACGTCGCTGCTGGAACACTATTTCGGGGCCGCCGACGCGCCCAACCACCACAAGCACGTGCAGCGCGTCAAGGCCGCCATCCACGATCTGACCAGCATCCTGAATGGCTTTCTGCACCTGAACTCGCTCCCGGCCGGCCCCGCCCCCGTGGTACGCGGCGAGATTGAGCTGGCGGCCTTCATCGACAACGTGCTCGACGAGCTGAGCCCCGCCCTGCGGCCGGGGCAGCGCATCCGCTACGAGCCCGGCGCTGCCCGGGTCACCTTGGACGGCAACCTGCTCAAGCACATTCTGGTGAACCTGCTTTCCAATGCCAGCAAATACTCGCCCGAGAGCAGTGACATCTGGCTGCTGACCCACGCCGACGCCGCGGCCCTGCGCGTAACGGTGCGCGACGCGGGTATCGGCATTCCGGTGGAGGATCAGGAGTACGTATTCAACGATTTTTTCCGGGCCCGCAATGCCACCCACATTCAGGGCACCGGGCTGGGACTGTACATGGTGCGCCGCTACGTGGAGCTGATGCGTGGCCGGCTGGAGTTCACCAGCGAGCTGGGGGTGGGCTCCGAGTTCACCGTTCGCCTGCCCCTGCATGCTCCCACGCTATGAAAACTATTCTGCTGATTGAGGACAACCGCCCGGGGCGGGAAAACACGGCCGAGATTCTGGAGCTGGCGGGCTACGCCGTAGTGCAGGCCGCCGATGGCAGGCAGGGCATTCTGGCCGCCCGGCAGCAGCGCCCCGATCTGATTCTGTGCGACATCATGATGCCCGGGCTGGACGGCTACGGCGTACTCCATATTCTGAGCAAGGACCCCGCCACCGCCGGGGTTCCCTTCGTGTTTCTGACCGCCAAATCCAGCCTGGAGGATTTCCGCAAGGGGATGAACACCGGGGCCGACGACTACCTGACCAAGCCCTTCGACGGGCAGTCGCTGCTGCTGGCCGTGGAGCTGCGGTTGCAGAAGCTCGCGGCGACGCGAAGCGGGGACCCGGCCCCGGACCCCGCCCCGGGCCTGGGGGAGCTGCACACGCTGCTGGCACCGGAGCACCGCCAGAAAACCTACCGCAAACGCACGCTCCTCTACCGCGAAGGCGACGTGCCGGCGGGCATCTACTTTATTCACGAGGGCAAGGTCAAAACGTTTAAAACCGACGAGGGCGGCAACGAGTACGTGACCGGCCTGAGCAGCGCGGGCGACTACGTGGGCCACCTCAACGTAGTGGAGGACCCGCCCTACCCCAACTCCGCCACCACGCTCGAAGAGTGCGTTATCAGCTTTTTTCCGCTCCAGGAATTCCGGACCCTGCTCATCCGGTCGCCAGCCGTGGCCCGGCAGTTTTCGGCGCGGCTCTCCCAACAGCTTATGGCCCGGGAGCAGCAGCTGCTCCGGTTGGCCTACCACTCGGTGCGCAAGCGCCTGGCCGACGCCCTGCTCAGCTACCAGCAGCTCTACCACCCCGACGCCGACGCCCCGGCCCCCGACCTGCTGGTATCGCGCGAGTACCTGGCGGCCGTAGTGGGCGCGTCCAAGGAAACCATCAGCCGGATGCTCAGCAAACTGAAGGAAGCCCGGCTGATTGATATCCGGGGGGGCCGCATCAGCATTCCCGACGTGGAAAAGCTGCGCCGCATCCGGGTCTGAGGCTGGTTTTGTAGCCGCGGCCCGGAGTGGTGGCTCCCGCGCTTCCCCCTCCCCCGGCCGTATCAGCGGACTGACTTGGCCAGCACCCCGATGGCACGACGGGCCCGGGTTTTCACGGTGCCCAGCGGAATATCCAGCTCCTCGGCGGCTTCGGCCTGGGTGAAACCGTTGTAGTACAGCAGGTCAATCAGCTGCTGATCGTTGGGGCTGAGCTGGTCAACCAGCTCCCGCAGGCCAATGTGCTCGGGTTGAAATGAGACGGCCGCCGCCTGCTCCCTGACGGCCAGGGCCGTCAGGTCTTCGGTACGCACCGCCGCCTTGTAGCGCTGGGTCCGGATGTGGTCGATGGCCACGTTGCGGCACACGTTCAGGGCCCAGGTGAACAGGCGCCCCCGGTTGGGGTCGTAGCTGGCAAAGGAAAACCAGATCTTGACCATGCTTTCCTGCAGAATATCCTCAGCTATGGCCTCGTGCTTTACAATGCGCCAGATCATGTTGTGCAGCGCCTTGCCGTAGCCCTCGTAGAACAGCGTCATGGCCGTTTCATCGCGGGCATACAGGCGCCGGACAAGTTCCTGCTCCGGGGCCCGGAGGACTAGAGCTGCTGGTAAAGACATAAAGTACTGGCAGAGTTTAGGATAGCCCGGATAGCTCGGGAAAAGCAGGGTTGATCAACCGAAAAAACTACCGCTACAACGGCCTGGCCACTGGTTGGCGACGGGCCGGAAGCAGTTGCGTCTTCAGCCGTTACCCCTGGCGCCTGGTAGAACGCACCCGGTAATCAAAGGTTGGCGAGTACCTGTAAGGATAAAATGACCCCCGTCAGTCCGGGCGGTGACCGAAGTCATTTTTCGCCTCCCCACGGACGAGCTTACTCCGGCGTTGTGCCCGGCGGCCGGGCCGCCCGGGTAGTCCGCGCCGAAATTCCACTGAGCCGGCGCTCCAGCGGCGCTATTTTCTCCGGTTCCTTTTCCGACTGCGCGTGGGGGCCCTACCTTTGCGGTTCGTTTTTCGGGGTCCTGCTCCTTTTTTATCTTGCGCTTCTTATTTCGCTTTCGTTTCTGCCGCCGGCTGGCCCCCGTGGCGCTGCTGCTGCTGCTGCTGACTTTCTCCGCCCAGGCGCAGGTTGCTCCGGCGCCCTCGCCCCTGCTGCGCGAGCTTATTATCCGCACCGATACCGCCCGCGCCGCGCTGAGCCGCCAGCTGCTGCCGGTGCAGGGAGAAGCACGGCTGACCTTTCCTTACCAACAGGACGACGAAACCGCCGAGCTGCTGATCTACCCGCGGGTGTGGCGGCCCCAGGCGCCGCCGCGCCTGCGCCGCTCCGCCGACTTTATCCTGCTCGACTCGCTCACGGCCGTGGGCAACCAGTATTACCGCACCAAAATCCGCTTCCGCGACCTGACGGCGGCGCGCTTTCTGCAGCTCACCTTCACCCAGGCCGCGGACAGCGTGGGCCGCCCGGCGCTCACCCAGACCGTGCCCCTGCTGCCCGTGACGCGCACCACCCTGGAGCTGCACCCCAACGATACGGAGCTGTTCATCGGGGAAGAAAAGGTGTTTGACCTGACCAGCAACCACCCCAAAAACGTGCGGGTTTCCGCGGAATGGACCCGGGGACAGGACATCGACTACCGGCTCAGCCAGGAAAACGGGCAGCTGCGGCTGCACGTGCTGCCCAACGTGCCGGGCTCCCGCGTGCTCACGGTGCGGCCCCAGACGGAGCGGCCCTTTCTGGTCGAAAACGGCCGCCGCCTCAGCTACGCCCTGGCCCCGCTGCGGCAGGAATTCACGGTGAAAGCCAGCCGCCTGCGCTTTCTGAGCGTGGACAAAAAAGAACTAACCCTGGACGACTTTTCGCGCCGCCAGGGCGTGGAAATCATCCTCGACAATGGCCGCAGCTTCGAGCTGAAGCGCACTTACCGCATCGAAGACCAGGAAGAAGCCGGCGGGGCCCTGATGGCCGAGCTGTTCACGCGCCAGTACCTGACCAACGACCGGGTACTGTGCTGGCTGCGCGTGTACAACCCGCACCGGCAAACCGATAGCTACCTCTACATCAAGGAAAACGACCTGCCCAGGTACATCACCAACTTCAATATCTCGCCCAAAACCAGCATTGCCACCGTGCAGGTGCGCCACCGCGGCGGCGACTGGAGTCCGAACCTGGCCGTGAATCCCGGCGAAACCGTGGACGTGCGCCTGGAAGGCGAGTCGCTGCAGAAAGCCCGGTTGCACTTCGAGGATCTGACGGTGATTCCCTCCGACTCCAGCGTGCGGACCGAGCGGGCGGTGGTGTACCGCGTGCAGGTCCCGGTTACCATCGACAAGCGCCGCATCCTGATCTTCAACGCCGGGCAGCCCACGGGCTACGCCCTCACGGTGAAGGAGTTTCAGCGGCCCCACCCGCTCGACTTCGTGGCCGTGAACTTCGGCGAAGGGCCGCGCGTCGTCAGCCGCCTCAGCGGGCCGGTGCTCTATGGCCGCGTCATCTCCGACGTAGTGTTCAGCTTCAACCCCAACGGCCTCGACACCGACCAGCAGCTCTACGGCAAGCAGTACCTGAGCTTCGACATCCGCACCCAGAACAGCAAGGGCGAGCTGCTGGAGATGCGCACCCTCGACAACGTGGTGATTTGTCCCGGCGACAACTCGGTGCGGGCGGCCTTCTACCAGGATAAGCAGTGCCAGGTGGGCAACCTCAGCCTCAACAACCTGCTCAGCGCCCGCAAAACCTACGACCTCGACGACTGGAGCACCATCAGCATCACCATCCGCCACAACCCCAGCCAGTACCAGGAGGCGGGCTTCACCCAAAAGCTGGAGCTGGTGCTGAAGCGCCGCCTCAAATTCGACATCGACGTGAGCTTCCCCGGCGGCCTGCTGACCAAGTACAAGGGCGAGGCGAGCTACACGTCCTTCGGGGGCATTTCCCTGGCCATGCTAGGGCAGCTGAGCTTCTATCACCCCGAAAAAATCAACCGCCTGCGGCCCTACAAGATCGGGGCGGGCTTCGTGGCCCTGAATGCTTTCGACCTGAGCAAAAACGGCGGCAACCGGGACCTGGGCCTGGTTATTCTGGGCTCCGTCTACCCCACCCGCCGCGAAGCCAAGCTCACCTTCCCGCTCTACCTGGGCGGGGGCTACCTGCTTTCCACCGGCAAGCCGTTCTTCCTGCTCGGCCCCGGCATCGGCGTAAGGCTTTGATAATTAAGAATTAAGAATTAAGAATTAAGAATTGATACGGCCGGTCTTCCGACTGGGGTGGCTCCGCGGCAGAATTCTTAATTCTTAATTCTTAATTCTTAATTCAATCGAAAGGTGGCTCCGCGGCAGAATTCTTAATTCTTAATTCTTAATTCAATCGAGATGATAGTGCCGCGGCCCAGGCGCGACTCTACCTTGAGCTCCCCACCCAGCAGGTCGATCCGGTTGCGGATGCCGGCCAGCCCGATGCCCGTGAGCGGAGCCTCCAGGTGCGCGGGGCTGATGCCGACGCCGTTGTCCTCCACCGATATGTGGAGGTCTGGCCCTTCGTGCACGACGTGAATGAAGACCTCACTGGCTTGGGCGTGCTTGATGATGTTGTTGAGCAGCTCCTGCACCACGCGGTACGTGGCAATTTCAATCAGGCGCGGGCGCGGCTTTTCCAGTCCGGCCAGGTTTAAGTGAAACCGCAGGTTCTGCTTGGGAATCCGCTTGCAGAGCTCCTCCAGGGCTATCTTCAGCCCAAAATCCTCCAGAATCCCCGGCGTCAGCTCGAAGGAGATAGTGCGCGTAGCCCGGATGGCGTCGTTGAGCAGGCTGATGGCCGTGGTACGGAACGGCGACACCGCGGCGGAGCGGTTTTCCAGGTTGAGCTTGGCGGCGTACAGCAGCTGACCCACGCCGTTGTGCAGGGCCTCGGCAATCCGTTTGCGCTCCTCTTCCTGAGTGGTCAGAATGGCCGACAGCACTTCCTGCTGCTGGCGTAGCTTCAGCCGGGTAGACTCTTCGGCCAGAGCCACCCGCTCGGTTACGTCCCGGATCAGAATCAGGCCGCCGTTCACCTCGTTCCCGGGGCCCAGCAGGGGTACCAGGTAAGATTCGTAGTGCCCCGGCTGAGGATGAAAAGGCAGGTTATAGCGCGTTACGCGCTGCCCCTGGAGTACCCGCCCGATGGCCTCCCCTTCGGCTTTGGCCTGCCATTCGGGAAATACCGCGAAGACGTCGCGGCCCAGCACGTCGGCGGCCCGGTGGCCGGTGCGCTGTTCCAGCACCCGGTTCCAGGCCAGAAACCGGCCCTGCTGGTTGAAGGCCATAATTCCGTCGACGCTGTTGTTGAGCAGGCTTTCAATCACTTCCTTTTCGGTTTGCAGCTGCTGCTTCTGCTCTTCTACCTCCGTCACGTCGATGACCAGCAGCGTGGCCTGCCGGCGCTGCTCATCGAAAAAGCCGTAGCCGTGAAAGTAAATCTGCCGGCCCGCGTACTCCACCGCCGTGTCGAACTCCACCCGCTCCCCGGCCAGCAGGCGCCCAACGGGAGTCCGGGCGGCGGGGAAAGTATCCAGGACATTCCTCCCGATCAGGGAATCGTTGGTCAGGCCGAGGTTGCGCAGCCCCTGCCCACCCGCTGCCACGTAGCGGCCATCGGGCTCCAGGCGGGCCAGCACCACGGGCATGGTTTCGAGCATGCGCTGCATGAGCAGGTTTTGGTAGCTCAGCTCCTCGGCGGCCTCGTGCTGGGCCGTCACGTCGCGCCACGTCATGTGCAGCAAGAGCTGCCCACTCACCGTAATCGGGGTCAGCACCGCCTCCACCCAGCAGAGCTCCCCCGACAGGCGGTACAGGGTAAACTCGCCCCGCCAGGAGCCCCGGTGCTGCGCCACCGCCACGGCCTGGGCGAAATACCCGGGGCTGGGCCTCCCATCGGGGTGGTGCGGGGAAGCCCGCGCCCAGGGAGAATGGCCCACCAGCTGCGTTTTCTGCCGGGCCCCCAGCAGCCCCAGGGCGGCGGCGTTGCAGGCTACTACTACGTTGTGGTGTACCAGCAGGCTGGCATCGGCGCTTTGCTCGAAGAGCTGCCGGAACCGGGCCTCGCTGGCGGCCAGCGCCTGGCGGGTTTCGCGGCGGGCCGTGGTATCGATGACGGCCAGCCGGCACTGGGGCTGCTCGGCGCCGGGGGGCGCCACGGCCAGCCCTTCGAGCTGGGCAAAGAAGGAAGTCCCGTCTTCCCGCAGCATTTCCAGCTCGCAGGTCTGGCGGGAGCCGGCGGCGAGCACCCGGGCCAGAAACCCGGCAAATTCTTCGCGGCCCGCCGGAGCTATGAACAGCGGAAAACGGTGGCCGATGAGGCGCTGGCGGACGGCGCCCAGCAGCGTGGCCCCGCTCAGGTTGAGCTGCCCGATCAGCCCGTGGGCATCCAGCGTAAAGTACCCGACCGGAGCAAAGTCGTAGAGGTCCACGTACTGGGCCCGCACGGCTTCGGTTTCGGCCTGGGCCCGCAGCAGCTCTTCGTACTGCATTTCGAGCTCAAGCTGATGGACCTGCAGCTCCTGTACCAGCCGCTGGACGTCCTGGGGACTTGTATCGCTAACCGCCTGCGTGACCAGCAGGCGCCGGGCCTCGGCCCGGCGCCGCAGCTCCAGCAACGCCGCATGGGCAGCGGACGACGAGGGTTCAGCAGTGCTCATGAGCCTGGTGCGTTGTGGATTCGGGTTAGCCCTCAGCAAAGAAAGCCCGCGGCTGGTACCAGGCCCTAACCGCGAAACAGCAGTTAGTTGTCCAGCTCTTTTATGCCCAGCAGAATCCGGTTGGTAGGATGCCCCTCGCTTTGCAGGCGGCGGCCGTAAACCAGCATGCGCCGCCGGCCCAGCCCCACAAAGTCGGCTTCGACCACCGTCTCGTCGAATTCGCTGGCGTCGGTGCTGAGCAGAGCCTGCAACTGCCCCCGCAGCTGGGAGCCTTGCCAGCCGCCCCCGGACAGCTCCCAGAATAGCCGGCCTTTCGTTTGCTCTGGCCCCAGCGCGAAATACCGGGTAAACGACCAGCTGGCGCTAACCACCCGCAGGCCTTCGTCGAGCACCACGAGCATTTCGCGCACCGTTTCCACGATGCCCTCCGCGAAGTGACTGCTGGCCTGCAGCTGTTCTTCCAGCCTTTTCAGCCCCGAGATGTCGGTGAAGGTGATGACGGTACCGCTGATGTAGTTGTCCAGGGTGCGGTAGGGCAGAATGCGCATCACGTACCACTCGCCGGCCAGGGTTTGAATGTTCACCTCCCGGCTCACCAGCCGGTCGAGGACCCCCTGCACGTCGCGGGCCAGATTTTCGTGGCGCAGATTGCTGGCAAAGTGGGTGATGGGACGGCCTACGTCGGTGGGCAGCAGCCGGATGATGCGCGCCACGGGCGGGGTGAAGCGCTTAATCAGCATGTTGTTGTCCAGGAAAATAGTCGCTATTTCCGTGGCATCCAGCAGATTCTTCATGTCGTTGGCCGCCTGGCTCAGCTCGTCCGACTTACTCAGGTACTGCGTATTCAACGTCATCAGCTCTTCGTTGAGGCTCTGCATTTCCTCCTTGTTGGTCATGGCCTCCTCATTGGTGCTTTGCAGCTCCTCGTTGGCGCTCTGCAGCTCCTCATTGGCGCTTTTCAGCTCTTCCAGGCTGGTTTCCATTTCCTCAATGGTCGTGTAGAGCCGGTGCTTGGTATGCTGCAGCTCCTTGTCCAGCGCGGCTACCGTACCGTCGCGGGCCGGGTCCGGTTCATGCTTTTCTTTCCCCAACCTTACCCTCCGGGGAGTGGACACTTCCTCGAAGGCGACCAGTAGCAGGCCGGCTACGCCCTCGGGCTCGTTCAGAAACTTCACCGTGAGGCGCAGCAGCTGGTGGCCGGCATCGGTTTTCACCTTCACGTTTTCTACCGTCACATCCTGGCGCTCGGTGGTGGCCCGGTGCACGGCCCCGCTGATTTCGAAGTTCAGCTCCTCGCGCGCCATTTCAAACAGGTTCATGGTCCCCAGCCCCGGAGCCGGCTCCAGGTAGCGCCCGGTGCGCCCGTGGATATAGAGAATTTCGCCTTTGGCGTTGATCAGGACCGCGGGCGGGCAGAAGGCCTGCATCAGGGTCTTCTGCACCAGCGCCGCAAACGGGCCGTCTTTGCCAGGTACGGGAGAGGTCATGGTACCGGTAGCGCTGGCCGGAGCCGCCGCGTGCCGCGCCAGAGAAAAAGGAAAGTTGAGGAGGCGACTGAACTGGGACGAAGCCTCGGTACGCCGCGACAGCTTCCACTTCACGTCGAGGGACAGGAACAGCTCCTGAAAGCCCGTCAGGTTTTCCGAGGGCCCCAGAAACAGCAGTCCCCCGGGATTCAGGGCGTAGTGAAACACGGGAATCAGGTTTTTCTGCAGCTCCGTCGAGAGGTAGATCAGCAGATTACGGCAGCACAGCAGGTCGAGCTTGGTGAACGGCGCATCTTTGTTGAGGTTGTGCAGGGCAAAGACCACCACGTCGCGGACCTGCTTGCGGATCTGGTACCCCCCGTCAGTGCGCTGAAAAAACCGCTGCAGCCGTTCCGGGCTCACATCCCCCGCGATGCTGTCGGAGTACAGGCCGGCGCGGGCCCATTCAATCCCCTCGGCGCTGATATCGGTAGCAAAGAGCTGAATCTTATGGTCCTGCCCGGCTTCCAGCTGGTCGAGGCATTCGAGCACCGTCATCGCCAGCGAATAGGCTTCCTCACCCGTCGAGCAGCCCGGGGCCCACACCCGGATGAAGCTGCCGGCGGGTTTCAGGCGCAGGACCGGCAAGAGGTGGTGCTGCAGCCGCTCAAAGGCTTCCGGGTCGCGGAAGAACTTGGTTACGCCAATCAGCAGCTCCTTGAATAAGGCTTCCACTTCCGCCGGGTTTTCCTGCAGGTAGCGCACGTAGTGGGTGAACTCGCGGATCTGGTGGGCATTCATGCGCCGCTCGATGCGCCGGAACACGGTGTTGCGCTTATACAGGCTGAAGTCGTGGCCGGTCCGGGCCCGGATCAGCAGAAAGATTTTCTGCAGGGCGTGGGCGGGCTTGGTCGCCGACTCGGCTACTTCGCGGAAGGGGCGGTTGGCAAAGGGCTGGTTGACGTATTCGAGCAGCTTGGCGGGCAGTTCATCCGCGGGCAGCACGTAGTCGACAAACTCGGTGGCAATAGCTGAGCGGGGCATGCTGTCGTACTCGGCCGTTTCGGGATCCTGCACCATCACCATCCCGAAGTTTTCCATCACCAGCTTCAGCCCAATGGTGCCATCGGAGCCCATCCCCGAGAAGATAATGCACACGGCCCGCTCCCGGGCGTCATTGGCCAGGCTCTGGTAGAAGAAATCGATGGGCAGCCGCCGGCCCCGCGGCTGGGTGGGCACGAACAACAGCAGCGTGCTGTGCAAAATCGACATTTCCTTGCCCGGCGGTATCACGTAAACGTGGTTCCGCCGCACCCGCATCCCATCTTGGGCCTCCGCTACCGGCATGCTGGTATAGCGCTGCAGGATGTGGGGCAGCTCCGATTCCGCCTCGGGGGCCAGATGCGACACCACCACGAACACCAGCCCGCTGCCGGGAGGCAGGTGACGGAAGAACTGCTCAAATCCTTCCAGCGAGCCCGCCGAGCCGCCCAGGCTCACAATCGTCAGCTTCTCCGACTCGCTTTCCGGGGGCCGCGCTCTCTGGCTCCGCGGGGCCACCCCGGCCGAAGCAGCCGGCAGCCCGTCGGGGGGGAGGGTAATCTGGATGCCGGGCTCGTTGGCCGGCGGGGGAGGAACTGGGGCGGTGGACATGGTAAAGACTAGGGAGGGAGACGAAACCTGCTCGGCGGCGCAGCCGGGGCCCACTGCCGCCCGGACTACCGCGGGTGCGCCGCCGATTCCGGATCTTCAAGCCGGGCCAGGAAGTTTTTTTAGCGTAGCCAAAGCTAACCACATTCTACTGCTCGCGGCGGGCCCCAAGCGCTTTTACGGAAAATAATGCGGCCGCGAAGGCCGCTTTGTCCGTAGTTGACCTCGGGCCGCGGGACAAACACGCTCGTCCTGTTTCTTCCCTTCTTCCTTATCCTTTAGGCGATGAACGATCATCATATCATTGTCATTGGCACCTCGGCCGGCGGAATGCCGGCGTTGTGCCAGCTGGTGGCCCAGCTCAACAATACCTTACCGGCCGCTGTGCTGGTCGTCCAGCACCTGGCACCCGATTCGTGGGGGGCGCACCTGGTAGAACGGATGGCCCGGCACACCTCCATGCGTTGTCAGCTGGCCGTCGACGGCACCCCTATTGAGTTGGGCAACATCTATCTGGCTCCCCCCGACCGCCACCTGCTGGTCCGTGACGGCCATATTCTTATTACCAGAGGCCCCCGGGAAAATCACTACCGCCCGGCGGTCGACTCGCTTTTTCGCTCGGCGGCGGCGTATTATAGTACCCGCGTGATTGGCGTAGTGCTCACGGGCATGCTCCATGATGGCACCGCCGGGCTGGAATTTATCAAGCGCTGCGGCGGGCGGGCCCTCGTGCAGGACCCGGCGGATGCGGAGTACCCCGGCATGCCCGAGAGTGCGCTGCACAACGTAGAAATAGATGACGTGCTGCCCATCTCGCTGATGGGGGCCCGGCTCGAAGAACTGGTATTTCAAAACGTCCAACCGGTCTGGCCCGTTCCAGAGGACATTAAGCTGGAGGCCGCTATCGCGGAAAGAGTTGTGGGAACCGGCACTACCGAAGAAGCAAGTCAGCTGGGCCATACGGTGCCCGTTACCTGTCCCGACTGCGGGGGCTCGCTCTGGCAGATGAAGCACGGGAAGATACTGCGCTACCGCTGCCACACCGGCCATGCCTTCACCGCTGACTCGCTGCTGAAGGAATCGCAGAAGTCGCTGGAGGAGTCGTTGTGGGTGGCCCTGCGCATGCTGGAGGAGCGCAAAACGCTGCTCACCAACATGGCCATCCGGGGCGAAGGCAGCTCAAACGGGTCGCAACAGGAGCGGATTGAAGAAATCAAAAAGCATATCAACCGCCTGCGCGAGTTCATGCTGAACGGAATGAGCAATTCGGCCGTCCCCGGCCCGCGACCTCCCGGCCCGGTGCTCACGCCCGACGACGACGATCTGGAGTTAGCGGCCGAAGCGTAGACCGACCTGGCGGCACGCCCGGTGTCAAGGTTTGCCGAAGCCCCACCGAAGTAATTTTCGGCGGGGCTTTTTTATTTTCCGGCTTCGTGGCTTCCTCTTCCGCCCGGGCGGGCGGGCAAAACATCCGCCGGGCCGGGCCGCTTTCCTACTGTTGCTCCTCTCTCTGCCCGCTATGAAACTTCTCTACAGCTACCTGCGCCACTACCGGGGCCTGCTGGCGCTGGCGCTGCTGCTGGCCGCCATCAACCAGATTTTTTCCCTGCTCGACCCCTACATCTTCCGGCAGATCATCGACCGCCACGTGGTGAAGGCCGGCGAAACGGTGTTTCACGCCGGTTTCTGGGCCTTCCTGACCGGCGGTGCGGGCGTGCTGATTCTCAAGGCCATGGGCGTGGCCATGGTGTCGCGCGTGGCCAAGAACTTCCAGGATTACTACGTCAACGTCATCACCCAGCGCCTCGGGGCCGAGCTGTACTCCGATGGCCTGCGGCATTCCCTGGAGCTGCCCTACCAGGTGTTTGAAGACCAGCGCTCGGGCGAAACCCTGGGCAAGCTCCAGAAAGTCCGTACCGACGTGGAGCGCCTAATCCAGAGCTTCGTCAACGTGCTGTTCATCTCCCTGGTCGGCATCATCTTCGTGGTCTGGTACGCCATCAGCGTGTACTGGCCCATCGCGGCGGTGTACTTTCTGACCATTCCTGTTCTAGGGTCGCTGAGCTTGTTTCTGAGCAAGCGCATCAAGGTGATTCAGAAAACCATCGTGGCCGAAACCACCGCCCTGGCCGGGTCCACCACCGAAAGCCTGCGCAATATTGAGCTGATCAAAAGCCTGGGGCTGGCCCAGCAGGAAACCAAGCGGCTGAGCGCCACCACCGGGAAAATACTGAAGCTGGAGCTGAAGAAGGTGCGCTACCTGCGGTCGTTGTCGTTCGTGCAGGGCACGTTTGTGAACCTGATGCGCAACGTGATTCTGCTCATGCTGCTCTACCTGGTGGTGCAGCAGATCATCACCGTGGGCGAGTTCTTCTCCTTCTTCATCTACTCCTTCGCCATTTTCGGGCCGTTGCAGGAAATGGGCAGCATCATCAACGTGTACCGCGAAACCGAGGCTTCCCTGGCCAACTTCCAGCTGATCCTGGCCACACCCAAGGACGTGAAGCCCGCCAACCCGCAAATGATTGAGCAGATCCGGACCCTGGCTTTCGACGACGTCCGGTTCAAGCACCTGTCGGCCTCCACTGCCGCCCTGGATGGCATTTCGTTCGACACCAGGCTGGGCGAAACCATTGCTTTCGTGGGGCCTTCGGGTTCGGGCAAAACTACGCTCGTCAAGCTGCTGGTGGGGCTCTACCCGCCCGCCAGCGGCCGGATCTGCTACAACGGCATCCCCGAAAATCAGATCGACCTCGACCAGCTGCGCGAGCAGATCGGCTTCGTGACCCAGGATACCCAGCTTTTCGCCGGCACCATCCGCGAAAACCTGCTATTCGTGGCACCCCAGGCTACCGACCAGGAATGCCTGCACGCCCTGCACCAGGCCGCCGCCGATGGGTTGCTGGCCCGCGCGCCCCTGGGCCTCGATACCGTTATCGGGGAAGGCGGGGTGAAGGTTTCGGGCGGCGAAAAGCAGCGGCTCAGTATTGCCCGCGCCCTGCTGCGCCGCCCTACCCTGCTCGTTTTCGACGAAGCCACGTCGTCGCTGGATTCGCTGACGGAGGAAGAAATCAGCACCACGGTGCGGGAGCTGTCGGGTTCGCGCCAGCACATCACCATCCTCATTGCCCATCGCCTGAGCACCATCCTGCACGCCGATAAGATCTTCGTCCTGGAGCGCGGCCACATTGCCGAACAGGGCCGGCACGAGGAATTGCTGGCCCAGAAAGGCCTGTATTACGCCATGTGGCGCCAGCAGATCGGCGAGCGGCCGGCCGCCGATATTTTGCCCGCCACCAAAAAGCTGGTCAAGGCGTAGCTGCAAACCCAGCGCGCCTGACCGGCTACGTCGCCAAACGAAAACAACCCCGCCGGCCCCTACTTTTTCACCATGCGCCCCCACCGGACGGTTGTGCCATCCGTCCACTCCACCAGATACAGGCCGGGACGCAGACCACTAACCCCGACCTCGGTCTGGTCAGCTGCCAGCGGGAGGCGCAGCCCGGCCTGGCCGGCCAGGTCGTAGAATATTAACCGGCCGGGGCCGCTGGGCCGCGGCACCAGCGCCCAAAGCTTATCATCCACGGGGTTCGGGTAGAGGTCGAGGCGGGTCAGGACCGGGCCGCGCACCGCCACCAGCGGGGAGTACTCCGTGCGGCCATCGACATCCACCTGCCGGAGCCGGTAGTAGCGTACCCCCACGAACGGCGTGGCATCCAGGAACTGGTAGGTGCGGCGCCCGCTGCTGCTGCCCGCCGCGGGCACGCGGTGTACTTCCGTCCAGCTCGCCGGGGCCGGGGTGGCATTGGCTTCCACCGCGAAAAAGGCGCTGTTGGTTTCGCTGGCGGTTGCCCAGGTAAGCCGGGTGCCCCGCCCCGGCTGGTAGGTGGCCGCAAAAGCCACCAGCTCTACGGGCAGCACGGTTGGGCAGTCCGGCGGAATAACGGCGGCCAGGGGCGGACTCAGCGCCGGGAAGGAAGCCGTGCAGGGGTTGCTGGCGCTGAACGCAAACACGTCGGTACCCCCGGCAATGTCACTATCCGGATCCAGGGTACGCTTGTTTACTGCCGGGGGCACGGCGAAGTTCATCACCGCGGCATTGTCGATGAGGTGGGTAAGCTGGGTGCCGTGGCCCAGCTCGTGCAGGGCCACGGTTTCAAAATCGAACTGCGCCCCGGTAGCCAGGGCCGGGCCAAATTGCCAGTTGGTACCGGTATTGAACGTGTAGTCCATTTCGACCAGCGAAAAGAAAACCTCGCCATTGATGCCGCAGCCGGAGTAATAGGCATTGGTGACGCCGAGCACCCCACTGGGCACTTCCCCGGCGGATCCGAAGCGCACCACGTTGCTGCCGTCACTCGCCGTGGCTTCGGCCGCCGCGGTGGCGCTGACTTCCCGGCGCAGGCGCGTGGCGCAGGCCCAGGTAGTCAGGGCCCGCCCGAACGACGCGGGCGCGCCGGCCCGGCTCGTGAAGCTGGGACTGTATTGCAGCGTATAGCCGCCCTGGCCGTCGTCGTTGATGAGCCGCGGCCGATTGGGCGTATCGCCGCCGCCCGCCAGCGTATTGATGAGGGCGTAGACGACGGTGAGGGCGGTGGGACTGTCGCCGGTTTCGTCGGTGTTGTTTGTGACGCGGAAAATGCCGGTGCCGGCCGTATTGCCCGTGCCGGCCCCAACGGCGCCTCCTACAATCAACGACGGCACCCGGACCTGAATCTGAGTCTCGGACCACAGCACGTAGTCGGTGGGGTTGGCACTGAGGTAGGTGCTGCCGCCGTTATCGGCGTTCGGAAAGCTCACGCGGCTGCGGCCCGGCGTAGCGCCAAAATTGCTGCCGTTGATGGTCAGGACGGAACCGGTGCCGGCGGTGAGAGCCTGGGGCGTAAAGCTGGTAATGATGGGCACGGCCGTGGGCCGGGCCAGCCGGGGCGCGTCCAGCAGCTCGTTGGGCCGCATCTGGCGGATGGCCTGGCCGGTGAGCTGCTGCAGGGCCGGATACAACGCTCCGGTGATGGAAGCATAGCGGGCAAAAGGCTCCGCGGCCGTGCCACGGGTCAGGTCGTAGCGGATAACGCCCTGCGGGCCCGCCTGCAGCCGATACAAACCCGCTTCGCCGGTGGCCGGGTCGGGCTCCAGTAAAAACACACCCTGCTCGGCCGGCCGTAAGCCGGCCGAGCTGCTGACCTCCTCCCGCCGCAAACCCAGCGTGCCGCCCGGCTCAGCCAGCCGCAGCTCCCCGGCCGGCAGCAGCCCCTGAAATACCTTGTACACCGTCAGCTCGCTCACCGTGAACAAGTGGTCATTCCGCCCGGCCAGCACCTGCTGCCGGCCCACGCTGGCTTCCACTATCAGCGGGGCGGCCGCCACCCGTTCGGGCAGCGGCACGGGCCGCAGCAGGCAGCCGGTCTGAGCCGCTACGGGCAAGGTCCCCAGCAGCACTACCAGCACCAGGAATCCAGCGCCGCCAAAGGGCGCGGGCAAGCAGCGGAGTAAACGCGTTTTCATGGTCGGGCACGTAAAAAGGTGAGATGCGCTGCCAAATAGCAGCAAGCGAAAAAGCGGGCGGGTGACTCCCGTGGCCAATCATTCCTGCGCGTCAAAGCACGAAGACTCCTCCCCTGACGTTTAGCCCCTGAAGCTCGTCTTTGGCTGCCCAGGCTGTTTAAAGCTGAATTCTGGCCGAGTTATTGATTTACGTCTCGCCTACCAAAAGGATACCCGAATGCCCCTCAACCGCCTCTTTCGCCGTACTCCGGGCCTGTTGCTGGCCGCCTGGCTCGTTCTTACCGGTAGCACCCCGGCCCAGTCGGCCGCGGGCCCCCGCGACGTACTCCGGGAAATCACTGATGTGGTAGGCCTGAAGCCCCGCTTCGAGCTGCGCGCCACCACGGCCGTCCAGAATGCCGCCGCCGTGGTCTACGACGGGCACCGCTACCTGCTCTACAATCCGCAGTTTGTGGCTACCGTGAACCGGGCCGGCCGCACCGACTGGGCTGGCATCAGCATTCTGGCCCACGAAATGGGGCACCACCTCAACGGCCACACGCTGCTGGCCGGCGGCAGCAAACCCGCCGATGAGTTGGAGGCCGACGAGTTCTCGGGCTTCGTACTGCGCAAGATGGGGGCCAGCCTGGCCGAATCCCAGGCCGCCATGGCCGTCATTTCTGATGACGCGGCTTCGCTCACGCACCCGGGCCGGGCCAACCGCCTCACGGCCATCAGCCAAGGCTGGCAGCAGGCCAACAACCAGATTGCCGCCAGCTCCCGCACGACGGCGCCTTCTGCCGCGCCGGTAGCCTTAGCCAGCCGACCGCCCCAGCGGACCGCTTCGGCGGAGCCGCTGAGCGTAGTGGGTAAAATCACCTTCCGGGCCAACCCCGCCGAGTCGTACTACCTCACCAACCGGCTCAACGTGATGAAGGTAGACGCCGATAGCGGGACGGCAAAACTGGTCGGCCGGCTCACCCGCTCGTCGAACACCAGCTTCCCCTACGTTCTGGTCGATGGTCAGGAGCGCCACCTCTACGTGAGTGCCCGCGGGGGCGTATTTAACCCCCAGGGCCAGCAGGTAGGCCTGCTTTCCGATCCGTCATAAGCTTTCCGGGACTGCCGCAGGGAGCAGAGCCCAGGACAGTACTGGTTAAGCACTACCCATTTTTCAACGTCTGAAGCCCTCTACCGACCATTGGTAGAGGGCTTTACTTATTTGCGGGCCTGACCACTCCCGGAAAATCGCCTTTCGTCGGTTCAGACTGACCGGTATCACCGAGTTGGGTTATGTAGGGCCGTGCTACCTTGCCGGCTCAATCTCAAACCACCGCCATGCCCGCTTCCTACCCGTTTCTGCTCGTCGATGCCTTCACTCAGACCGCGCTGGGCGGCAACCCCTGCGCCGTGGTGCTCGATGCCGACGACCTGACGCCGGAAGTCATGCAGCGACTGGCGCGGGAGTTCAACCAGTCGGAAACGGCTTTTGTGCGCCGCTCGGCTACGGCTGACTTTGGGGTACGCTACTTCACGCCGGCGGAGGAAATCCCGCTGGCCGGTCACCCTACTATTGCTACTGTCGCGGCCCTGCTCCACACCGGTCGCCTCCCTCTGACAGGGGCCAATACTACGCTCCAGCTGGAGCTGCTCGAAGGCCCGATCCGGGTGGACGTAGCGGCCCCGGCCAGCCCGAACGAGTGGCCCCAGGTGCTGATGACCCAGCGGCGCCCGGTATTCGGCACCCTCCACGACCCGGCCGTAGTGCTGCCCCTGTTCGGGCTCACGCCCGACGACCTGCACCCTGGTTCGGTCATCCAGACCGTGAGCACCGGCACGCCTCAGCTCATGCTGTTGCTGCGTGACCACGAAGCGCTGCGCCGGGCTCATATTCCCGATACCGCTGCCTTCGCCCGCTACCGCGCCGCCAGCGACTTTTTCAGCCCGCACCTGTTCTGCCTGGGCGGGGCCACCGCGGCCGGACAGACGTTTGCCCGCCATTTCGGTACTCCCCCCGATATTGCGGAAGACCCCGTAACCGGCTCCGCCACGGGCGGCATGGCGGCCTATCTGTGGCACTACGGTTACGTTCCGAACCCGGACTTTGTGGCTGAGCAGGGCCATTGGATGGGACGAGCCGGAGCGGTACAGGTACGCATCGTTGGCCCGCGCGAAGCCATTGAAGCAGTCCAGATCGGCGGCACGGGAGTGGTGGTGGTGGAAGGCCGGCTGACGGTATAGCCTTTACCTGTTCTGCGCGGCATCTCGCTGGCAAAACAACCGGGTTTCCAGCCATGAAAAGCCCGGCCTACGGCAACTCCTCTTGTCCTTACCCAAATCCTGAGCGGGCTTGCCCGGATGTGCTTCCCGCAGGGTCCCGCAGGGGTAGAGCGCAGTGTCTCGCAGTGCCATTCAGCAACGACACGGCAAGACACTGCGCTTTAACACTGCGCGACCCTGCGTGAAAGCTTCATTGCAGCCGCTGGAAAAGATGTGGGGAAGGACAAGCCCACGGCAACTCCCCAGGGCACCCTACTGTTTAGGAGTAGTAATTGAGAAGTCCAAAGTGGGCCTTCTCAGTCCATCTTTTCCTTTTCAGCCTCTCCCGTGCCCGAGCTACCCGAAGTCGAAACCTACCGTCGTTTTCTGGACGAAATCATTCTGCACCAGCCCATCACCGCTTTTGAAGTGCGCGACGCGCACGTCCTGGGTACTGATGAGGACACGCTGCGCCGCAATCTGGTGGGCCAGCAGGTAACCGCCACCCGCCGCATCGGCAAAAACTGCTTTCTGGAGCTGAGCAACGGCACGGCCCTGGCTCTGCACTTCGGCATGACCGGCGACGTGGGCGCCTACCGCGACGACCACGATGCGCCGCGCTTCACCCGCGCCGCCCTGCACCTGGCCGACGGCCTGCGCGTAGCCTTCATCGATCCGCGTAAGTTTGGCCGGATCCGGCACACCGGCAGCGTAGCGCAGTATCAGCAGGCCAAAAAACTAGGGCCTGATGCGCTGGACGTAACGGCCGCGCATCTGCAGCAGGTGCTGGGGTCGAAGAAATCCATGATCAAGCCGCTGCTGCTCGACCAAAGCGTGACGGCGGGCCTCGGCAACTGGATTGTTGATGAGGTATTGTTCCAGGCCAGGATTCACCCGGAGCGGCGGAGCAATACGCTTTTGGCCAAGGAGTTCAAGGCTATCCACGCCGCTATTCAGCTGGTGCTAACCACCGCCATTACCCATGAGGCTACTTATCGTCGTTTCCCGGCGTCCTTCCTGATCCATGCCCGGGAGTGGGATACATCGGCCACCCCAGGCACGGAGCAGCATCACTGCTGCCCCCGGCACTCGAAAACCGAGATAGCAAAAAGCTACGTTGGTGGTCGGGCAACCTATATCTGCCCGCGGTGCCAGCCCGTTCCCGACCCATTAAAATAATACTAATCCATCTTCTCAAAACCCTTCTCAAAATCTATCGGGAAGGGTTTTTATTTGCGCAAGTTTACTGAAACACAAAATCTTATGTTTGATTTACCAAGTTTAACTTTCTTAATATAATATTTCAATAATTGTCTTTTTCCGCGATATTCTGAATTATGTTTTTTACCTTTGAAGCAGGATCACCGCTCAAAGGTCAGGGCAGGGAAGGATACGGGGTTGTTGGGAAAAGAAAGTGGATTGCCTATGCCACATGGTTACTACGCGTTTTTGCGTGCTGTTTCATTCACCTTAATTGTTGTCATGAAGAGAATGTCCTTTTTGCTGGGATTGGCTGCTGCCGCCCTGTCGTTTACCTCGTGTCAGAAAGAATTGGATCAGGTGCTGCCCGCGACCCAGGAATCTGCCGCCGCGCTAACCCAGTCTAAAAACGACTTGCTGACGGCCAGCCCCTGGCATCTGGCCGCCTTAACCAGCAGTGTTGCGGCCACTGCCTCCCAGGAGGCTGGCACCGTTGATATGCTGGCCCGCCTCAAGCCCTGGGTCCGCGACAACGTATTCACCTACGCCGCCGGAGGCAGCTACACCGCCAACGAAGCGGAAATCAAAATTCATCCTCAGACCCCGCAGCAGCTGACCGGCACCTGGCAGCTCAGCGCGCCCGGGGATTCGCTGACCGTGACCCAGGAAAATGTAGCTCGTCATTATGCCGTAGCCGAGCTGACGGGTAGCACCCTGCGCCTGAACTACACTCAGGCCGGCAAAACTACTTCGAGCGTGTACTCCCACTAGTTTTCTGTGGTTTACCCCCAAAAAAAACCACCCTGCCTTGCTGGCAGGGTGGTTTTTTTTGAGCTATTGGCGCGCTCCTGGCCATATAATCGGCGAATAGCGAGGAGACGTTACCGCTGATTATTCCTCAGCTCGGCTTTCCGCGTGAGCGTAGTGAGCCAGGAGTCCGTGAGGGCCGACTCACTTTCTGAGCCCCGGCGGCGCTCGTTGCCCACGACGTCGGTGGGACCGGGCAACGTGCGGTTGGCCCAGCTGAGCAGATTGGCCGTGGTGCCGGGCAGCAGGCCGTGGAAAGCCGCCAGCAGCTTGGCGGGCAGCCCCAGAATAACCTCGGCGTCGCCCCGGCGGCAGGCGTTCCAGATCAGGCGGCCGGCGCTTTCGGCATCCATCGAAATGACCGGCAGCGAGTCGGCAATGCTGAAAGCGGCGTACTCTTTTTCGTGCTGACCCTTCACCATGGCATTGCGGGGGCTGCCGGTGCGCATCAGGCCGGGGCACACGGTGGTCACCTGAATTCCGTACTGCAACAGCTCGGCGCGGAAGCCTTCCGAGAGGCCTACCAGCGCAAACTTGCCGGCGCTATAGGGCACCAGATGAGGCACGGCTACCTTGCCGCCTACCGAGGCAATGTTCACGATTTTGCCTTCGCCCCGCCGCCGCATGGCGGGCAGCACGGCCAGCATGGCGTGCAGCGGGGCCCAGAAATGCACGTCGAGCGACTCTTCGTAGTCGCGCACTTCCATGTGGTCGAGCGGGCCGGCCGTGATGATGCCGGCGTTGTTGATGAGCACGTCGATGGGGCCCAGCTGCTGCCCGACTTCGGCCACCAGGGTGCGTACGTCGGTGGCGTCCGAGAGGTCCCGGACCAGGGTCATCACCTCCGCGCCGTGGACGGAGAGTTCCTGCCGGGCGCGTTCCAGCTCATCCGCGTCGCGGGCGCAGATGGCCACGCGGGCACCTTCGGCCACGGCCTGCCGGGCCAGGATGAGCCCCAGCCCCCGGGAGCCCCCGGTGATGAGCACCACGCGGCCGCGCAGGTCGTAGGAGCCGCGGCGGTTAACGAAAAGGGTGGCGGCCGCCAGCAGGGCCCCAGCCCCGGCCGCGGCCAGCCAGTTGTTTCGGGTTTCTCGCTTCATAGTGCTATGTAAGCAAACCCGCCCGGAAAGGTTACGCCGTCCTCCCACCTGATTTTTCCGGCCGTCTATCCGAAATAGCCCCAACTTGTCGTTCATGCCGGGGAAACGCCCTTTTTGGCATCATATTTACACGGAAAACCTGCTGCGTCTGGGCCAACCTCAGCCGCTTCCCCTCTCTGCTTACCCTGTTTCTCTCTATGAAAACTTTCCTGCTCACCTCCTGCGCCGTACTGGCGGCGGCTGCCGCTCAGGCTCAGACGACCCCGGTCAAGACTAAAACCAAAACCGAAACGGCGGCGGCCACGGTGAAAACCAAGACCAAAGCTCCTGCTTCGGCCCCGGCCACACCCAAGCCGGTCCCGACGCCGCCGTCCGAAAAGGTGGAGGCTAAAGCCACGGCCCTCACGGCCAACATGCGTCAGGCGCTGAATCTGACGCCGGCCCAGGCCGAGAAGGTGCAGCAGCTCAACGTGACGAGTGTGCGCAACGTGGAAACCGCCCGCCTGCAATACCGCACCGATCTGCGCAAGCTCAACGCTATCATCAACGACATCGGCCAGTCGCGGCTGGCCGGGCTGAAGGACGTGCTGACGGCCGACCAGTTTGCCCGCTACCAGCGCAAGCGGGAGGAGAAAATGGGTATTCAGAACACCCCCGGCAATCAGGGCAACCCCGTCCCCGGCCTGCCAGGCAACGGAAACGAGTAGCTGATTTTCTTGCGGCGGTTATCCCTGGCTCGGCTCAGACTCGACTCAGGATAACCGCCGAAAAGCGCCCCGTTTGCCGCTCATCAGTCTGCCTACGCCCGGAAGGTTTCGTAGCCCAGCTTGAGGATGATGCCGCAGACCACCACCAGGAACAGGACCCGCACGAAGCCGGTGCCGCGCTGCAGGGCCACTTTGGCCCCCAGTGCCGAGCCCAGCGTGTTGCAGACGGCCATGGGCAGCGCTACCTTATACAGGATCTGATTGGTAAAGGCGAAGTAGGCGACGCCGGCCAGGTTGGTGGCCACGTTCACCAGCTTGGCCGAGGCGGAAGCGGTGAGGAAGTCGTAGCCGAACAGGCCCACGAAGGCAAACAGCAGAAAGCTGCCGGTGCCCGGGCCAAAGAAGCCGTCGTAGAAACCCAGCCCCAAGCCAACGGCAACCCCGTAGAGCGGCTCGCGGTTGGCGGGCAGGCGCGGGGCGTGAATAGCGCCGAAATCCTTGCGCCAGAAGGTGTAGAGGGCAATAACGACCAGCAACCCCAGCACCAGCGGCCGTACCAGCCCGGCCGGCAGCAGGCTGACCACCCGCGCCCCCAGAAACGAAAACAGCGCCGCCGTAATGGCCGCCGCACCCACGGCCCGCCACCGGATGGGCACCTGGCCGGCGTAGCGCCGCAGCGCCGTAGCGGTGCCGGCCAACGACGAAACCTTGCCGGTTCCCAAAATAGTCGGGACCGGCACGCCGGGCAGCAGCAGCAGCATGGCCGGCAGCTGAATCAGCCCGCCGCCCCCCACGATGGAATCGATGAAGCCCGCCAGGAAGGCAAACAGGCAGAGCAGAATCAGCGTGGTGGTAATCATAACTGAGGTTACGCCGGGTGAGGGGGTTGCCGGCGGTTAGAAGCTGGGAGTTAGGAGTTGAGGAAGCCGGGGTTAAAAGATGAAGGAACGAAACGCGCGCCAAGGCAGACGCGTCTTACCTCGGCAACCTGCTCGTATTCTGCCTTCCAGCTCCTAACTTCCAGCTCCTCAAACCGGGTTTCCGTAATGCCCCGCGGAACCGCAGATCATAAAAAGGGCCGGGGGCAACCGGGGGCGAAGATATGGCGGCGCGCCGGACCGGGCCGGATAAATTCCGGGCGGCGCGTCAACTCCACCGGGCCAGGGCCCGTACCTTCGTTCGGCCTTCCCTGCTCTGCTGCTTCATGACTTCTGCTTCTATCCCGACGGCGTCCGCGCCCGCGGTGCTGCCCCACCGCACCAAGCTGCTGACCCTGGCCGGCGTACTGCTGGCGTTGTTCCTGGGCTCCCTCGATCAGACTATCGTGTCGACCGCCCTGCCCCGCATCGTGGCCGACCTGCACGGGTTCGACCGGTTTACGTGGGTAGCCACGGCCTACCTGGTGGCCAGCACGGCCCTGGTGCCGGTGTATGGCAAGCTGGCCGATATGTACTCGCGCCGCGCCATCGAAGTCACCGCTATTCTGATATTCCTGGCCGGCTCGGCCCTGTGCGGCTTAGCCGGGGAGTTCGGGACGCTGCCCGTACTGGGCGACGGCATGAGCCAGCTCATCATCTTCCGGGCCGTGCAGGGCCTGGGCGGCGCGGGGCTGTTTGCCATGGCCTTCATCGTTATTGCCGACTTGTTTACGCCCGCGGAGCGCGGACGCTACCAGGGTTTTGTGGGGGCCACGTTCGGCCTGTCGTCGGTACTGGGGCCGTTTCTGGGCGGCCTGCTTACCGACCACGGCACGGGTCTGGTCCCGGGTATTGCCGGGTGGCGGCTGGTGTTCTACGTGAACCTGCCGCTGGGCCTGCTGGCGCTGTGGTTTATTCTGGCCAAGATGCCCCGGCTGAAGCCCCGCGGCGAAAAGCAGCCGCTGGACTACCTCGCGGCCCTGCTGCTGATGACCGGGCTGGTACCCCTGATCATCGCTTTACAGCTGAATAAGGCCGAGTACGCCTGGGCTTCGCCGACTACGCTGGGGCTGCTTGCAGTTTCGGCAGCCTCGCTGCTGCTGTTCGTATTTCGCTCGTTGCGGGCCACCAACCCCATTCTGGACCTCAGCCTGTTTCGTAACCACGTCTTCCGGCCGGCCATCATTGCCGTATTTCTTCTGGGGGGCTCTTTTCTGAGCCTCGTCATCTTCGAGCCCGTGTTCATGATCAACGTGCTGGGGGTGACGGCTACCAGGGCCGGGGTGAGTCTGATTCCGCTGTCGTTGGGCGTGGTGCTGGGCTCGATGCTGGCCGGACGCATGGTGTCGCGCTACGGCCACTATAAGCGCTGGATGCTGGGTGGCGGACTGGTCCTGCTGGGCGGGCTCCTGCTGCTGGGCACTATGCCTGTTACGGTTTCCTACGGGCAGGTATTGAGCTACGTCCTGCTCTGCGGCCTGGGCCTGGGTCCTACCATGCCGCTCTACACCCTGGCTATTCAGAATGCCATCGAGCCGCGCTTTATGGGCCAGGCGACGTCAGCCAGCCAGTTTTTCCGGCAGATTGGCGGCGCTATTGCCGCGGCCCTGTTCGGCACGGTGCTCACCATGAGTCTGGCCGGGCCGCTGTCGGCAGCGGCTCCCGCCAAGGCTCCCGCGCTTCAGCACCAGCTGGTAACTCATGGGGCGGAACTGCCAGCGGGAGCCGGCTCGGATAGCCCGGCACCCCTGACGCCAGCGCTGAAAGCCGCGTTTGCCCAGGCTATTTCGCGCATCTACCTGTGCACCATGGCGCTGGTGGCGGCGGGGTTGGTGGCGTCGCTGTTTATTCCCGAGCTACCGTTGCGACGGTCCCACCAGGGGGCCGCCCCGGCGGAGTAAACTAATTGCGGCCGTTGAGCTGTTTGCCAGATTCTGAGCCCCGTCGCGGGTTCTTCACTCCCGTCTTCTCCCCCGCATGACTATCCCTGAGCTTCAACTCAGCGTGCTCGACCAGTCGCCCATCCGCCAGGGCGGTACGGCCCGGCAGGCGCTGCTGGAAACCATTGCGCTGGCCCGCCTCACCGACCGGCTGGGCTACACCCGCTTCTGGGTTTCGGAGCACCACAATGCCAGCTCCCTGGCCGGCTCGGCCCCGGAAGTGCTGCTGGGCCGCCTGGGCGCCGAAACCCACCGTATCCGCCTGGGCTCGGGCGGGGTGATGCTGCCCCACTACTCGGCCCTGAAAGTAGCCGAGAATTTCCGCCTGCTCGAAGCCCTCTACCCCGGCCGCATCGACCTGGGCATCGGCCGCGCCCCCGGCACCGACCGGATTACGGCCCACGCCCTGAACCCCCACAACCAGTTCCGCGACGAGGAATTCGCCGGGCAGCTCATGGACCTGCGGGCCTACCTCCACGATGAGGTGGTGCCCGATACCATCCACGCCCGGGTGAAAGCCGCGCCCTTTATCGACACGGTGCCGGAACTATGGCTGCTCAGCTCCAGCGGGCAGAGCGGCCTGTTCGCGGCCGAAATCGGGGCCGCGTTTTCCTTCGCCCACTTCATCAACCCCGTCGGGGGCCCCGACATGGTGCGGCTATACCGGGAGCGGTTTCGGCCGTCGGCGGAGCTGACCGCACCCCAGGCCAACGTGGCCATTTTCGTTTTCTGCGCCGATAGCCAGGAGAAGGCGCAGGAGCTGGCCGAGGCCCTGGCCCTACAGATGCTCAAGCTCGAAATCGGCGACCGGACGCCTATTGGGCCACCCGATTCGGTCCGCAGCTTTCCCCTGGCGCCGGAGCAGCGCGCCCGCCTGGCCTACCATCACCAGCGCATCATCAGCGGTACCCCCGGACGGGTGAAAGCCCAGTTCACCCGCCTGGCGGCGGCCTATGCTGTAAACGAAATCGTAGCCGTCACCATCTGCTACGACTTCCAGGACCGGCTGCGCTCCTACGAGCTGCTGGCCGAGGCGTTTGAATTGCCCGCGGCCATCGAAAAGGAGCAGCTGGCAGCAGCTGAGTAGCCAATAACGTCTCGTCTGTCATCCTGAGCGGAGCAAAGCGGAGGGAAGGACCTTCCTTCTTCGCCCCTAAGTAGGCCGAAGGAATTAGTTTGACTTATCAGCACGTCATGCTTCATCTGGCGTCCGCCTGTCGAAGCATCTCTACCGCTTCGCTGAACGGACCTGATGAAGCGGTAGAGATGCTTCGACTTCGCTCAGCATGACGTTTTTTTATTGCCAAGTAATTTTTACGACCTACTTACCAGGCTTTTTTAACGGCCAAAGCCTTCTGCCGCGCCCCGGTGGAGGGCTTTACTCATTTTACACCGCGTGGCGGGTTATCCGAGGAAGGTCCTTCCCTCCGCTCTGCTCCGCTCACGATGACAGCAGGTTTTTCCCGCAGCCCGCGCCATCTTTGCCCGTATACCGCCGCTCATGACCAACCCGACCCACCTGGCCCCCGAAAAGCCGGCCCACCCCCTTGCTGCCCTGCTCAGCCGTGCCGGCCTCGACTGGTTTCTGCTCGGGCTGATTGGGGTAGTAGCCCTGGCGTATTTTTTTCCCGATGTGGGTAGTAACGCTAGTCCGGTGCCGTGGAAGGCGCTGACCACGGGCGGCGTGGCCCTGATTTTCTTTTTCTACGGCCTGCGCCTCAGTGCCGAAAAGCTTACTGCCGGGCTGCGCAACTGGCGGCTGCACACGGTGGTGCAGCTCACCACCTTCGTTCTGTTTCCGCTGCTGGCTCTGGTGGCCCGGCCCTTCATGACCAGCGAGAAAGCGGAGCTGCTGTGGCAGAGCATTTTCTTTCTCTGCACCCTGCCCAGCACGGTTTCCACCTCGGTGGTGATGGTGGGCATTGCGGGTGGTAACCTGCCCGCGGCCATCTTCAACGCCAGCATTTCCAGCCTGCTCGGCATTCTGCTCACCCCGCTCTGGTGCAGCTTTATCCTGCACACCGGCACCGGCAACGGCCACCTGTGGAGCCTGGCGCTGAATCTGCTCTGGCAGGTGGTGCTGCCGGTGGTGGCGGGGGTGCTGCTCAACCGCCGCTTTGGTCACGTAGCCGAGCGGTACCGCCAGGAGCTGCGCGTGTTCGATCAGGTCACTATCCTGCTTATCGTTTTCACGTCCTTCTGCGAGTCGTTTGCCGAGGGGGTGTTCCGCCGCTACGGCCCCGCCGATATTCTGGCCCTGGGCGCGGGGATGGTGGCGTTGTACTTCCTGATTTTCGGGTTGGTCTGGGGGCTGAGCCGGCTGCTGGGGTTCTCCCGCGAAGACCGGATTGTGGCGCTGTTCTGCGGCTCCAAAAAGTCGCTGGTCCACGGCAGCGTACTGGCCAGTCTGCTGTTTCCGGGTGCCACCCTCGGGGCCCTGCTCCTGCCGCTGATGCTCTACCACGCCCTGCAGATCATCATGGCCAGCGTGATGGCTCAGCGCATGGCCCGGCAGGTGGCGGGCTGACCTGATTAAGTCGATCCTGCGCATTGCACAATAGAAATAATAACCTGACTATAATCAGGGCGGCACCGGAGTTCAAACCAGCGGTATTCAGCCCCCAGGCTCAGCGATAGGCATTTCAAGGAAAGCTTGGCAGAAGCCGCGGCCTTTTGTACTTTTGCTGCTTGTCCCTATTCTCCCTCCTACCCGCCTGCTTGCTTCATGAAAAAGAGCTTTCTGCTTTTCTCCCTCCTGCTTAGCCTGACCGTAGCCGCCCTGGCTACCCCACCCAATAAAGAGCTGCTGACGGCCGTCATGAAAAAAAACGCGCCGCAGGTGGAAACCCTGCTGGCCGCCGGGGCCGACCCCAACGCCCCCATCGAAGTAGTACCCGGCTTCCCGACTACCTACCTGATTACCGCCGCCGACAATGGCAGCCTCGACGTGGTGAAGGCCCTGGTCAAGCATAAAGCCCAGGTCAACCAGTCCGACGCCTTCAAGGCTACGGCGCTGATGGCGGCCGCGGGCAAGGGCCATATGGCCATGGTGGAATTCCTGCTGGCCAGCGGCGCCGACGCCAAAGCGAAGGACGACGACGGTAAAGACGCGCTGGCTGCGGCTAAGGCCAACGGCAACGCCGAAGTTATCAAGCTTCTGGAAGCCAGGCTGAAATAATCAGCGCCTTATGATCAGCTGCTGAAGCGGCCGGACAGGTTGTCCGGCCGCTTTTTTATGCCCCTGCAGGTCCGAGCAGTTGGTTTGGCCACACCTATTTCAGGAAATCGTAAGACCTGGGCTCGTAAGATGAACTATCTTATTCTGAATTGCATTCTGTCGCTGCAATCCAACCCAACTACTTATGCTTGATGTCCAGTTGACCAACGCCGGGTTCTACGAAATTGCCGGCTCCGGCTCTTCCGTAGCCGGTGTCACGCTCATCCGCCCGGGTCGCCGCGAATCGGTACGGGTATTTTTACCCCATAACTCGCCGGAGGTGGAAGTTTACACCGGCTCGGTCCGGAACGGCCGGCTGGTATACCAGGGTTCCGCCGAAAATGCCGCCCTGCTCACCCTGCTGGCCAACCGCAACAACTAATCTGCCTTTGTTTGATTGAACACCTTTACGCTTCCTCCCGACGGCCATCCGGCCGGTGAACTCACACCAAAAAAGCGCCCGACAGCAATGTGGGGCGCTTGTTTGTACAGAAAAGGGTACTGCTGTCCGTATTGCTACCGGCTCTTTACCGCAGTTTCTCGTGGAAAAACGCCAGCGTCAGCGCCCAGGCTTCCCTGGCGGCGGCCGCGTTATAGCTCGGCCGCTCATCGCAGTGGAAGCCGTGGTCGGCGTAGGAAATGATGGTGTTGATGTAGGGCTTGCCGGCGGCGTCTACGGCCGCGGTTACCTCCGCAATCTGCTCCTGGCTGATGTGCGCGTCGAGCCCGCCCCAGAAGAACAGATGGGGCGCGTGCAGATCCGGGGCGCGGTCTTTCAGCAGGTGGGTGCCCCCGCCATAATACGATACGGCCGCCGCCAGCGGCAGCACGGCATTGGCCAGAAACGACACCCGCCCGCCCAGGCAGAACCCGATGCTCCCGATTTTATCGGCCACCACTTCCTCCCGGGCCTGCAGCCAGGCGTAGGCCGCCTGTACATCGGCCGTCAGCCCCTCCGGGGTAATGGCGGCGAAGTGCGGCATGGCGCTGGGAAAGTCGTTGTAGGGAATTTCCAGCCCCGGTGCGGCGGTGCGGTGAAACAGCTCGGGCGCAATCACCACGAAGCCCGCCTGGGCCAGCCGGTCGGCCACGCTGCGGATGTGGTGGTTCACGCCAAAGGCTTCCTGGAGCAGAATGATGCCCGGGTGCGGGCCGGTGGTGGTGGGGAAAGCGGTATAGGCCTGCAGCTCGGTGTGGTCGGCAGCCTGCAGAGTTATGGCGTTGGGGTAGGTCATGGGAATGCTTGGGGGATGAATGAACCGGCTAAAGCTGGGAGCGGGGGTTTTGTCTAGAGCCTCACATCTGCAGCAGCCGTACAATGAGCCCCGTCCAGCCGGTTTGGTGGCTGGCGCCCATGCCGCGGCCATTGTCGCCGTGGAAGTACTCGTGGAAGAGCAAGTTGTCCTTGAAGTGGGGGTCGGTTTGCAGCAGCTCGTCGTTGCCGAAGGCGGGGCGGCGGCCGGTTTCGTCCTTCAGAATCAGCCGGGTGAGGCGGCCGGCCAGGGCCTGGGCTATTTGCTGGAGGTTGAGCAGCTGGCCCGAGCCGGTGGGGTATTCCACCGTAAACTTCTCCCCGTAGTAGAAGTAAAACCGCTGCAACGACTCAATAATGAGGTAGTTGATCGGAAACCAGATCGGGCCGCGCCAGTTGGAGTTGCCCCCGAACATGCCCGACTCGGCCTCGCCCGGCACGTACTGCACCGTGAAGTCGGTTTCCTCGGTGCTGTACACGTAGGGCGCGTCGAGGTGGTGGCGCGACATGGCCCGGATACCGAATTCCGACAGGAACTCCTGCTCATCGAGCATGCGGTGGAGCAGGCTTTTCAACCGGTCCTGGCGCATCAACGACAGCTTGTGGCGGGCGCCCTTGCCGGGCTCGTCCCAGCGGCTGACCAGCTTGGCCAGGTGGGGCCGGTTTTCGAGCAGCCACTTCGCCCGGGCCGAAAACTCGGGCATGGCATCCAGCAGATCCTGCTCAATCACTTCCACGGCGAACAGCGGAATCAGCCCCACGATGGAGCGCACCTTGAGCTTGGTCCGCTCGCCGTCGGGAGTGTGGAGCACGTCGTAGTAAAACTTGTCCTCGGCGTCCCAGAGGTTGAATTCGCCGTCGCCGCCGCGGGTCATGGCGTCGGCGATGTAGAGGAAGTGCTCGAAGAACTTGCCCGCCATTTCCTGGTACACGGGGTTGGTTTTGGCCAGCTCCAGGGCCATACGCATCATGTTGAGGGCAAACATGGCCATCCAGCTCGTGCCGTCGCTCTGCTCGATGAAGCCGCCCGTGGGCAGCGGGGAGCTGCGGTCGAACACGCCGATGTTGTCGAGCCCCAGAAAGCCGCCCTCGAAGATGTTCCGCTCACTCTTGTCCTTGCGGTTCACCCACCAGGTGAAGTTCAGGGCCAGCTTGTGAAACACGGCTTCGAGAAAAGTGGCGTCGCCGCAGCCCGCGTTCAGCTTCTTATCCATCTGGTACACCCGCCAGGTAGCCCAGGCGTGCACCGGGGGGTTCACGTCGTTCAGGTTCCACTCGTAGGCCGGCAGCTGCCCGCTGGGGTGCATGTACCAGTCCTTGGTGAGCAGGCGCAGCTGCTGCTTGGCAAACTCGGCATCGACCATAGCCAGCGGAATGCAGTGGAACGCCAGGTCCCAGGCCGCGTACCACGGATACTCCCACTTGTCGGGCATCGAGATGATGTCGGCGTTGTGCAGGTGGCGCCAGGTGCTGTTGCGCCCCGCCCGCCGCTCCCGGGCCGACTTATAGCCCGTCGGGTCGCCGTCGAGCCACTGGGTCACGTCGTAGTAGTAGAACTGCTTGCTCCAGAGCATGCCGGCGAAGGCCTGGCGCTGCACGTTGCGGGCGTCGGGGTTGGTCACGGCTTCCTGGAGGCAGTCGTAGAACTCATCGGCCTCGTGCTTACGGGTTTCCAGGAGGGCGTCGAAGGTGGCGAAGGGGTCGTCGAACTCCATCTGGCTCAGGCGCAGGCGCACCGTCCGGCTTTCGCCCGGCCCCAGCTTCAGCTTGTACTGGGCCGCCACCTTGGTTCCTTCCTGCCGGGCGTTAACAGCCCCGCGCACCCCACCGACCACGTAGTCGTTGATGCCGTCCTTGAAGTGCATGCCCTGGGCCGGCAGGTCGTAGAGGCGGGCGCCGTTGGTATCGTTTTCGCAGAACAGCAGCGCCGGGGTTTCGTCGCAGTAGAGGTGGTAGCGGCCCAGCGTGGGGTGGTCGGCCCGCACCGTGCCGGGGTGGGTTTCGTGCAGCGTGGGGCGTTCCTCCTGGGCATCCCAGCTCCAGGTGTTGCGAAACCAGAGCTGGGGCAGCACCTGCACCCGGGCGGTACGGGGGCCGCGGTTGTGCACCGTAATCTGCAGCAGCATATCATCGGGCCCGGCCTTGGCGTACTCGATGAACACGTCGAAGTAGCGGCGCTCGTCGAAGATGCCGGTGTCGAGCAGCTCGTATTCGGCTTCCTCCCGGGTGCGGGCGGCGTTTTCGGTCAGCAGCTCCGCGTAGGGAAACGCCTGCTGCGGATACTTGTACAGCATCCGCATGTAGGAGTGGGTCGGGGTGCTGTCGAGGTAGTAGTAGAGCTCCTTCACGTCCTCGCCGTGGTTACCCTGCCCGTTGGTGAGGCCGAAGAGGCGCTCCTTCAGAATCTCATCCTTCCCGTTCCAGAGGGCCACGGCCAGACACAGCCGCTGCTGGTCGTCGGAGATGCCGCCGAGGCCTTCCTCGCCCCAGCGGTAGGCCTTGCTGCGGGCCATGTCGTGGGTGATGTAGTCCCAGGCGTTGCCGTCGGGGCTGTAGTCTTCGCGCACGGTGCCCCACTGCCGCTCGGTGAGGTAGGGGCCGAATTTCTTCCAGAGGGCCTTTTGCGCGTTGGTATCTTGTAAGCGTAGTTGTTCCTGCGTCATAGGTGGTGGCTCCGGGTCCCGGAATATACGGGTATCCCCATGTTTGCGGCTACGCGGGGCAGATCGGCCATAGGGAAGCGTGGCCGGTTCCGGCGAGTGAAGTTCTGCCGTACTGGGTTTTGAGGGCAAGGGTTGTCGCACCCGGTGCAGTGGCCCGGCCGCTCAGCCAGGGGGGAGGGACTACCAGGCTGGTCGAAGGGTACTCCCACAAGCTCCCCGGCACGCACTACCGGCAACACTCCCTGCTGCCTGCACCACGCCTGACCAAATGGACGCCTGTTATTCTTGGATACTACCGGCAACACTCCCTGCTGCCGGCACCCTCGCCGCTACTTCCCCGAATACGTCACCGAAACATAATACAGCCCGCCCACGCCCGGCCCACCCAGATACGACACGTAGTACCGATTCAGCACGTTGGTAGCCCCCAGCTTAAAGCGCAGCGCGGCTTCCGGCACCGCGTAGCTGAGCTGGGCGTCGAGAGTATGGTAGGCCGGCACGCTGCCCGTGACCAGGAAGGTCTGGGAGAAGTAGCGCTGCTGCCAGCGGTAGTTCAGCCCGAAGCCCAGGTGGCGGAATACGTCCTCGCTGCCCAGGCTCAGGTTATACATCCAGCGCGGCGTGTTGAAGCCGTCCTCCAGCCCGTCGCCCGACTCAGTGCGGGCCAGGCGGGCGTAGGTCACGTTGGCCCCGGCCTGAAAGCCCCGGGGCAGCTCGTAGCGCAGGCCCAGGGAGCCGCCGTAGGTGTACACCCGGCTCCGGGCATTGGTCCAGAGGCGGTAGCGGTTCTGAGTGGCCCGGGCGTTGAGGTAGATGGCGGCCGAGTCGGGGTTGTTGGTTTTGGGCACGTAGGCTTCCACCTGGGCGATAAAGTCGCGGTAGGCGTTGTAGTAGAAATCCACGTCGGCCCCCAGCCGGCCGCCGGGGCCCAGGGCCGCCTTGTAGCCCACTTCCAGGGAGCGGATGTACTCGGGCCGCAGATACGTGTAGGGCGTACGCCGCAGCAGGCTTTTATGCTGGTCGATAGCCAGCTCCCGCTTCCGGGCCGGCGGAACCGGGGTGGTATTGGCGTTGATGGCCGCCGTCACGGCCAGGTTGAAGGCGTCGATGCTGCTGCGCAGGTAGCTGTTCTCAAACACCCCGTCCGACATCACCCGCAGCCCGCCGATGCGCTTCACCTGCCCGCTGTTCACGTTGGAAAACCCCTCGAACAGACTGGGAAAGCGGTAGCCGCTCTGGTAGCTCCCCCGGAAATGATGCTGCCGCGTGGGCGAGTATACTGCCGTGAAGCGCGGGTTGAAGCGGGTGCTGAAGTAGTCGTTCCTGTCGGCCCGCAGCGTGGCCGTGAGCCGCAGCTTGTCGGCCAGCAGACGGGCCCCGGCCTGCACGAAGCCGCCGGTTTTGGCGTAGGTCAGGTTGTCGCGGAGCGGGTCCTGGCCTTTTTCGGGGTTGATGAAGTAGTTGCCGTCGGGCACGATGACGTAGGTGCGGTGGTCGGCCCCGGCCAGCAGGTCCACAGTCGCGGGCAGCCACTTGCTTCCCTGGCGCCGCAGCGCCTCCCCGATGTTCACCTGGCCTTCCGCGTGCACCAGGTTGGCCCGCACCCGCAGCGCCGCGCCCTGGTCCCAGTTGTTGATGTCCTGCAGCTCCCCCAGCCGCTGGCCAAACGCCGGCGTACCGGGTTGCAGCCGCCCCGCATCGGCGGCCGCGCGGGCCGTGGCGTGGGCCGCGGCCACCGGCTGCCCGGCCAGCGTAGCCGCGTTCCAGGCGCGGGTGTACTCCTGGTTCCAGCCGGCATCGGTCCTGAAGCTGCGGTCCAGGTTTTCGGCGGCGGAGCGCAGGTTGTAGCTGCGGCCGGTATTCTCCCGGGTGAGGTAAGCCCGCGCCTGCACCACCGGCCCGGTGAGCTGCAGGGCGTGCTGCTGCAGGCGGTAGTCCTGGAGGCGGAAGCGGTTGGAGCGCTGGTACACGTTGTCGAGCACCGCCACGCGGTAGGTGTAGGTCAGCTCCGCCTGGTCCGTGAGCCGGTAGTGCAGGGCGGCGTCGGCCCGGCGGTTTTCCAGCCGGTAGTCCACCACGTCCCGCTCATCGTAGCCGGTGCGGGCCACCGAGTAGCTTTTGCCTCCCAGCGTCAGCGCGCTCCGGTTCGACGACTCGTTGCCGTACCCGTTCACCGGGTCGCGGGCCGGGTTGTCGGTCCCCCGCAGGCCCGTGGTGGCGTTGCCGTCGGGGTTCAGCTCGGTCTGGTCGTGGGCTATCCAGTCGGAGCCGCGCAGGTAAGAGCCGTTCACCTTGAAGGCCAGCTTCGGCGTCAGCCCCCGGGCGTAGCGCACGCTCAGGTCGGTGTAGGGCCGGGGCCGGGAATTCGGGTCGTGCAGGTGGTTCACCCCGGACTTCTGCTGCACGCTGAACCCCTGGGAGGAAAACGGATTCCGGGTGGTGAAATTCGCCAGCCCGTTGATGGCGTTGAGGCCGTAGAGCGCCGCCGCCGTACCCGGCACGATTTCCACGGCCGCAATGTCCAGATCACTTGGCCCGAGCACGTTGCCGATGGGCGCGCCGAGGTGGGGCGCCTGGTTGTCGATGCCATCCACGAGCTGGGCAAAGCGCACGTTGGTGGTGTTGGTGAAGCCGCGGGCGTTTATCACCTTGAAGCCCAGGCTGGGCGTAATCATCTGCACGCCCTTCACGTACTCAAGGGCCTCGAAAAACGACGGGGCCGGCGTGAGGCGCAGGTCCCGGGCCGTGAGCTTCTCCACCGTCACCGGCGAGTGCAGAATACTTTCCTCCACCTTCGAAGCGGCCACCACCACTTCGCCCAGGGCCACGCTGCGGCGGGTGGTGTCGGCGGCCGGGCTGGCCGGGCGGGGCCGGGTGGGCGGGCGCTGCTGCGCGGCCGCGTCAGCGCCCGCCAGAACACTTAATACCGTGAAAGCAGCCGGAATACCACCGCGTAAAACGTGCTTCATCGAATCAGAAAAGTAGCCGGCGACTTCGTTATATTTTCAGCAATATAACGACACCGGCCGCCGCTGGTTTTTTTATTCGCTCAGCCGCTGGGTTTCCTGCGCCAGAAATGCCTGAAACCGCGCCTGCATGGCCTCAAACTCCGCCACCAGCTGCTGTCCCGCCGCCGTTACCACGGCTCCGCCGCCGCGCTTGCCGCCGGTCTGGGTGTCTACCAGCGGCTGCCGCGCCTGCTGATTCAGGGAGTTTACCAGATCCCAGGCCCGCTTGTAGGACATCTCCATGGCCTGGGCCGCTTTGGAAATGGAGCCCAGCGCCTGAATCTTCGCCAGTAGCTCCAGCCGGCCGATGCCCATAAACCGGTCGTCGGGCCCCTCAATCCAGAGGCGGCCGTTGAGGTGAAAGGTCAGGTCGGGGCGCAGCAGGTCTTTCATGCTGCAAGCTTAGGAAAATAAGACTGCAGCCCCTATTTCGTCTGTCCAGGACTTACGCAAAATGCTTTCACGCAGTGTTTCGCAGTGTTAAACCGCAGTGTTTCGCAGTGCGAGGACGTTAACCCCTGCGAAACACTGCGTGAAATGGCACCAGGAGGGTTTTGCGTAAGTCCTATGTCATCCTGAGCAGCGCGAAGGACCTTCCTCTTTCCGTACTGCAACGCTCTTTTCAACGCCCAAAGCCTTTTACCTGCATTCTGTAGATGGCTTTGCTCATTTCAATGTGCCGGCAGGGTATCGGAGGAAGGTCCTTCGCGCTGCTCAGGATGACCGGCAAGTAGGAATGACCGTTTGCTTTATCCGCGGGAGACGCGAAGTGTCGCGTCTCCCGCGGCGTTCCCGGCTTGGGTTTGGGTACCTTGCCGGCCCGCTCCCTCTCCCACCCAGTACCCCATGCGATTCACTTTACCCACCATTGTGGGGGCGCAGTTCTGCTGCACCTCGCTCTGGTTTGCCGGCAATGCCATTGCCCCGGAAATTGCCGCCCGCTTTCACCTGGGTCCTGGCTTCGTGGCTTCCCTCACCAGCGCCGTGCAGCTGGGCTTCATCACCGGCACCCTGGCCTTCGCCCTGCTGGCCGTAGCCGACCGCTTCTCCCCTTCCCGCGTGTTTTTTGTCAGCGCCCTGCTGGCCGCGCTGGCCAATCTGGGCATCATGCTCGAAGGCCTGGAAACCGAAGGGTTGCTGCTGTTCCGGTTTCTGACCGGGTTTTTCCTGGCCGGCATCTACCCGGTGGGCATGAAAATAGCCGCTGATTACTACGAGGCCGGGCTGGGTAGGTCGCTGGGGTTTCTGGTGGGTGCCCTGGTGCTGGGCACGGCGTTTCCGCACCTGCTCAAGGGCCTCACCACCCGGCTGCCCTGGCAGGCCGTGACGCTGGCCACCTCGGCGCTGGCAACCCTGGGCGGCCTGACCCTGGTGCTGCTGGTTCCCGACGGACCTTACCGGAAAGCCGGGCAGCACCTGCGGTTTTCATCTCTGCTGGCCGGGTTCCGGCAGCCCCGGTTTCGGGCCGCCGCGCTGGGCTATTTCGGCCACATGTGGGAGCTATACACCTTCTGGGCCTTCGTGCCGGTGATGCTCACTTTCTACAACGGCCAGCATCCGGGCGCGGGGATTTCCGTGCCCCTGCTCTCCTTTCTGATTATCGGCGGCGGGAGCCTGGCCTGCGTGGGCAGCGGACTGCTCTCGCAGGTGATGCCGGCCCGCGCGGTGGCCACGGCGGCGCTGGCGTTGTCGGGGCTATGCTGCCTGGCGTCGCCGCTGGTGCTGGGGGGCAGCTCGCCGGCGCTGCTGCTGGGGTTCCTATTTTTCTGGGGCCTGGTGGTAGTGGCCGACTCGCCGCTGTTTTCCGCGCTGGTGGCCCGCAATGCGCCGGCCGCCACGCGCGGCACCTCACTCACCATCGTCAACTGCCTCGGATTCGCGCTGACCATCGTCAGCATTCAGCTCACGGGCTGGCTCGCGCCCCGGCTTGGGCCGCAGCTGCTGTTCCTGCCGCTGGCGCTGGGCCCGGCGCTGGGGCTGTGGGCATTGGGGCGGGAGGTATCCAGGTGACGCCTATGGAGCATAATTAAGTGTTCCTCCAATGGCTTCAATCCAACCAACGTTGGCTGGATTGAGACCATTGGGTTGCGTACTAAACGCAGATTGCTGACATTCGACCTCCTTTGCTGGTGACAGCAATACAGATGTTAGCGGACATTACGGACAAGCCTATGAAAATCTATACAGAACTTACAGCGGATTCATGATCGGGGTACGCTCCGGTCCGGCGGCTTTTTCAGCCGTCGGGCCGGTCGCCGCCACAACAACCCGCCAGCATGAACCAATGGCCGCGACCTTCGACCGGCCCGACGGCTGAAAAAGCCGCCGGACCGGAGGGAGTGGAACAGGCTACATTGTTCGCGAAACCGGTATAGAACACATTTCCGCTAAATCACCTTAAATATTATTGGGGGTACTGCTAACTTACAGGCTGTTTCCGACCTTCTTTTTACCACCTGTTGCCCTTGTTGCCCTCTTTTCCTGATGCCCAATCACGGTCGTTAGGAAGCACGACAATTAGGTTTTTTTGTGTCCATATTTTAGGTGACTCATATCATCAATCACAGAATTTAAAATCCATGAGTATTTTTTTATCCTTTTTTTTCCTCAAAAAATAACTCTGTCGGACATTGTTAACTACACTTGATTGCAGGAAAAAAACGAAGCACATAACTACTTTTTTTAACAGTTATACAATACTCTCATTGTTCATTTTATTATTCCCATCGATTGGCACTGCCCAACAGCAAATATATATTGAACCTACTGTAGGTCTCCAAACGAGACGTGGAGGTTTTGACAAAGGCGCACCTCATTTAGAGCGTGCCGGATTGAGTGTCTTTTCTTATGGCCTGTTAGTACGTTGGAAATCCATGGCAGAGAGCAGATTAGATTACAGTAGTGGGTTGATGTTAGGAGGCGCAAGTTTTGGCTATCGGGCAAGCATTCCCCCACAAAGCCTTATGGGTACTACGGCCAGCTTTTCTGCTGGCAAATCTTCTAGCACGAACGTCTGGCATTTCCCTTTGCGCGTTGGGTATCAGATAAAAGAACTCTACCTGAATCGTGTTCAAAATGAACAACAGACGCTTAAAATAAGTCTACAAGCTGGACCTCAACTTGATTATCTGGTGAAAAATCAATTCGACAATTACAACGACTCTCCTATAAGTTCGGGGCCAAGTTCTAATAATCGTATTGGTCTGCTGCGCACTCCAATTGACTCAGCGCGTTGGGGGTCATCTATTTATGCGGGAACGCAGTTCCGCTACTGTCGCAAAGGGCACGAACGGCTACAGTTGACACTCTATACTATTTTGGGGCTCACTGATATGCTCACTTATAGGCTGGATTATCAGTTAAATAATGATTCCTTTTCTACCCTAATCCGGGCACGTACTTCAGCCATAGGGTTTTCTGTTGGTGTGCCCATACGGATATGGCCTTTCGGATTCAAATCTCAAAAAATAGAAGGAAAACAGTAAAGTGGGCAGCACTATAGATGTTTCGTGAGCGGTGTACCTGTAGTATAGAAACGCACGACTTCGCGATTTCTACAATACAGGTACGCGAACCGGAAAAACGGCTATACATCAAAAAAACGCCCCGCAACCTTCCGGTTCAGGGCGTTTTCCGTTGCGGCAAGCCGCACAAGCTACAGCAGCTTGTCAATCGTCAGCGGCAGCTCCCGCACGCGCTTGCCGGTGGCGTGGTACACGGCGTTGGTGATGGCGGCGGCTACGCCCAGCATCCCCACTTCGCCGATGCCCTTCACCCCCAGCGGGTTCACGATATCATCTTCCTCCTCCACGAACAGCACGTCGATGTCGTGGATGTCGGCGCACACGGGGATGTGGTATTCGGCGTAGTTGTGGTTCACGTAGCGGCCGAACTTGTGGTCCATCACGGTTTCTTCCATCAGGGCCATGCTGATGCCCCACACCACCGAGCCCAGCACCTGAGAGCGGGCCGTTTTGGGATTGATGATCCGGCCGGCGGCCACGGCATTCACCACGCGGGTAACGTGAATCGTCCCCAGGTCCTCATCGACTTCTACCTCAACAAACACCGCGTTGTGGGCGTGCAGGGAGTATTGCTGCTGCTTCGCCATGTTGGGCCTGGCCGTGGCATCAGCCTCCACTTTTTCCTCCCCGCTGGCCTGCACAATGTCGCGGATGACGACGGCCTGGTTTGGGTCGAGGCGCAGGCGCAGCTGGCCGTTCACGAACTCCACATCCTCGAAGCTGGCATCTTCCAAAGGCGAGCCTTCCAGCTGCTGGGCCAGCTTCAGCAGCTTTTCGCCCAGCGCATCGCAGGCTTCCTTCACGGCGGTGCCAACCGAAGCAGCCGTCCAGGAACCACCCTGAATGGGAGCCGCCGGGAAGGTAGTATCCCCGAGCTGGAAGTCGACGGCCTCCAGGGGCAGGCCCAGGGTTTCGGCCGCAATCTGCGTCATGATGGTGTAGGTGCCGGTGCCGATTTCGTTCGTGCCGCTCTGCACCGTGAGCTTGCCATCGGCCGTGAGCGAGACTTTCGCCGCCGCTTTCTGCTGGGTGGCATCCCAGACGCCCCCCGCCATGCCCGAACCGACGAGCATAGTGCCCCGGCGCGTGGAGCGCGGCGCCGGATTACGCTTCTCCCAGCCAAACTTAGCCGCCCCTTCGTGGTAGCACTCCCGCAGCTTCTTGCTCGAAAAGGGCTTGTCCAGGTTCTGGTCGCGGACGGCGTAGTTGCGGATGCGGAAGTCCAGCGGGTCGAGGCCGGCGGCGTAGGCCATTTCGTCCATGGCTACTTCCAGCGCGAATGAGCCCGTGGCCGCGCCGGGCGCGCGCATATCCTGGGGCGTGTACACGTCGAGCTTGGCTAGCTGGTAGCCCAGCTTCACGTTGTCGCACTGGTAGAGCATGCCCGACCAGTTCACCACGTTCTCGGTGTAGTCCTCGAAGCGCGAGGTTTCGTGCATGGCGTGGTGCTGCAGGGCCGCCAGCGAGCCATCGGGTTTGGTGCCCAGCTGCACCGTTTGCAGGGTGTGGGGGCGGTGGCCCAAGCTGAACATCTGCTGGCGCGTGAGGCTCACGCGCACCGAGTGCTTCAGCTCCAGCGCCGCCAGCACGGCCATAAACAGCTGGTACTGGGGCCGCAACCCCGAGCCGAAGCCCCCGCCGGTATATTTCGAAATCACGCGGGCATCTTCCTTGCTCAGCCCGAACACCTTGCGAATCACCTGCTGACTATTGAAGGCCCCCTGCGTCTTGTCGTACACGTTCAGCTTGCCGCCCTCGAGGTATTCCACGGTAGTGGCAAACATCTCCATCGGGTTGTGGTGCTGGGTGCCGTGCACGTATTCCTGGTCGATGCTATGCATGGCGGCGGCCAGGGCCTGGTCCGGGTTGCCCCGGGGCGCGGGCGGCGGCATGAAGCCGGTTTTGCCGGTGCCCGGCTCGAAGCCCTGGCTGCGCTTGGTTTCGATGTTGGTTTCGTGCCCGGTAACTTCGTACTCGATTTTCAGGATCGAAGCGGCGTAGCGGGCCAGCTCAAACGTGTCGGCCACCACCAGCGCCACGGGCTGCTGGCTGAACTTGATTTCGGCGTTGTGCAGGGGCCGGAACGGGGAGCCGCCGGGGGCGATGTCGTCCTTATAGCTGCGGTCGAGCAGGGCCAGCGTGGGCACATTTTCGTGGGAGAACACCTGGAGCACGCCCGGCAGGGCCAGCACTGCGGCGGCATCAATTTTCGTGATTTTCCCCTTGGCAATGGGGCTGCTCACCACGTAGCCGTAGGCCAGGTTGGGCACGTTGAACTCGGCGGCGTACTTGGCGGTGCCCGCTACCTTGGCCGGCCCGTCGACGCGGCTCGTAGCCTGGCCGATATAGTTGGTAGTACTCATACAGCTCAGGGATTAGAATTCAGGAAGGCTTCGGATACGGGCAGCCCTTCGGCGGCCTGCTTCAGGGCCCGCACGATGGCGCGCTTAGCCAATTCAATTTTGAACGTGTTGTGGCCGTAGCCTTTGGCCCCCTCCACCACTTTGGCCGCAGCCCGGCGGAAGGTTTCCTCGGTAGCCGGCTGACCTTTGAGCAGGTCTTCGGCGGCCGGGTCGCGCCAGGGCTTGTGGGCCACGCCGCCCAGCGCCAGCCGGGCGTCTTTAATGGTGTTGCCGTCCAGCTGCAACGCCGCCGCCACCGATACCAGCGCAAAAGCGTAGCTGGACCGGTCGCGCAGCTTCAGGTAGCTGAAGTGCTGGCTGAAATCTTCGGCCGGCAGGTCGATGGCCGTCACGATTTCATCGGGCCGGAGGGTGGTGTCGAACTGGGGCGTGTCGCCGGGCAGGCGGTGGAAGTCGTCGAATTTGATAACCCGGTCCCCGCTTTTGCCCGTCACGCGCACCGTAGCGGCCAGCGCGGCCAGGGCCACGCACATATCCGACGGGTGGGTGGCAATGCACGACTCGCTGGTGCCCAGGATGCCCAGAATGCGGTTGTAGCCGCCGATGGCCGAGCAGCCCGAGCCGGGTTCCCGCTTGTTGCAGGGCGTGGCCAGGTCGTAGAAGTAGTAGCAGCGGGTGCGCTGCAGCAGGTTGCCGCCGTTGGTAGCCATGTTGCGCAGCTGGGGCGAAGCTCCCGCCAGAATAGCCTGACTCAGCAGCGGGTAGCGCTTCTCCACTTCGGGGTGCCAGGCCGTGTCGGCGTTGGTAGCCAGCGCGCCCAGGCGCAGGCCGCCGTCGGGCGCGGCGTCGATGGTGGTGAGCGGCAGGTGGTTGATGTCGATGAGCCGGGTAGGCCGCTCGATGTTTTCCTTCATCAGATCGAGCAGGTTGGTACCGCCCGCAATAAATTTGACTTGGTCGGAAGCCGATTTTTCGCGCACCGCCGTCTCGACGACCGTGGCGCGGGTGTAGGTAAAACTGTTCATCGACTAGGCTTTTTGAGTGTCCAGAACTTCCTGCACCGCCGCAAGGATGTTGGTGTAGGCGCCGCAGCGGCAGAGGTTACCGCTCATCAGCTCCTTTATTTCGGCGGCCGTTCTGGCCTTGCCCTCGTTGATCAGGCCCTGAGCCGAGCAGATCTGCCCCGGCGTGCAGTAGCCGCACTGGAAGGCGTCGTGGTCGATGAAGGCCTGCTGCAGCGGGCTCAGGCTGTCTTCCGTCCCCAGCCCTTCGATAGTGGTAATCTCGGCGCCTTCCTGCATCACGGCCAGCGTCAGGCAGGCATTGATGCGCTTGCCATTGACGAGGACGGTGCAGGCGCCGCACTGCCCATGGTCACAGCCTTTCTTGGTGCCGGTCAGGTCGAGGTGCTCGCGCAGGGCGTCGAGCAGGGTGGTCCAGGGGGCTAGCTGCAGCTGTTTTTCCTGGCCGTTGATCCGCAGCTTCACGGTGCTGGTCGGCAGCAGGGGCGCGTTTATGGCCACCCCGGCGGAATGAGTTTGGATTTCGGGCATAAGGAAAGGTGAGTTGGAAGTGACGGACTAAAGACGGCCCGGCGGCTGGTGTGGAGAGCCGCCGGGCCCAGAGCAGAATCGGAGTGAATCAGGATTGGAGCGGCTCTGGGCCGGGAAGGAACCGGGCCCAGAGAGCGTGAAAAGAGCTTTTCAGGATACGCAGAGGCGCGTTTTAGGTTAAAGTCCGCCCGCACTTTTTAGCTTACTTTTCCCCGTTTAGGTCCTGTACCGGCTTGCCGCGCCTGCCAACGGCGACCGGCCGCTACGACGATGCCTTTTCGCCCCGCCGGAGTTTGGTAGACCAACCCAGCAAGACCACTGCCCTCTTGGCCTCCTACGCCGGCTCCTTCACCCCCGACCCGGGCGTAGACGGGACCAACACCAACCGGCCGCCGTCGCTGACTGACCACTACGAGGCAGGCATCAGGAACGACCGGTGCACAGGCCGGGAAGGCGGCGGCGGCCCAAAGGTGTCCGTGAACCCCTACCCCGGCGCGGTCAGCGACAAAGTCAACTACCGCGACACGCTCTGCTTTTCCGTGAAGCTGTTTAGAAAGTTGGTTTTTCTACGCGTTTGTCATCCTGAGCGCAGCGAAGGACCTTATCCCGCCTGGTAGTTCATCGAGCGGGTACCGTTCAGCCGGGATAAGGTCCTTCGCCCTGCTCAGGATGACAGACTGCTTGACTTTCTAAACCGCTTCCGTGTATGCCTGCCGGGCACCACCTTCCCCGTCACGGGCGTGATTATGGGGCTGAGCCGGCTGCGCCAGGCCAAAAGGAAGGAAGCGAAGCCACGCGCCGCCCAGGCAGCAGCAGCCGGCCAGCGGGAAAGCCGGTTAAACTGATTCTTAGGGGCGCGAGCCTAAGCTGTACCCCACACCCACCATGAGCATGGCACTGGGCAGCAGCTCATAGTACTGCGTTTTTTCGCCCCCCAACCGCCCGCCCAGGGTGCCATCAGCCAGCGCCGACCAACGGGGCGTGGCCTGGTAGCGCAGAGCTAACCCGCCCGACAGGAAGGCATCCGTCCGCTGCTCGACCTGATCGTCCGAAGTGGTAGCCGTGGTGCCACTGGAGTGATACGTCCGGCGGTCGTTGATATCAGTGTAGCGGAATGTGAGGCCCCCGAGCAAGGCCACGCGGAGTTTCTGCGCGGCCGGGTTGAGCACGAATTGCAGCTGCACGGGCACCACGGTGCTGTACACTACTTTATGCTGCACGTATCGACCAGTCGACCAGGACTCATCCCGATCAAGCCTGAGGCGCTCATAGGCCACGCTGCTGCGGAAGGCCAGGCGCGGGCTGAAGGCGTAGGTGGCGTGCAGGGTGGGCGCAAAGCTGATTCCATCGACTGAGGTGTTGGCTCTGATGTAGTAGCCCGACATCGACGTCAGACCCAGCCCGACGCACCAGGGTTGTCGGGCAGGACTTGCGGTAGGCACGGCAGTCTGCGCCAGCGCGCCGGCGGCCGTAAAAACCCCGGCCAGCAACAACATAAATGTTTTCATAAACGCGTTTATAGGAATCTGAACAATAACTTCCTTTCAGGCTGGCAAGCTAGGAAATTCCGCCAAGCAGCCCAATACATTGGGTGGGCCACCGCGTAAATAAGGAGCCGCCGCAGTTGCCGGTGGCGCGGCGGCGAACAAGCGAAACCCGGGGCCGGTCACTGCCGCCAGCGCAGGCCGGATGGCCGGGCCGGCGCAGTCGTTTTGTTCGTGCCCCGATTCTGCCCCGCAGTTTTCCGAAACGGAGCCGCCGCCGATGGAGCCTCGGATTACCCGCCTATATTTGGGCAAAAACCGACGTGCTATGCAAGTTTCCCGAATGGCCGGCAGCCTGATTGGCTCCGAGATTATCAAGATTGGTAATGAGGTCACCGAGATGATCAGGAAGGGCGAGGACATCTGCAACCTCACCATCGGCGACTTTGCGCCCGCCATCTTCCCGATTCCGGCCGGATTGGAAGCCGGCATTTCCGCCGCTTACAAAGCCCACCAGACCAACTACCCGCCCGCCAACGGGGTGGTTGAGCTGCGCCAGGCCGTGGCCCGGTTCACCGAGGAGCGCCTGGGCCTTAGCTACTCGCCCAACGACATTCTGGTGGCCGGCGGCTCGCGCCCGCTGATCTACGCCACCTACCTGGCCCTGCTTGACCCCGGCGACAAGGTGGTATTCCCGGTGCCGTCGTGGAACAACAACCACTACTGCCACCTCTCGGGCGCCGAAGCAGTAATGGTGGAAACCCGGGCCGCGAACAACTTCATGCCCACCGCCGCCGAAGTAGCGCCCCACCTGAAAGGCGCCACGCTGCTGGCGCTGTGCTCGCCGCTGAACCCCACCGGCACCGTGTTTTCGCGCCAGGATCTGGAGCAGATCTGCGACCTGGTCATTGCCGAAAACCAGTCCCGCGCTCCTGGTGAAAAGCCGCTCTACATCATGTACGACCAGATTTACTGGATGCTGACGTTCGGCGAAACCAAGCACTACGACCCGGTAAACCTGCGCCCCGAGCTGCGCGACTACGTGGTGTATATCGACGGCATCTCCAAGTGCTTCGCGGCCACCGGCGTGCGGGTGGGCTACGCCTTCGGCCCCAGTGGCATTATCGACAAGATGAAATCCATTCTGGGCCACGTGGGGGCCTGGGCCCCGAAAGCCGAGCAGGTAGCTACCGCCGCCTTCCTGCCCCAGACGGCCGCCGTCGATGACTTCCTCGACGACTTCAAGATCAAGATGCAGGAGAGCCTGAACGCGCTCTACAACGGCCTGCAGAACCTCAAGCAAGCGGGCTACCCCGTCGATGCCATTGTGCCCATGGGGGCCATTTACCTCACCGCCCAGCTAAGCATCCTCGGCAAAACCACCCCGGCCGGGTCGGTGCTAGCCACCAACAAGGACATCACCTTCTACCTGCTTTCGGAAGCCAAGCTGGCCCTCGTACCCTTCGGCGCGTTTGGTACTCCGGACACCTCCACCTGGTTCCGGATGTCGGTAGGCGGCGCTTCGCTGCAGTCCATCGAAGCTGCCTTGCCCCGCCTTAAAAGCGCGCTGGATGCCCTGAAATAAGCGTATTGAGGGGTAACTTCCCGTCGGCGGCGGCGTTGAGTCAGGAGGAACGCTACGTTCTGGCGCCACCGGCCGGCGCGGTTCCGGTTAGTGCATTTCACCCTTATTTCAGCTTCTATGCTCAGCCCCGAAGAGTATGCCCAGCTTCCCGACGCGTTGAAGTATCCGCCCCACGAAACCGGCCCGTACCCGCTGGCCACGCCCGAAGAAATGGACCTCAAGCGCGGCTGGTGCTGGTATCCGCGTCCCGCGCCCGAGCCTCAGTCGGCAGAGTAGAGGACGGCAGCAGAACAACCAAAAAAAAGCCTTTCACTGACGTGAGAGGCTTTTTTTGTTGTTCCGGCACGGCATTGAGCTAGCCCTGGCGGGTCGCCTAAAACGGCGGGTCGTCGTTGCCGAAGTTGCTTTTCGGGAAGGGCGTGGGGCCGGGGCCACCCTCGTTGATTTTGCTGCCCAACCGGATAGTACCGGGGGTGAAGCCGGTCTGCTCGTCGAAAGTACTGGCCGGGAAAGCCCCCGTGTTGTACTCGGCATCCATGCCGAAGCCGCCACCGTCGAGGTCGGCAAACTTGGTGAACTTGCCGATAAACTTAAGCTGCACGGTTTCCAGGGAGCCGTTCCGGTGCTTGGCGATGATAACCTCGCCGGTGCCCTGCGTCGGGTTACCCATTTCGTCCTCCGTAATCTTGTAGTACTCGGGCCGGTAGAGGAAGATAACCATGTCGGCATCCTGCTCGATGGAACCCGATTCGCGCAGGTCACTGAGCTGGGGCTTCTTGTCGCCACCGCGGGTTTCCACCGAGCGCGACAGCTGCGACAGCGCCAGCACGGGCACGTTCAGCTCCTTGGCAATGCCTTTCAGAGCCCGCGAAATCGAGGCAATTTCCTGTTCGCGGTTGCCCATCCCCTTGCCGTCGGTGTTGCCCGTCATCAGCTGGAGGTAATCGATGATGATCATCGAAATATCGTGGTGGGCCTTGAGGCGGCGGCATTTGGTACGCAGCTCCCGGATGCTCAGGCCCGGCGTATCATCGATATAAATCGGGGCCGACGACAGCGCCGAAATCTTGTGGTTGAGCTGGGCCCACTCGTAATCGGCCAGGTTACCCTTCTTGATCTTCTCGGAGTCCAGCTCCGCCTCGGCCGAAATCAGCCGGTTCACGAGCTGGAGCGAGGACATTTCCAGGGAGAAAATAGCCACCGGCTTCTTAAACTCCACCGCCGCGTTGCGCATAGCCGACACCACGAAAGCCGTGTTGTGGGTCACCGTCATGTCCTGAAGCAGGAACAGCCGGTTGCCGTCGATGGCGAAGCCGTAGTAGTCGTCTACCTGATCCGGCTCCACTGAAATGCCGGTCATGCGCCAGTCGACGGGGCTCTTCCAGGGCTGGGCCTGCTTACGCGCTACCCGCACCGGCACCCGGTTGATGTCACCGTAGATGCGGACCCGGAATACTTCGCTTTCGTAGCCGATGCTGCTGATGGCAGCCCGCTTTTTCCGGAGCGAGGTGCGGAAGCCCAGGGAATCAGCCAGAAACTTGATCTGCCGGGCCAGCCGGTGGTTCTTCTGGGTGATTTCGTAGCCGTTGGATACCGGGTCGAGGTGACCGTCGGAGTCAAGCAGGCCGGCCAGCAGGCGCAGGCGGTTTTCGGTGCTGTTGCTGAGGTACTGCTGGGGAATGTGCTTGTCGCCGAGCACGCCGAGCTGGCGCAGCTCATCCTGCAGCGAGTACTGAGCCAGGCTGCCGCCCTGCCGGCCGCGGGTGATGCCGTAGCTGTTGCAGCGGTCGGCTACCACGCCCACGGTCACCTGCATGTCCAGCGCGGCGGCATACTCGTGCAGGTAATCGATGATTTCCGGGTTCTGGCCGGTGATGCGGCAGTTGCCGGAGTTGCCGTCGCCCAGCCAGACGCCGAGGAAATACGGGTCTACCGCAACTTCCTGGGCAGCAAACTCGACCGGTACCTTGTAGCCTTTGTAGTTGGTGCGGAACTTGGCCGACTTGCCCAGCCAGTCCTTCACCGTGATGTTGAGCACGTCGCCGTGGTGGTGCGGGCCTTCGGTGCGGCTGCGCTTGAGGGAAAGGATGTGGCTTTCGTTGACACGGTAGGCTTCGCCCTTGTTCTGGCGCACCCAGTACATCTGCTCCCGGCCCCGGGCAATATTGAGCACCCGGCGCGGAGTGGAATCGTCGCCCATCAGCAGCTCGCCGGCCCGCACGTCTTCCACGTTGCGCAGCGTACCGTCGAACATCAGCACTTTCGTGCCTTTGCCTAAGCACTTGCCCATGCCCGGACGCGCGGCAATAATCACCAGGTCAGATGGTTGCCAGCCCGAGGTGACGCGGTCCAGGGCCGTGAAGCCCGAGGGTACGCCGGTGAGGCCGTCCTTCTGGTTTTTCTTTTCTTCCAGCTCCTTGATGGCCTTGCCCATCAGGCTGCGCATGTCGTCGAAGTTCTTGCGGATGTTGGATTCCGAGACTTCAAACAGGTCCTGCTCAGTCTTGTCGAGCAGGTTAAATACGTCGGTGGTGTCTTCGAAAGCGTCGCGCTGGATGGTGCTGGCAATGTTGATCAGCTCCCGCTTGATGGCGTTTTCGGTGATGATGCGGGCGTGGTACTCGATGTTGGCCGCCGAGTTCACCTTGAAGGTGAGGTTGGCCACGTAGTGCGCGCCACCGGCCGTTTCCAGCTCGCCCATCTCCCGCAGCTCGTGCGTGACGGTCAGAATATCAATCGGCTCCGACTTATCGAACAGGTTCAGGATGGCCTTGAAGATGCGCGTGTGGCCTTCCTTGTAGAAGCTCTGGGGCTTGAGGATGTCGATAACCGTGGTCAGGGCATCCTTTTCCAGCATCAGGGCCCCCAGCACGGCCGCTTCCAGCTCCAGGGCCTGGGGGGGCAGCTTGCCGGCCGGGCCGCCGCTCATCGACGGCTGCGCGGGCCGGCTGTTCCAGGCAGCCTTGGCCCGCGAGGCCGAAAGTTTTAAGCGGTCATCCATCTGGTCGTTCATCGTGTACTCAGCAAATCTAACCCAAAAGGGGGCACAAAGCTAACGGCTAAGCCGCAGAATGTGGATGGTCAAAAACTCTTTCTTTTCGGTACATTGTCCGGAGTGGGCCGGGGCCGGCGGGCCGCGCGGCGCTCAACACGGGTCGTTTGCTACCTTTGCGCCCCCTGTTAAGCTTATCTGCTCCGCTTTAGTTTCTCTGAATGCCCGCTACGCCCGCTTCCCTGAACCGCCTGCACCTGATTGCCACCGGCGGCAGCATCATGCACAACCTGGCCCTGGCCCTGCACCGCCGCGGTGCCCGGGTCACGGGCTCCGACGACGAGATATTTGAGCCCGCCAAGAGTCGCCTGGCCGCCGCGGGCCTGCTGCCGGCCCGGGAAGGCTGGTTTCCGGAAAAAATCACCGCCGACCTCGACGCCGTTATCGTGGGCATGCACGCCCGGGCCGACAACCCCGAGCTGCTCCGGGCCCAGGCGCTGGGGCTGCGGATTTACTCCTTCCCGGAGTTTATCTACGAGGCTTCCAAGGACAAGCAGCGGGTGGTTATCGGCGGCTCCCACGGCAAAACCAGCATCACGTCCCTCATTCTGCACGTGCTGCGCTACCATAAGCGCAAGTTCGACTACGCCGTGGGCGCCCAGCTCGAAGGCTTCGATCTGATGGTGCAGCTGTCCGACGACGCGCCCATCATCATCATCGAGGGCGATGAGTACCTGGCTTCGCCCATTGACCGGCGGCCCAAGTTTCACCTCTACCAGCACCACATCGGCCTGATTTCGGGTATCAGCTGGGACCACATCAACGTGTTTCCGACCGAGGACGACTACCGGGAGCAGTTCCGCATCTTCGCCGGGATGACGCCCAAAGCCGGCGTGCTGATTTATGATCAGCATGATGAGCAGGTGCAGCTCGTGACCGTGCCCACCAACCCCGACGTGACCTACATCGGCTACGGCCCCCACGACCACGTGGTGAAGAACGGCAAGACGGCCCTTATCACCAAGAAGGACGAGGAAGTGCCCATCCAGGTGTTCGGCGACCATAACCTGCGCAATATCTCGGCGGCCAAGGAAGTGTGCCGGCAGCTGGGCATCAAGGGCAAGGATTTCTACGAGGCCCTGGCTACGTTCAAAGGGGCGGCCCGCCGCCTGGAGCTGGTGCGCGAAGGCGAAGGCTCGGTGGTATACAAGGACTTTGCCCACGCGCCGAGCAAGCTGAAAGCCACGGCCACGGCCTTCAAGAAGCAGTACCCGAAGCGCCGGCTGGTGGCCTGCCTGGAGCTGCACACGTTCAGCAGCCTGAACCCGGCCTTTCTGCCCCAGTACGCCCACACCTTCGACGCACCCGACGTGGCCGTGGTCTACTTCAACCCCCAGGTGCTGGAGCACAAGCGCCTGCCCGCCCTGCCGCCCGCAGCCGTGCAGGCCGCCTTCCAGCGCCCCGACCTGCAGGTATTCACCGACAGCCAGGCCCTGGCCGAGTTCCTGCACCAGCAAAACTGGCAGGATGCCAACCTGCTGATGATGACCTCGGGCACCTTCGACGGACTCGACCTGAACCAGCTGGCGGAAGAAGTAACCCGATGAAACCACCCCTCCTCCTCCTGCACGGCGCCCTGGGCTCGGCCAGGCAACTGCAACCCCTGGCCCGCGACCTGGCCCAGTTCTACCAGGTTCACCTGCTTTCCTTCAGCGGACACGGCGGCCGGGAGCTGGTGGCCGGCGAGTTTACGATGCGGCACTTTGCCCGGGAAATCCAGCAGTACTGCAGCCGGAATAACCTGACGGCGGTACACGTGTTCGGCTACAGCATGGGCGGCTACGCGGCACTGCTGAGTGCGCTGCTGGTGCCCGGCATCATCAGATCCATTACCACCCTGGGCACCAAATTCAATTGGACGCCCGAAACGGCAACGGCCGAAACCCGGCTGCTGGACCCGGCCAGAATTCAGGAGAAGGTGCCCCAGTTTGCCCGGCAGCTCGAGCAAACCCACGCGCCTACACCCTGGCCGGCAGTAGTAGCCGCTACCGCCGCCATGCTGCACGAGCTCGGCGCTAACCCGCCGCTGACGGCCGAAAACCTGGCGGGCATCAGCATTCCGGTGCAGATACTGGTGGGGGAGCTGGACAAAACGGCCGGCGTAGATGCCTCGGCCCGGTTTGCCGGCTACCTGCCCCATGCCCGCTGCGAGACCATCATGAACACGCCCCACCCGCTGGAGCGCGTGAACCCGGACTTCCTGGCGGGTCGGATTGTGGGCTTTATTGCGGCGGCGGCAGTGCTGTAGAGCCCCATCCTTACATTTCGGCGTTGAACGATACCCAAACGACACTCAACGGCGCGGCCGCCGCGACGCCAGGGGGCGTTTTTCCATCGTTCGATTCAGACCTTTAAAAAGGCCCGCTACTCACGTACTTGTCCTTCCCCACATCTTTTCCAGCGGCAGCGATGAAGTCTTCACGCAGTGTCGCGCAGTGTTAAAGCGCAGTGTCTCGCTGTGTTGTTGCTGAATGGCACTGCGAGACGCTGCGTTCTACCCCTGCGCGACACTGCGTGAAGCACATCCGGGCAAGCCCGCCAAAGATGTGGGGAAGGACAAGTACTCACGTAGCGGGCCTTGGCTTATTTAGTATCCGGCTTCGGGGGCACCGGCAGCCTGGGGCGGCGGCGGTCCGAGACCACCAGCAACGCCAGAGCCGTCAGGGTCAGGCGCAGAATCCATGTGCGGTTCATTTGCGGAAGATGCCGTTGGTGTTTTCTACCACTAAGTCGCAGCGGCTGCCGCCGCTGTTGTCTTCGCAGGTGGTACCCACGATACGGTTTTTCTCAAAGGAGAAATAGCAGAAGTTGCAGCCCACGCTGGTCACGATGTAGCGCTCGGCGTTGGAGCTCAGGTAGAGGCTTTTGTCGGTGGAGGTTTGCAGGGGAATGGCCATGGAGCGGAACATGCCGTTGCGCAGCCCCAGCCCCACCAGGTAGTAGACGGCTTTATCCTTGGGACTTTCCTGCACCTTGCGGATCATGGTTTTATCGACCACGGTACCATCCTTGAACTCGCGGATGAAGGCCGAGGCCAGCTGGGCGCGCGGAATCAGGTATTCCACCTTGCCCTCGGCAATGCGCGCTACCTGCTTGCTGGTCGCTTCCATCTGCCGCCGCTTCACCTCGTCGGGGTCGGAAGTAGGGCCGCTGACTTCGGGAAAGCCACCGCCCCGTTTGGGCTTGGTGGTTTCGCAACCGGTGAGCATCGTGAAAAGAGCCGCTGCGGACAGCAGGCCGGACAGAAAAGAACGCGGGGATAGTTTCATTAAGACGGGCTCGGAGCCGGGCAATTAGCGGGGCTTATAGTATTTACGCGCTTCGGGCAGCTCCCGCTGGATATCGGCAATGCGCGTGCCGTTGGAGGGGTGGGTGGAGAGAAACTCGGGGGGCGAGGCCTGCCCTTCCCGGGAATCCATGCGCTGCCAGAAGGCAATGGCTCCGTCGGGGTTGTAGCCGGCCAGGGCCATAAAGATAAGCCCCAGATGGTCGGCTTCCGTTTCCTGATTACGGCCGTATTTGAGCAGGCCCACGGAGGTACTCACCCCGAACGCCTGCAGGGCCAGCTGCTGGGTGGCCGGCGCGTTGCTGGCCAGCGCCGCCGACAAGGCCTGCCCGCCGAGCTGCTGCACCAGGCCCTGGCTCATCCGCTCGGAGCCGTGCTTGGCTACGGCGTGGGCAATTTCGTGGGCCATGACTACGGCTAGGCCGTTTTCGTCCTGGGTGGTGGACAGGATGCCGGTGTACACGGCCACTTTGCCGCCGGGCATGCACCAGGCGTTTTCCTGCTTGTCCTCAAGCAGGTTGTATTCCCACTGGTAGCCGGCCAGCTGGTCCTGGGCATTCTGGGAGCGGAAATACGACTCCACGGCCTGCTGAATCCGCTGGCCCACATTCCTGACCAAAGCCGTCTGGGCCGAATTGGCGGACAGCCGGCTGGTGCGCAACACTTCCGCGTACTGCTGCTGGGCCAGGGTGATAATTTCGGTATCGGAAACCAGGCTGAGCTGGCGGCGGCCCGTAATCGGGACGGTGGTGCAACCCGCGGCGACGAGCAGGCAGGCGGCAAGGGCAAGTTTTTTGAACATGGGGGGAAGAGCTTGGGCGGGAAATAACCGGACTGCCGCCGCTGGGCGACGGACCGGCCAAGAAAGCGCGGACGCCGTGGGGTGCTATACGTCGGGCGGCGGGTAAAATGTTTGGCCGGCGGCGGCCAACGGGAGGCCCCGCCGGTACGTAGGCCGCACTTCCGGTTTTCCGGGCCGCGAATTAGCGCTATTTTTGACCGGCACCCTGCCCTCCTTGTCTTTCCTCCATGAAAATAATCTGCATCGGCCGCAACTACGCCGACCACATTGCCGAGCTCCGGAACGAAACGCCCGACGCGCCCGTCATCTTCCTCAAGCCCGATACGGCCCTGCTCCAGCGCAACCAGCCCTTCTTCTACCCCGACTTTTCCCGGGACATTCACCACGAAATCGAGCTGGTGCTGCGCGTGAGCAAGAACGGCAAGAACATCGACGAGAAGTTCGCCCCCACCTACTTCGACGCCATCGGCCTGGGCATCGACTTCACGGCCCGCGACCTGCAAAGCCAGCTCAAAAGCAAGGGGCTGCCCTGGGAGCTGGCCAAGGGCTTCGACGGCTCGGCCCCGCTGGGCACCACCTTCAAGCCGGTGGCGGATTTCGCCGACCTGGCCAACATCAACTTCCACCTCGAAGTGAACGGCGAGGTGAAGCAGCGCGGCAATTCGGGGCTGATGCTCCACCCTTTCGCGGCCATCATCAGCTACGTGTCGCGCTTCATCACCCTGAAAATGGGCGACCTGATCTTCACCGGCACCCCCAGCGGCGTTGGCCCCGTGCAGATCGGTGACCAGCTCACGGGCTTTATCGAGGGCGAGAAGATCCTGGACCTGGCCGTGAAATAGCCGGCCCGCGTACCCCATTTTTGTTGATTGTGCCGTTGTAAGGCTGGTCTTTTTTCTGCTTGTCATCCTGAGCCTGCGAAGGACCTTATCCCGTTGAAGCGACTCGTTCAACCGGCATAAGGTCCTTCGCTCTGCTCAGGATGACAAACGAGAAAACTGCTCTTCACCGCGGCGCTTGTGCCTGTTGATTTGATTTTTCTGAATGCCGACTACCTCTTTGCCTACCTCGCCGCGCCGGCTGCTCAGCCTGGCTTTGCCTTTTTTGCTGCTGCTGCTCGGGCTGCGCCCCACCTCCTGCGGCGGCCAGGAGCCCGATTCTTCCGACAAGCCCAAACCCCGGGCAGCCCCGGTACCAGCCGGCCGCTCCACGGTGGCCCCCGGCTACTTTTTGCTGCCCATCAAGCCTGGCCAGCCCAATTTCCTGGCCGCCAGCATGGGCGAGCTGCGGCCCAACCACTTCCACGGCGGCCTCGACATTAAAACCGACGGCCGGGTGGATCTGCCCGTTCACGCCGCCGCCGACGGCTACATCTCCCGGCTCAAGCAGAGCAGCTTCGGCTACGGCAACGTGCTCTACCTCACTCACCCCAACGGAATGACCACCGTATACGGGCACCTGAACCGCTTTCTGGGTCCGGTGGCCGGGGCGCTACGCCAGAAGCAGTACGAGGGCCAGACCTACGAGCAGGAGCTGTTCTTTGGCAAGGACCAGTTTCCGGTGAAGCGCGGCGAAGTGGTGGCCTTATCGGGCAATACGGGCGGCTCGGCGGGCCCCCACCTGCACTGGGAAGTGCGCGACGCCCAGGATAACCAGCTCAACCCCCTGCAATGGGGCGGCTTCAGCGAGATTCAGGACCACGTGGCACCGACGTTCCAGGCCTTCGCCGTGGAGCCGCTCACCATCGAGGCCCGGGTGCAGGGCAGCTTCAACAAGGCGCTGTTTGTGCCCCGGCTGGCCCCCGGCGCCGGCGTGGCTACCGTGTGGCCCGATACCATCCCGGCCTTTGGCACGGTGGGCATCCTGCTCCAGGCTTTCGATAGGTTCGACAACGCCTGGAACAAGAACGGCCTGCAACGGGTGGATGTGCGCGTGAACGGGCAGCCCCTCTACTCCCACACCGTAGACAACGTGCCCTTTCCCACCGGCACCCGCGCCGTGAATCAGCACGTGGACTACGAGTGGATGATGACCCAGGGCCGCACCCTGCAGAAGCTCTTCGTCGACGACGGCAACGCCCTGCCCATGTATACCACCGGCCCCACCAAAGGCCGGCTGCGGGTGGAAGACGGCCAGCTCTACACCGTGGAAGTGAAGATGAGCGACTCCTACGGCAATGCCACGCCCCTCACCTTCGTGCTGCGCGGGCAGCGCCCTACGTACACCAAAACCCGTAGCGCGGCGGTGAAAACGCCCGCCCTGCGCTGGGAAATCACCCGCAACATCCTCAAAGTCATTGCCACCGACCCCGACACGGCCCGGCAGGGTGCCAACGCCGTACTGCTGCGCGGCAACCGGCGCCTGGAGCTGCGGCCCAGCTACACCACCCAGAGCCAGAACGTGTACCTCTACGACCTGCGCGCCGGTCTGCCCGACTCGATCCGCTTCGGCGCCATCACCCGGCGCTTCGACCGTCAGGTGCTGATTCCGGCCGGCACCGAGCAGGGCTTTGCCGATAACTTCCTGAACCTGGATTTCGCGGCCCAGACCCTGTTCGACACGCTCTACCTGCAAACCAGCTACAAGGACGGCACCTGGACGGTACATAACCCGCGCCAGTCGCTCTACCAGCCCCTGCGCGTGACGCTGAAGCCCACCGCGGAAGTAGCCGATAAAACCCACTCGGCCGTGTATTCGGTTAACGCCCGCGGGGCCCGCAACTACGTGGGCGGCAAGTGGGACGGCAACCAGATTTCGTTTTCGACCAAGGTATTCGGGCAGTTCCGCATCTTCGCCGACACTATTCCGCCCACGGCGCGGCTGGTGAGCCGGGGTGCGGGGGGGCTCGTATTTAAGGTGGGCGACAACCTCTCGGGGCTGGCCAGCTACCAGCTGCTGATCGGGGGCCGATTCCGCCTGTTGCGCTACGAGCATAAAAACGCCACCCTCTTCACCGAGCGCCAGGATACGCTGGGCCCACCCCTGCGCGGCCCCGCTACCCTGCGCCTCACCGATCAGGCCGGCAACGAGAAGGTGGTGAGCCTGAATCTGTAGCCTTAGCCGCCACTCCCGCCGGCCCGGCGCGTATCGTTCACCGACGGCAACGGGCGCGGGCGACGCGTCCCTGCCGCGGCCGGGTAAACGCTACCTGCGCCCGTTCGTACAACTCAGCTACCTTCCAGCCGACCAAACCCTATCGTTATGGCCAAGAACCTGCTCCATCGTCGTCAACCCGTGCTGTTCACCGCCGCAGCGGCCCTGCTGGGTACGGGCGTGGCGGCTTTCGTGTATGCCCGGCGCAAGCTGCTGCACCCGCTGCCCACCGTACCGCATGTGGAGCTGAAGCGCTACATGGGGCTGTGGTACGAAGTAGCCCGCCTGCCCACCCGCTACGAGAAGGACTGCCAGCACGTCACGGCCGAATACCGCCTGATGCCCGACGGTAAGGTGAGCATCCTCAACACCTGCCACAAACACGAGTTGCAGGGCCCCATCGAAAAGGTGAAAGGCACTGCCCGCGTGGTGGATGCCGAAACCAATGCGAAGCTGAAAGTGAGCTTCTTCTGGCCCTTCGAAGGCGACTACTGGATTCTGGACCTCGACTACGTCGACTACCAGTATGCCCTGGTGGGGGAGCCCGGCCGCAAAAACCTCTGGCTCCTGAGCCGCAAGCCCCACCTCGACCGCACCTTCCGCGACCAGCTGGTAGCCAGGGGCCGGGAGCTGGGATTCCCGACGGAAAACCTCATTTTTACGGGCCAGCCCGTCATCGACAAACCGTAGTAACCCCCCGCTCCCGCTTCCTTATGCCCCTCACCGCCGGTACCCCCGCCCCCGATTTTGAAGCCCCCGACCAGGACGGCAACCTCATTCGCCTCCGCGACCTGCGGGGCCGCAAGGTGGCCCTCTACTTCTACCCCAAAGACGACACGCCCGGCTGCACTGCCCAGGCCTGCAACCTGCGCGACCACCAGGCTGAGCTGACGGCGGGCAACGTACAGGTTATCGGCGTGAGCGTGGATGGGGAGAAGTCGCACCAGAAGTTCGCCCTCAAGTACGAGCTGCCCTTCCCGCTGCTGGTCGATACCGAGAAGAAAATAGTGGCAGCCTACGGCGTGTGGCAGGAAAAATCGATGTACGGCCGCAAGTACATGGGTACCATGCGCGTCACGTTTCTCATCGATGAAAACGGCGTTATCGAAAAGATCATCGAGAAGGTCGACACCAAGAACCACGCGGCGCAGCTGCTGTAGGCCTCATTCCCTTTGCCTCACCCCGGCCCTCTCCTAAGGAGAGGGAGCCTGATGGCGCGACCGGACAAACGCCTCAGCTTTTCAGCTGAGGCGTTTGTGTTCTTACGAATTCAACAAAATCTTCTCTTCGGTAGCAGCGGAGGCGCAAGCCGACGCCGTGCTGCTAATCGTCAGGCTCCCCTCTCCTTGGGATAATGCGCATTACGCATTTGCGGGTTGGGGTGAGGTAAACAAGGCTAGGGCCACTTCGCCAAGAACCTTACCTTTGCCCCTACACCCTCCTTCCAACTTCCATGTCGCAGGACGCTACACTCACCCAGACCTCCACTCCCGAAACGCCCGCCCCGCCCGCGCCGAAAAGCGTAGCCGAGCTCAAGCAGATTGCCGCCCAGGTGCGGCGCGACATCGTGCGCATGGTGCACGCCGTAAACTCCGGCCATCCCGGCGGCTCGCTGGGCTGCACCGATCTGCTGGTGGCACTGTACTTCCGCCTGATGAAGCACGACCCCAGCTTCCACATGAACGGCGAAAATGAGGACCTGTTCTTCCTGTCGAACGGCCACATTTCCCCGGTGTTCTACTCCGTGCTGGCCCGCGCGGGCTACTTCCCGGTGAGTGAGCTGGCTACGTTCCGTAAGCTGAACTCGCGGCTGCAGGGCCACCCCGCCACCCACGAGCACCTGCCCGGCATCCGCATTGCCTCCGGCTCTTTGGGCCAGGGCCTGAGCGTGGCCACCGGCGCGGCCCAGGCCAAAAAGCTCAACGGCGACAACCGCCTCGTGTACGTGCTGATGGGCGACGGCGAGCTGGAAGAAGGCCAGGTGTGGGAAGCGGCCCTGTATGCCCCCCACCACAAGGTCGACAACCTGATTGCCATCGTGGACCGCAACGGCCAGCAGATTGACGGCAGCACCGCCGAAATCGGGGGCCTGGGCAACCTGCGCGCCAAGTTCGAAGCTTTCGGCTGGCGCGTGCTTGAGGCCGACGGCAACCAGTTTGAAACCCTGCTCCCGGCCCTGGAAGAAGCCCGGTCACTCACCGGTCAGGGCGTACCTGTTATGCTGCTGATGGACACCCAGATGGGCTACGGCGTCGACTTCATGATGGGCTCCCACAAATGGCACGGCGTGGCGCCCAACGATGAACAGCTCGAAAAGGCGTTGCAGCAGCTGCTGGTGGAGCAGGCCGGCGACTACTAAGTCATGAACAAGCTATTTGGTGAATACTACGCTCCCATTGTTTTTACAATCTGGATTGTTTCGGTATAAATGATAGTAAAAGGCGAATACGGTTTCGTTCCGGGTTTGTGTGCGGCTATCATGGCAGCCGGTATTGCCTTTTTGCTCATTGGGGCAACTAAGGCCAAATCCGATAAAACCAAGTTGGTGGCGCTGGTGGGTTCTGTAATAGTTATTGTCAGCTTCATGGTACTCATTGTCGAGCGCGAGGTTCCTATCGAGCCTTCTGAGCAAACAACTCAAGCAGAATAAGATGAAAGCCCCGTTTTGGGTACGCTACGTGGTACTGCTGCTAGCCATATTTTGGCGGGTGGCTCCCGTAGCTGCCCAGAACGCCGAGCCCGAGAAGCCCAAAGTCACCCGTATCCTGTTCGTGCTCGATGCCTCGGGCTCGATGATGGCGCCCTGGGAAGGCAGGCCCCGCTGGGACGTGGCCCGCAGCCTGCTGGCCAAGATGGTGGACTCGCTCAATGCCTACCCCAACCTGGAGCTGGCCCTGCGCGCCTACGGCCATCAGCACCCCAACTCGGAAAACAACTGCGAGGACTCCCGGCTGGAAGTGCCTTTCGCACCCAAAAACGCCCGGGCCATCAAAGCCCGGCTGACGGCCCTCAAGGCCCAGGGCAACACGCCCATCACGTATTCCATTCTGCAGTCGGCCAACGACTTTCCGGTGGACAAGAACTCCCGCAACGTCCTCATTCTGATTACCGACGGGCTGGAATCGTGCAAGGGCGACCCGTGCGCCACTTCGGTGGCGTTGCAGCGCAAGCACGTCTTCCTCAAGCCCTTCATCATCGGCTTGGGGGCGGAGCGGGATTTTGGCAAGCAGCTCGAATGCCTGGGGCAGTACTACAACGCGGCCGACGTGAGCACCTTCCGCACCATCCTCGACAACGTCATCTCCCAGACGCTGACCAAAACCACCGTCAGCGTAAACCTGACCGACGAGGGCGGCAAGGCCGTGGAAAGCAACGTGAACATGACGTTCGTGAACAACGTGACCGAGGCGCCGGAGTACAACTACGTGCACTACCGCGACGCCCAGGGTAAAGCCGACCTGCTCGACATCGACGCGCTGCAGAGCTACGACCTGGTCATCAACACCGTGCCGCCGGTGCGCCAGCCGAACCTGCCCATCAGGCCCGGCCGGGCCAACGTGCTGACCTATAAAACACCCCAGGGCACGCTGAGCTTACAGTCGCCGCGGATTTCGCCGAACCCCTACGGCCAGGTGGACGCGGTGGTGCGGGCCGCGGGCAATAATGGGGCGACGGTGGTCAGTGTGCCCTTCGGCGCGAAGCAGAAGCTGCTGACCGGCAACTACGAAGTGGAGCTGCTCACGCTGCCCCGCATCGTGCGCCGCGTCAGCATCCGGCAGGGCCAGGAAACGGCCGTGACCTACGACGCCCCCGGCACCCTGAACATCGTGACGGACCTGAAGGGCTTCGGCAGCATCTACCAGCTCAACAACGACGACTCCCAGACCTGGGTGTACAATCTGCCCGAAAACAGCAGCAAGGTGAATCTGCCCATGCAGCCGGGCGTGTACCGCTTGGTGTTCCGCACCAAAACCGCCACCGGCAGCAAGTTCACCGACGTGCGCAGCTTCTCCATCCGCAGCGGGCAGACCAGCTCGGTGAGTATGTTCACGAAATGATTTAAACCATCTGTCATCCTTCATCTGGCGTACGCAAAGCGAAGGACCTTCCTCCGATACCAGATAAGCCCCTTTCAACGCGGCCCGAATGCACCACCACTACTACGTTTACCTCGTCACGAACCCCGCCAAAACGTCGGTGTACACGGGTGTGACGAACGACGTACAGCGGCGCATTCAGGAGCACTTCGACAGCCGCGGCAACCCCAGCACTTTCGCCGGCCGCTACTTCTGCTACAACCTCGTGCACTATGAAGCCTTAGAGCACATTGCAGGTGCTATTGCCCGGGAGAAGGAAATCAAGGGCTGGACGCGGGCGAAGAAGGGTGCTTTGATTGCAACTACTAACCCGCAGTGGCTGACCCTGAACTACGCGGAGCTGTGAGATGCGTTGAATGGAGCTTTTCGCTTAACTGAGGAAGGTCCTTCACTCCGCTTCGCTGCGTTCAGGATGACAAAAAGATAAAAACCCAAGACCCCAATATGAAAGACTTTCCCTACACCGAATCAAAAGACACCCGCTCCGGCTTTGGCGTGGGTTTGCACGAGCTGGGCAAAACCAACCCCAACGTGGTAGCCCTCTGCGCCGACCTTACCGGCTCGCTCAAGATGGATGCCTTTAAGAAGGATTTTCCCGAGCGGTTTTTCCAGGTCGGCATTGCCGAAGCCAACATGATGGGCCTGGCCGCGGGCATGACCATCGGCGGTAAAATCCCGTTCACGGGCACCTTCGCCAACTTCAGCACCGGCCGCGTCTACGACCAGATCCGCCAGAGCATTGCCTACTCGAGCAAGAACGTGAAGATCTGCGCCTCCCACGCCGGCCTCACCCTGGGCGAAGACGGCGCCACCCACCAGATTCTGGAAGATGTGGGCATGATGAAGATGCTGCCCCACATGACGGTCATCAACCCCTGCGACTTCAACCAGACCAAAGCCGCCACCATCGCCATTGCCGACTACGAGGGCCCCGTGTACCTGCGCTTCGGCCGCCCCGTGGTGCCCAACTTCACCCCCGCCGACCAGAAATTCGAAATCGGCAAAGCGGTAATGCTGAACGAAGGCGCCGACGTAAGCATCTTCGCCACCGGCCACCTGGTCTGGAAAGCCATCCTGGCCGGTAAGATCCTGGCCGAAAAAGGCATCGACGCCGAAATCATCAACATCCACACCATCAAGCCGCTGGATGCCCAGGCTATCCTGGCTTCGGCCCGCAAGACGCGCTGCGTGGTCTCGGCCGAGGAGCACCAGATGAACGGCGGACTCGGCGACTCCATCGCCCAGCTGCTGGCCCGCGAGGAACCCCTGCCCCTGGAAATGGTGGCCGTGAACGATTCCTTCGGCGAAAGCGGCACCCCCGACCAGCTCATGGAGAAATACGGCCTGCTGGAAAACGACATCGTGGCCGCCGTGGAGAAAGTGCTGGCGCGGAAGGCGAAGTAGGTTCCTGTCAAAAGTAAAAAGCCCCCGCAACTGAGAAGCTGCGGGGGCTTTTTGTTAGCGGTGTCGCCACCAACGTTTCGCGGCTTTGCGAGGTGGCGATTTTTACCACAAATATTAATGCGGAGAACCAATGTTTGATTAACCACAAATGTATCTGCGGAGCACTGAACCGCCACTTTTGCCAAACCGCTGTTATGGGTATGTGCTTTTTTCATTCAATCAGTTTTTCAATGTATAAAAATGAACTGTATTCAATTCTATTTTCATTGCTACTAAAATATTTAATTTTGTCTTCTTTGATTACAGTTCCGTTTTTAGACCATCTTAAATTCCAATTACAATTGCAAGGTTGAATTATTGGTTTTCTTAACCTTTCTGTTGATAATTCGACATACCAAGTCCATGTAGGTGATTTATTTTTTGCTTGATAAGGTTCGACGTCCCATAATTCTATTTTATGTTCTGTGCTTGAATTTGAAAATGTCAGAACTTCGATTAAGGGTTTATAATATGTTAAATCCGATTCCGAAAACCCTCTTTTTGGACACTTTATAAAACCTAACTTCTTCCAAAAATTTTCCGATTCTCTTGGTGAACAGAATAATTTTATAGCTACAATTTTTTGGAGTTTTAAATACTCTGAAAATTGATTGTAAAAATGTTTTCCAAATCCTTTTCCTCTTAGGTCTGGTTTAATTTCCAATATGTCAATTTCAGCAGTTATTTCCCCTTTGCTCCATACAATAAAACCAACAGGTTCTCCACTTAGATCAATCGTTACAAACTCTTTATTGCTATAAGCTTTCTCAATTATTGTCCAATTACAATAGAAGCCTTCATTTAATGAATTATGTTCATCTAACAACCACTTCTCAATTTTTTCAAAATCGGATTTAGTTGGAGATATGTTTAATTTAATTTCTGGTTTCATTTGTATGTTCGGTTTTTTAGCATTACACATAACATTAGGGTTCCCGAAACTCGGTACTGCCGTAAGTTTCGGGAACCCGCGCTATGTACGCAAGAAGCCTTCGGGAAGCATACCCAGATTGGCTTGCTTCCCGAATGTCTGGTTTCATAGGCCTAACGTGTCGAGTGGGGAAGCGGGGCGGGTAGTTTGGGCCACATGCATGTAGATCTCCGTGGTTTTAATGCTGCTGTGTCCCAGCAAATCCTGAATGATGCGAATATCGGTACCGGCTTCGAGCAAGTGCGTCGCGTAGGAGTGGCGGAGCATATGCAAGGTAACAGTTCGGCGGATTCCGGCCCGCGCGGCGGCTTGCCGACTAACCATCTGGAAGCTGCGGGCGCGGCGGCGAATGTGCGGACCAACGCCGCGGCGACTTTTCAGCTCATTTATTCGTCGGCGCTACGCTTTTCGCCGCCATCCTGCGCCGGACCACTGACCTGATATAGAAGGGCACCGGCCGCACACCTAAATACAGCACCGCCCCGATCAGGGCTAACAGTGAGCCGATGCCGGTGGGCAGCATGGTGCCAAAGGTAAAGGTCATGCCCAGCACAAAGCCCAGCAGGCATTCGGCCCGGTAAATCGGCAAGAACAGGGCCAGGGCCAGCAGCCCCAGCAGCAGGTATCCCGCCGGATCGGTATAGCCCAACGTGAAAAACACGGAAAGCAGGATTCCCACCAACAGAGCGGCAACAAACCCATAGAGCACGCCCGCTCGCGCCTTTGCCCCGGCGGCCGGTTCAACGCCTGCCCGCAGTACCCGCTGCTGAATCCGGTACAGCAGAAACCAGGTGAGCACCGGCAGCAGCAGTCCGCCCCACCAGTTTGAAATTGCCGGCAAATCTTCCCGCGCCAGCAGATGATGGCTGGGCACGCCGCCATGAGCATGGCTCCAGAGGAGCATTGCCCAGATGACCAGCGTTACTGCGGCGGTGCCAGACATGCGATAGGTAAAGAGGTTGTTTTCGCTCATAAAACCCGGCTTTAACGGTTTTCGTATTTTTCGATTTCCTCCGGTAGTTCAATGCTACTATCCCGGGTCAGGCTCAGGCTGCTGGCGGTCAGCGGCGAGTAACGTGCAGCGGCGGCCTGAAAATCAGGCTACCGCCGACGCGGCGGCTTCGGCCCGCAGCTGCCGGGCGGCGGCACCTCCCTTATAGAGCAGCATCACCAGAAAAAAGCGCAGAAATAGTCCCGCCGTAGGCGGCGGCGGGCTGCCCGGCCCGCCATCGACGAAGGCCACCACCACGTCGAGGACCAGCAGGGCCATACCGAGGTAGAGCGGCAGGCGCGCCTTTTTCGCCCTGGCCCACCAGGCCAGCCCGAAGTAGACCAGGCCCACCACCGCCGTCGCGTAGCCGAAGCCGTACTGTTGCAGGACGGCCACCAACCCTAATTCCGCCACCAGACCCAGCAGCAGGTTCAGCCCCCCGATAAACAGCAGCGCATAGAATGCCTGTTGCAGCCGGTAGTAAGGGTGCGTGGAACTGCCCGGCAGGGGCTGACCGTCCAGCAGCAGCTCCACTTCTTCCTGCGCGAATTGTTGCTGCAATCTGGCCTCGAGCACCCGGCCATCGGCCAGCGTGACGGCAACGCCCTGCTTCAGCGCCGAGCGGCTCGTCAAACGCGCGAGTACCCCGCCGTCCTGGCTGATGGTGAAGTTCTTCCAGAATAAGCCCCACCGCAAATTGATGGCTTCCGTTTTGGCTTCGTCGAGATAGTAGGTTTTGGCCAGCATAAAGTGTTCATCAGGAGACGGAAAGCAGACAGCAGTGAGCGCTGCAAGATGCCGGAAAAAACCAGATTTCCCTGGGCCTGAAAGCTTCCTCGGAATCAGCCTTTTAGCCGGAACAGCAGGAACCGCCGGCCCCGGATCTTGGGCTTATTTTTGCCGCTGGTTAAACTCGGCCTGCCTTTTTCGCTCCAACCGTTCACCGCCGCTCCTTAACCCCGCTCCCTGCTTGGAAGACCAGGAAATCCTTGCCAGGTTCGCCGACCCCGCCGCCCGCAACGTGGCCTTCAACCAGCTGGTGCGCAAGTACCAGCAGAAGGTGTACTGGCACGTGCGCAAGATGGTCATCGACCACGACGATGCCGACGACCTAACCCAGGATACCTTCGTCAAGGTCTGGAACCACTTGGGCAACTTCCGCCAGGATGCCTCGCTCTACACCTGGATTTACCGCATTGCCACCAATGAGTGCCTGAATTTTCTGAGCAGCAAGCGCCGCAGGTTTTTCCTGCCGCTGCATGACGTAGAGGCCGAGCTGGCCGCCAAGGTGGAAGCGGACCCCGGCCTGGCCGGCGACGAAATTGAGCTGCGCCTCCAAAAAGCCATTCTGCGCCTGCCCGACAAGCAGCGGCTGGTGTTCAACATGCGCTACTACGACGAGACGCCCTACGAGCAGATGGCGGAAATCACGGGCACCAGCGTAGGCGCCCTGAAAGCGTCGTATCACCACGCAATGAAAAAAGTGGAACAATACGTCAACGAAGAAACTCACCCCGATTAAACCCGGCGGCCCCGGCCGCATCTTAGCTATATGAAGACTCCTTTTCGCCTCGACGAGCACCCGCACCGGCCGCAGCCCCTGGCGGAGCCGCCCGCTGGCTACTTCGACCGGCTTCCGATGCAGATCATGGCCCGCGTGCAGCCCGCGGCTACCCGCGAACCGGCCGCCTTGGGCTGGCTCACGGCGCTGTCGGTGCCGCTGCGCACGGCCCTGGCTGCCGTAGTGATTCTGGGCGGCTTTGCCACAGCTTTCCTGCTGAGCCCCACGGCAGTTGACCCTTCCGATGCCGGGGCGCTGTCGGCGGTACCGCAAGCCGAGCTGGTGCAGTATCTGCTGGCCAGCGACACCCGGGTTTCGCTCAACGACCTCGCCGACCTGCCCGCCACCGGCCACGCCCTGACCAACAGCTACCTGCAAGCCTCGCCCAATGAGCTGCAGGAAGCGCTGGACGCCCAACCCACCGAAGAAATCTATCTGTAACTGCTGTTACGCCAGGAGCCAAGAGCCAGGAGTTAGAAGCTAGGAGTTAGAAGTTAGAAGTCAGAAGTCAGAACACTGGAGCGTGTGGACACTTAACGAAAAAGGCGGTCATGCTGAGCTTGTCGAAGCATCTCTACCGCTTTTTTGCGGCAAAACGTTCGGTAAAGATGCTTCGACAAGTTCATCATGACTGTTTCGATGGCTTCAAAGGCCCTTTTAGCTAAGTGTCCACACGCTCTAGAAGCTGCCGATTCAAGACATGGCTGCCTTGGCACCCGTTTCGTTCCTGCATCTTTTACCAACTGCTCTCCGAACTCCGAACTCCTAGCTTCTAGCTTCTGACTTCTCACCGCCGGCAACCCGCCTCACCCGGCGTAGCATCAGTCGGTAAACCTTATTTTGCTCACCCTTTTGCTTTCTCTCCATGAAATATCTGTTGCGCAGCCTGCTGGCTTTTCTTCTGCTCGCTTCCTGGTCCGGCACTGCTGCCGCGCAGGGCGGCCGGGGCGGGGGCCGGCAGGCCCGCCTGAGCCAGCTCGAAAACGCCAGGATCGCCTACCTCACCGAGAAAATCTCGCTCACCCAGGACCAGGCCCAGAAGTTCTGGCCCGTCTACAACGAATTCACCGGCAAGCGCCGCGACATCAACAAGCGGCTACGGCTGCTGCGCATCAACAATGCCGACGGCCTCACCGACCAGCAGATTAAGGACAACCTGACCCAGGGCCTGGCGCTGCGCCAGAACGAAGTGAGCCTGGAAAAGGAGTACTTCGACAAATTTCAGAAGGTGCTTACCATCCGTCAGGTGAGCAAGCTGTTCCTGGCCGAGCGGGAGTTCACCAGGGAAGTGCTGCGGCGCGTAGCCGGAGGCCGGCCGGGGGCCGGCGGCACCCTGCCCGGCGCCGCCGACGACTGATTTTTGCTTTGCTATCAGCGAAGCTGTTTAGTAGTTCAACAGGTCTGTCATCCTGAGCACAGCGAAGGACCTTCCTCCGATATCCTGCCCAGCCGGGTTAAATGAGCAAAGCCCTTCCCCGTGGCGCGGACCAGGATGTTGGGCAGGGAAAGGAGCTTTGTGAGAGCTGCAAGAGGCAGGTCCTTCGCAAGCGTACGCCAGATGAAGGATGACAGCCGGCAAAAAAAAATCGAATTACTAACCAGTTTCAGCGCAAAAAGGCTGCTCCGGCAGCCTTTTTTGTTTGTTGGGGAGTCGGTATGAGTTGGCCAAACGAGGTTGACGCCCATCCTTGCGGCCCGGGGCAAATGACCTACCCCGCGTAGCTTACCTTTGGGCCCCGAATCTGTTTGTGGTTCGGGTAGTGGTGGCCAGTGCCTCACTACCGAAATCCGGAAGCCGGCCATTGCAGCGTCTCTGATTCTGCCGCCCGGCTTCTCCCTCCTAGCTTCTCCCTCATGCTTACGCCCCGCCAGCTTTTCCTGCGCCACCAGGCCCAGACCTCCGATACGCCCCTGCTGCTCGAAATTGAGCGGGCCGAAGGCGTGTACATGTACGCTCCCGATGGCCGCCGCTACCTCGACCTGATTTCCGGTATCGGCGTCAGCAACGTGGGGCACCGCCACCCGCGGGTGGTGCAGGCCATCAAGGACCAGGTGGATAAATACCTGCACCTGATGGTGTACGGCGAGCTGGTGCAGGCCCCGCCCGCCGCACTGGCCCAGGCGCTGCACGAAACCCTGCCGGCTCACCTGGACACCGTATTTTTCACCAATTCCGGGACCGAAGCCATTGAGGGCGCCCTGAAGCTGGCCAAGCGCCACACCGGCCGCCCCGAGCTCATTTCCTGCCACAACGCCTACCACGGCTCCACCCACGGTGCGCTGTCTATCACCGGCTCCGAAGACTTCAGGCAAAGCTACCGCCCCCTGCTGCCCGACGTCCGCCACATCCACTTCAACGACTTTGCCGACCTGGCGCTGATTACGGAGCGTACGGCAGCCGTCATCGTCGAAACGGTGCAGGGCGAAGCGGGCGTGCGGGTGGCGCAGGCCGGCTACCTGCCCGCGCTGCGGCAGCGCTGCACCGAAACCGGCACGCTACTGATTCTGGACGAGATTCAGTGCGGGTTCGGGCGCACGGGCACGCTCTGGGCGTTCGAGCAGTTTGGGCTGACGCCCGACATTCTGGTGTGCGCCAAGGGCATGGGCGGCGGCATGCCCATTGGCGCGTTCATCTCATCGGCAGAAATCATGGCGGGCTTCAAGAGCAATCCGGTGCTGGGCCACTGCACCACGTTTGGTGGCCACCCGGTGTCCTGCGCGGCTTCGCTGGCTACGCTGCGCGTGATTCAGGACGAGAACCTGCTGGCGGACGTGCCCGAAAAAGCCGCCCGGTTCCGGCGGCTGCTGCGGCATCCGGCCATTCGGGCGGTGCGCGGTCACGGCCTGCTGATGGCCGTGGAATTCGATTCGTACGCGGTGCTCAAGCCTATTATCGACCGGGCGCTGGAGCACGAAGGCATCCTCACCGACTGGTTCCTGTTCTGCGACAACTCCCTGCGGCTGGCCCCACCGCTCACCATTTCCGCGGCGGAAATCGACGGAGCCTGCGCCGCCCTGCTGCGGGCTATCGATTTCGTGGTGCAGGCAAAGGATGAGTAGGAATAGGATTAAAATTAAAAAGACCGTCATTCCGAGCTTGCCGAGGAATCTCGCGTGGCGTCGGTAGATTACTACTCCAGCATCAGCACGCGAGATTCCTCGGCAAGCTCGGAATGACGGTCTGAATACCGACCGCCAACTACCCGATACCCCTTATAGCCCGGGGCCGTGGCTGTCTTTCTGGAAGTTCAGAAACGACTGGCTTTCCTCCTTGATCTGATGACGCGGCAGGCCGTCTTTCACGCCCATCGAAATCTTGCGCACCAGTACGCCCACAATGGCTTTGCGGAATCCCAGCTTGCCGGCCATGTCGATGCAAAAGTCCATTTCCATGTCGTCGACCACACCATCGGCCAGCATCATGTCGACGAGGTCAAAAATCTGGTCGAACCGCTCGGAATCATTGTCGGGAATAACCAGGTTCACGCTACTGGAGTTGGCTACCACGCTATTCACATCTTCGGCGCGCATCCCGTTTTTCTTGCCCACCGCCATGATGAAGCTCATTTCCCGCTCGTCAATATGACCGTCCGCTTTAGCCAGGGCGACCAGATTCATGAGGTGGCTCTTCATTTTCTTGGTTTGCTCGTTTTCAAAAAAGCCAAACATAGGGGGCAGTGCTTAAGGAAGGGTGGGAAATTGAACGAAGGGCCGGCAAAAACTTTCGCTAACGGATAGGCGCAGGGGGTTAAGATAGTAGCTGCCGCGGTATCATCCAATACGGAGTTCCAAAAAAAACAGCTAGCCCCACGCTTCCGTTTGCGCATAATCCGATTCAGGAACTTAGATTTTGCCGGGGATTCCTCACCTTTGCCCGCTTCAATCAGCATTGAATCTGACTACCTCGAGATATGATGAAACGCATTGCAGTTTTCACCAGTGGCGGCGACTCGCCGGGCATGAACGCGTGCATCCGGGCGGTGGTGCGTACGGCCGTGTACCACGGCATTGAAGTGTACGGCATCATGCGCGGCTACAGCGGCATGATCAACGGCGAGTTCGTCAAGCTCGACTCCGCCTCCGTATCCAACACCGTGCAGAAGGGCGGTACCATTCTCAAGTCGGCCCGCAGCCAGAAATTCCTGACTAAGGAAGGCCGGCAGCAGGCGTTCGATCAGCTCGTCAACAACGGCATCGACGGGCTGGTGGCCATCGGCGGCAACGGCACGTTCACCGGCGCCATGATTTTCGAGCAGGAGTTTGGCATCCCGACCGTGGGCGCGCCCGGCACCATCGACAACGACCTCTACGGCACCGACTACACCATCGGCTACGACACGGCCGTGAACACGGCCCTGGAAGCCATCGACAAGATCCGCGACACGGCCGACTCCCACGACCGGTGCTTTTTTATTGAGGTGATGGGCCGCGACTCGGGCTACATTGCCATTCCCTGCGCCATTGGCGGCGGGGCCGAAATCGTGATGATTCCCGAAACCCAGATGTCGACCGATGCCGTGATTGACACGCTGCGAGCGGGCTGGAAACGCTCCAAGACGTCGTTCATCGTCATCGTGGCCGAGGGCGAGGAAGAAGGCAGCGCCACCATCGTGGCCTCGAAAGTGAAGGAAGCTATTCCCGAGCTCGATACCCGCGTCACCATCATCGGGCACGTGCAGCGCGGGGGCTCCCCCACCGCCGCCGACCGTATGCTGGGCTCCCAGATCGGCATTGCCGCCGTCGAAGGCCTCATGAACGGCATGCGCAACGTAATGGCCGGCATCGTGGACCGCAAGCTGGTCTACACGCCTTTCACCGACACGATTCACAAGAAAAAGCTTATCAACCAGAGCTTTATGCGCATGGTGGAAATTCTGAGCGTGTAGCTGGGGAAGTGGTGAAAGGTGAAGTGGTGAAAAACCGGCTGTCATCCTGAGCAAAGCGAAGGACCTTCCTCGTCGCCACTAATAACTGATGTTACGCAGTCTGTTTCTTGTTGCTGGTTGCTTGTTTCTGATTGGTCGTTTTTAAGCCGTTTTTTGGGAGCACATTCAACCAGAAACGAGAAACAAGCAACGAGAAACACCAGTTGCCAAAGTTGCCTGCGTAACATCAGCAATAAGGCCATCTAAATGAGCAAAGCCCTTTACCACGCAACGGTAAAGGGCTTTTGCATTGAAAAAGGCAGCCCAAGTGTGGAACGGGGAAGGTCCTTCGCTTTGCTCAGGATGACAGCCATTTTTCACCACTTTACCTTTCACAACTCCCCCATTTCCACCCAGTCATACGCCGCATCCCGGCGCAGCCAGCTGAGCTGGCGCTTGGCGTAGTGGCGGGTGTTGCGCTTGAGCAGGCGGACGGCTTCGGGCCAGTCGTGCCGGCCGTCGAGAAAATTAAAGATTTCCTGGTAGCCCACGGTGTGCAGGGCGTTGTGGTGGCGGTAGGGCCGCAACGCTTCCACCTCGGCCCGCAGCCCCGCGTCCAGCATGTGGTCTACCCGCTGATCAATGCGTTGGTAGAGCACTTCCCGCTCCCGGGTGAGCGCCACTTTGATGCTGGTAAAGGGCCGCCGGGTTTCCCGGGCCGCGCCGTGGAAGCTGGAAAAGGGCTGCCCGGTCGCGCGCGTGACCTCCAGGGCCCGCAGCACCCGCTGGTGATTCTGCCGGTCGATGCGGGCGTGCGTCACGGGGTCGAGGCGCTCCAGCTCGGCAACCAGCGGCGCCAGGCCGTGCCCGGCCAGCTCCTGCTGCAGGGCGGCGCGGATTTCAGGGTTGGCAACGGGCATATCATCCAGCCCTTCCGTCACGGCCTGCAGGTAGAGGCCCGAGCCGCCGGTCAGGATGACCAGCGGGTGCTTTTGAAACAGCTCATCCAGCCGGGCCAGACACTCTACTTCGAAGCGGCCGGCGTTGTAATCCTGCGTGATGCTGTGCGAATTGATGAAGTGGTGGGGCACGCCCTGCATTTCAGCGGCCGTCGGCTTGGCCGTGCCGATGCTCAGCTCCCGAAAAAACTGCCGCGAGTCAGCCGACACGATTTCGGTGTTGTAGTGCCGGGCCAGCCGCACGCACAGCGCCGTTTTGCCCACGGCCGTGGGACCGGCTACCACCAATAGCGTGGGGCCGGCAATCGGGAGGTCGAATAGGTTCATGCAGGAACAGAATGCGGGGTCAATAAGGTAGCGTAAAGCGCCAGCAGCTGTTTTTCCTCGTGCTGCCAGCTGAGCTCTAGGCGGGCGCGGCGGCAGTTGTGGGCCAGCGCCCGGTAGCGGGCGGGCTCGTCGCGGAGCAGCCGGTTGAGGGCGGCGGCAATGGCCGTGGGGGTCAGGGCGACCACTTCAGCCACTTCATACTCGTCGTTGAGGTGGCGGTACTCGGGGAAATCGACGATGAGCTGAGGAATGCCCGCGTGCAGATAGTCGAAGAACTTGTTGGCCAGCGAATAGTAGTAGCTCAGGCCCTGATTTTCCAGCAGCATCACCCCCACGGCAGCGTGGCGCGTCACTTCGTGCAGGTCGTCGGGCAGCACGAAGCCGCGAAACTCCACCTGGCCCGTAGCCAGGAGCCCCAGCGCCGCGGCCCGCGCCCGCAACGGGGCCGATAAGTCGCCTTCGCCGCAAATAACCAGGCGGCCGGCCACGGCGGGCATCGCATCGAGCAGGGCCTCCAGGCCGCGGCCCGCGTTCAACGCCCCCTGATACAGGATATAGCTACCGGCGGCAGGGGCCGTCGGGGCCGGCGGCAGCGGCGCCGCGCTCAGCCGGCTGATGTTGCGGACGACGGCAAACGGCCGGCCGTAGCGCTGCTCAAACACCCGGGCCAGGGCCGGCCCGACCGTGTAGGCCAGCGTCGCCCGGGGCACGATGAAGCGCTCAACACCCAGCCAGACGCGCCGGATGGCCGGGCGGGCCACTACTTCGGGCACCTCCGTAAACAGCTCGTGCGCATCGTACACGAACGGCTGCCCCGCGAGGCGGGCCCGCAGCCACACCGGCAGCGCGGTATCCAGATCGATGGCGCACCAGGCCCCGGCTTTTTGGGGGAGCAGGTAAAAGAACAGCCGCAGGTTGAACTCGAGGTAGAACAGCTTGCCCCTGGTCGCAAAGCAGCGCAGCCGGTGCTGCCGGTAGGGCTGGGGCGTGAGCGGCCGGGACGTGGGCCATTCGCGGCCGACCAGCAGTACCGGGTAGCCGTGGGCGGCCAGACTGCCGCAGATGCGCTGCATCCGCTGGTCGTAGTTCAGATCGGTGGTGACGGTGAAGAGCAGCGGGAGCATATAACTGATGTTGCGCGGGGCATTACGGAAACCCGGTTTGAGGCGCTGGAAGCGAGGAGGCAGAAGGCAGAATACGAGCAGGTTGCCGATTCAAGACGCGTCGGCCCGGGCACCCGTTTCGTTTCTTCCTCTTTTACCGCCTGCTCCCTAGACTCCTGACTCCTGACTTCTAACCGCCGGCAACCCGCCTCACAGTGCGTAACATCAGCATATAACTGGGTTGGAGCTACCGCATTTGCGCCCCGGGGCGGGAAAAAGCCGGATGATTTGGGATATTTTTGACAAATTTAAGCAGTTAAAAACCGTGTGCTGTATTATGGCCTGCCTGCGGGCCGACAATAGTCCGCTTACCTATCCGCCTGATGTCTGTTCGTCCTGTTCCTCCTGTTCGTCCTGTTGCTCCGGCTGCTCCCGCGGCGGAAGCGCCTGCGGCTTCCCCCCCGGATTTTTACCGGGCCCTTTTTGAAGAGGGCTACGATGCTATACTCCTCTATACCGAGCAAGGTACGCTGGTCGACTGCAATCTGACGGCCCTGCGCCTGCTCGATACCACGCGCGAGCTGCTGCTGGGCACCGGCCTGATGGCGTTTGCGCTGCCGCCCACCGACGAGCGGCAGGATCATTGGCTGTCGGAGCCGATGCTCCACGAGGCCATTCTGACCACGGCCCGTACGGGGGAGAAATTCTCCCGCTGGTGGTATGGTCAGCGCCCGGACCACCAGGCCGTGGATGGCTGGGTGACGCTGCACCGCGTGATGCTGCCCGAGGGCCTGGTCCGGGTGCAGCTGACCCTGCGCGACGTGACCAAAGGCTACCGGCGCCACGAAACCGTGACCCAGCAGCAGGTGATGGACCGCGGGCAGCAGCAGCTGCGCGACCTGCTCAGCCGCACCAACCTGAGCTACGTGCTGGTCAACCGGGAAGGCGTAATTGGGGACGTCAACGACTTCTTTCTCAACTATACCGAATACAGCCGGGAAGAAGTACTGGGGCAGCCGTACCATCAGCTCTTTGCCCCGCCGGCCGAAAAGAACCGGCTCCGCCAGGAATTCAGAAAGTGGGTCCGCACCGAAAAGCTGCAGGATTTTTACGAGCGGGCCCTGATTACCAAATCAGGCCAGGAACGGATGGTGAACTGGCACGCCGAATTTGCCCGCGACTTCGACGGCAACATCGTGGGGGTGCTGGTCGTCGGCCGCGACTTTACGGAGCGCCACCTCGCGGCCCGGGCCCTGACCGACAACCGCACCCGCCTGCAGGATTTCCTCGACAATGCCCACGACCTGATTCAGAACCTGAGCGTTGACAACCGCTTCCTGTTCGTGAACAAGGCCTGGAAGGAGAAGCTGGGCTACGACGACGACGACCTGCCCTACCTGACTCTGGGCGACGTGGTGCACCCTTACTACAAGGCCAAGCTGCTCTACCAGCTGCGCAACCTCTACAAGGGCGAGAAGGTGAACAAGCTCGAAACCGTGTTTCTGACCAAAACCGGCAAGCCCGTGCACCTGATCGGCTCTATCAGCTGTTCCTGGCAGGACGATGAGCCGGTGAGCACCCGTGCCATTCTGCACGACATCACCGACCGCATCAAGGCCGAGCGCCTGCAGAAGGTGTACTACAGCATTGCCAACCTGGCCATCAGCTCCAAGGATCTGCACTCGCTCTACGGCGCCATTCACCGGGAGCTGAGCAAGATCATTGAAACCAATAACTTTTTCATTGCCCTCTGCGACGACGAGCGCACCCAGCTGCAGTTTGCCTACTTCGTGGACCAGAACACCCAGGGGGAGCAGGGCCTGGTGTCGCGGCCGTTCTCGTCGGGTGTATCGGAATATATTATCCGCACCGGCCGGCCCCAGTTTCTGCTGCGCCCCGAGCTGGAGGAGCTCATCAATAATGGCACCATCACGGCCTATGGGCTGATGCCGGAAGTGATGCTCTGCTCACCGCTCAGCATTGGGGAACGAATTATCGGGGTGATTACGGTGCAGGACTACCACCGCGCCGACGCCTACGCCGTTGGCGACATCGAGATTCTGCACTTCATCTCCAACCAGGTGGCGCTGGCCATTGAGCGTAAGCGCAACGAGGTGCAGATTCAGAAGCAGAACGCCCGGCTGAACGCCATTTTTGAAAGCGGCTCCCACCTGATGTGGTCCGTCGACACGCACTCGCGCCTGACCTCCTTCAACCGCAACTACTCGGCCTACTTCCTGCGCCGTAACGGCGTGTACCCCACCCTGAACGTGAACCTCTGGCAGGCCGATCTGGGCATGATGGAGGAAGATGCCCGCGAGGCTTTCGTGGAGAACTACCGCAAAGCCTTCCAGGGGCAGCCCCAGCGCTTCGAGGTGCGCCTGCGCGACTCGCGCAGCCAGGATACCTGGCGCGAAATCTACCTCAACCCCATTTACCTCGACGACGGCTCGTTCGAGGAAATTTCGGGCATGGCCCACGACATCACCGAAAAAAAACGCTCCCAGCTGGAGCTGGCGGCCCAGGAAGAGAAGTTCCGCGCCATCTTCGAGTCGTTTCAGGACGTGTACTACCGCACCGACGGCCGGGGCGTGCTTACCCTGGTGAGCCCCTCGGTGCTGGACATGCTGGGCTATACCCCGGAGGAAGTTACCGGCACACCTATTTCCGACTACTACATCAACCCCTGGGAGCGCGAAAACTTGCTCGGCAGCGTGCGGCTGCACGGCGAGGCCCGCAACTACGAAATTGCCATGCGCCACAAGGACGGCCACGCGGTGAGCGTGCTGGTAAACGCGCGCATGGTGCAGGATGGCCCCAGCGGTACCGAAGGTATCGGGCGCGACATCACCGAGCTTAAGCAGATGCAGGACGACCTGCGCCGGGCCAAGGACGAGGCGGAAGCGGCCCTGCACGCCAAAACGCAGTTCCTGGCCAACATGAGCCACGAGCTGCGCACGCCCATGAACGGCATCATCGGCATGATTGATCTGCTGCACCAGACCGTGTCGAGCGAGGAGCAGGAAGACTACGTGGATACCCTGCGCAAGTCCAGTGATGCGCTGCTGGCCATTCTGAACGACATCCTGGACCTCTCGAAGATCCAGGCCGGCAAGCTCCAGCTCAGCGAAACGGGCATCGACCTGCACTACACCCTGGAGAAGATCCACTCGCTGTTTGCCAACCGCGCCAACCAGAAAAAGCTCAAGTTCACCTACCACATCACGCCCCATACCCCGCGCTTCATCATCACCGACGAAACCCGTCTGCTGCAGATTTTGTCGAACCTGGCGTCCAACGCCATTAAGTTTACCGCGGCCGGTACGGTGAGTATCGTTGTGTCGTCGGTTTCGACCGACGGAATAGAGCACATGCTGCGCTTCGCGGTGCAGGACTCGGGCATCGGCATTTCGGCCGCCAACGAGAAGCTGCTGTTCACCAACTTCACCCAGCTCGACACCACGCCCACCAAGTCGTTCGGCGGCACCGGGCTGGGGCTGGCCATCAGCAAGCAGCTGGCGGAGCTGCTGGGCGGGGAAATCGGCATTTTCTCCAACGAGGGCGACGGCTCCACGTTCTGGTTCACCATGCGCTGCCGCCTGGCGCCCAACCCCGAGGAAATCGTGCAGGAGCGCCAGGCCTCGCGGGAGCGGAGCCTGGAAGTGGTGCGCTTCGAGTCGGCCCCGCGGGTGCTGCTCGTCGACGACAACCCCATCAACCAGAAAGTAGCGACCCGCCTGCTCGACAAGCTGGGCTGCCAGATCGACGTGGCCGGCGACGGGTTCGAGGCCATCAGCAAAGCCACCGAGCCAGAGGCGCACTACGAGCTGATCTTCATGGACATTCAGATGCCGGAGATGGATGGGGTGACGGCCATGCACGAAATCCGGCGGCGGCTGGGCCGGCAATGCCCGCCCATCGTAGCCATGACGGCCTACTCCATGAAGGAAGACGCCGAGCGGTTCGTGCAGCAGGGCATGGACGACTACGTGTCGAAGCCCGTTAAGTCGCAGGCCCTGTACACGGTGCTGCGGCGCTGGACCGGGGCCACCGAGCGGCTGACCACCCTGAACCTGACGCCCGCCGCCGAGCCCGGGCCGCCGGCGGAGCCGCCGGCTGTGCCACTCGCCCCCCCGGAAACCGCCGGGCCGGCGGCGGCGGGGCTCATCGACCCCGATATTCTGGAGCAGCTCCGGCAGCTGGGCGGCGCGGAGTTTGCGGCCCAGCTCTACGTCGATTTTGAGCACGAGGCCCGTCAGCTGCTCGACGAAGCCCAGGCGCTGGTGCAGGCCGGGCAATACGAGCAGATTTTACCCCATCTGCACCAACTCAAAGGAACCGGATTTACCTTGGGGCTGAATCCGCTGGCTGAGTGCGCCCAACAGTTGGAGCACGACCTCAAAAAAGGCCACGTTCACCACGCGGCCGCGAACTTTCAAACTCTGCGGCGTTACTTTACGCAGTTCACGGCCGTATACCCCACCATCACCAGCGCCACCTGATTTTCTGCTACCTTCCCGGCAGGCCTTTCCTCTCATTCTGACCCCCACAAACTTCCCTTCCCATGGCTGATTCTAAAACGATTCTGATTGCCGAGGATAGCTCCGTTATTCTGAACCTGACCAAGAAAATTCTGGAGCTCCAACAATACCGTATTGTCTCGGCTAAAAACGGGGGCGAAGTCATCAAGCAGATCGAAAGCCAGCCGATCGACTGCGTGCTGATGGACATCAACATTCCGGTGAAAGATGGCATGGAATGCACCCGCGAAATCCGCCGCCACCCCGATGCGCGCATCGCCCAGATTCCGATTATCGCCATCACCGGCAACGCCAACAACTACTCCATGGAGCAGTTCCGCGAAGCCGGCGTGACCGACTACCTGCCCAAGCCCCTCGACTTCGACGCCCTGGTGCGCGTGGTAAAGCAGTACGTGGGGTAAGGGAATTAATAATTGATAATTAGTAATTAAGAATTGGGGTATCACCTCTCTTCTCCGCTGGTGTGAGCAATTATTAATTCTCAATTACTAATTACTAATTCAAACGCAGTGCAGATAACTTTCCTCGGCACCGGCACGTCGCAGGGCGTGCCCATGATTGGCTGCCAGTGCCCCGTGTGCCGCTCCGTGGACTACCGCGACAAGCGCCTGCGGGTGTCGGTGCATATGCAGGTGCAGGGTAAAAGCCTCATCATCGACTCCGGGCCGGACTTTCGCCAGCAGGTGCTGCGCGAACGGATCGACCACCTCGATGCCCTGATCTTCACCCACGAGCACAAGGACCACACGGCGGGCCTGGACGACATCCGGGCCTACAACTTCCGGCAACGGCAGGATATGCCCGTGCACGCCGAGCCGCGGGTCCTGGACCAGCTACGGCGCGAGTACGCCTACATCTTCGCCGAGCAGAAGTACCCGGGCGTGCCCAAGGTGCAGACGATGCCCATTCTCAGCGACACGGACGTGTTTCTGGTTGAGGGCGTGGCCGTGCAGCCCATCCGGGCCCTGCACTATAAGCTGCCGGTGCTGGGCTTCCGCATCGGCAACTTCACCTACATCACCGACGCCAACTACCTGTCGCCGGAGTCGCTGGAGCTGGTGCGGGGCTCGGAAATAGTAGTGCTGAACGCCCTGCGCCACGAGCAGCACATTTCGCACTTCTCGCTGCAGGAAGCCGTGGACATTCTGACCGATCTGGCCCCGCGCCGCGCCTACCTCACCCACATCGGCCACCAGCTGGGCCGGCACCGGGAGGTAGAAGCCACGCTGCCGGACTTCGTGCGCCTGGCCTACGACGGGCTACGGGTGACGGTGGCGTGAATCGGGCCTAATTTCCGTTGGGCTTGGTCACGCGCAGCGTGACGGAGAAATCGTGCCGGGCCGGGTTGCACTTAAGCATTTTCCACTTCACGTAGTAGAGCACGTAGCGCCGCCCATTTGCCCGCACGCTGGTCGTGTCAATCCAGTTGGGAGTGCCGGCGGCGGGGCGGTTCGCGGGCAGGGCTATCTGCTGGCTCTGCCCGGCCGCGTCGGTCACGCGCAGGCGGGGAAACACGTTGGTGCCTACCGCGCAGACTAAGGAAGAATTGTCGCTGCACGCGCCGGCGGGGCAATAGGTGTACTGTACCTCGGCCAGCGCCACTTGCAGCTCCGGGTTCGGCGCGGTGGGAATCTGCGCGAGCTGCTGGTAGGTCAGGCTGAAGTCCTGGTTGAAAGCCACGGTAACCGGGGCCGGTACTACGTAGGCTTCATCTTCTTTCTCGTCCTTCTGGCAGGCCGCCAGACTCAGACCCAGAGTGGCCAGTAACAGGTAATTTTTCATGGTATAGCTGGTTAGGGAAACTCGTTAATTGGCGGCGGCTTTGGTTACGCGCAGGGTTACGGACACGTCTTTCTTCCCGGCCTGCTCCCGACGGCTACCCGTGTTCCATTTGGTGTAGTAGAGCACGTAGCGCTGGCCATTGGCTTTTACGCTGGTCGTATCAATCCAGGCCGGCGTATATTCCCGGCTGGCATTCGCCGTCAGCTTTACCTGCTGCACGCGGCCCTGGGCATCGGTCACGCTCAGCGTGGGAGCAACGAAGCTGGTCACGAAACAACATAGCACGTCTTTGGGGCAGAAAAAATAGTCCAGGTCCGTTACTTCAACCGTCAGCTCCGGCTGGGTTGCCGCGGGCAGCCGGGCGGCCTGCTGGTAGTGCAGGCTGAATTCCGCGTTGAAGGCCGCCACGACTGCCGCGGGGGCCACGTCATTTTCTTCGTCCGTTTTCTGGCAGGCCAGCAGACTCAGTCCGGATACCGTCAGGAGGAGGCATTTTTTCAGCATGGCTACTGCGTTGGAGAATGGTGAATAGGATAAGATGCCCAAGCGTAGTTGGGAGAGCCGTCGGAACAGCGCCATGGTTGCAACCCGCGCAGTAATTTTTCTCTTCTACCTTCAGCCGGCCGGAAAGCCTGCCGGCCGTCGTTTCCCGCCATCCCGAATAGCAGGCGTTTGTTTCCCTGATTCATGCACAACAACTATTACTTCCTGCGCCAGCTGGCCCCGGCCCTCACCCAGACGCTGGCCGGCTTTCGGGTGGCGGCGTGCTTTTCGCAGGAAAAAGACGAGCTGATCATCGGCCTGGTGAAGGACGAAGCCGAGTTCTGGCTGAAGGCCCAGCTCTCGGCGGCCTTCGCGGTGCTGGCCCTGCCCGAAACCTTCAACCGCGCCCGCGCCAACTCTGTGGACCTGCTGCCCGAGCTGCTGGGCAAAGTGGTGATGCGGGCCAGCGTCTTTCTCCATGACCGGGTACTGCAGCTGCATTTTCAGGGCGACGCGACGCTGCTGTTCAAGCTCTACGGCCCGCGCCCGAACGTCGTTTTCCGCCCCGGCCCCAACGCCCCGGCCCAGCTTTTCCACCAGCGCTACCTGGCCGATGCCGACCTGGTTTCCGCTCCTCCCGCCCCGGCCCCCGACCCGGCTTATCCGCTGCGCCAGTACCCGGCCCTGGGTGACGTGCCCCCGCGCTACCTGCGCGCCCAGGGCTACGACCAGGCCGATGCCGCCACCCGCCAGCAGCTGGTGCACGACGTGGTGGCGCAGCTCGAAAACCCGGCTCACTTCTACCTCACCGCCCTCGAAGGCAAAAGCCGGCTGACCTTGCTCCCGCTGGGCGACATCGAGCAGACGCTGCCGCCCGACCCGGTGGCCGCGCTGCGCCTGTTCGTGCGCCTTATCCTGGGCCGCCGCGCCTACGAGGCCGAGCTGCGGCAGGTGAAGCAGGGGCTCGAAAAGCGCGCCGACGAAGCTACCTTCAGCGCCGCCCAGTCGCGCAGCCGGCTCTACGCCCTGGAGCACACCGTAGGCTACCGCCAGACCGCCGACCTGATTATGGCCAACCTGAGCCATATCCTGCCCGGCGCGGCCTCCGTCGAAGTCCTCGATTTCTACCAGGACGACCAGCCGCGCGTCATCAAGCTCAAGCCCACCGAAACGCCCCAGCGCACGGCCCAGAACCTGTACCGCAAGGCCAAAAACCAGCAGATCGAAACCAAAGAGCTGCTCGAGCGCAGTGAGCGGCGCGAAGCGGAGGCGTTCTGGTGCCTGGAGCGCCTCGAAGAGCTGGCCGCCATCACCGAGCTGCGGACCCTGCGGGCCTGGCGCAAAACCCACGACCTGCTGCCGGCCACCAAGGCCACCGAAGCCGCCGAGCTGCCCTTCAAGGTCTTTACCGATTCCGGCTTCACCATCCTGGTCGGGCGCAACGCCCAGAACAACGACCTGCTCACTCAGCGCTACGCCCACAAAGACGACCTCTGGCTACACGCCAAGGACGTGACCGGCTCCCACGTCGTGATAAAGCACAAGGCCGGGCAGCCCATTCCCGAACCCGTAGTGGAGCGGGCCGCCCAGCTGGCCGCCTGGTATTCGCGCCGCAAGAACGACTCGCTCTGCCCCGTTACCGTGACGCCCAAGAAGTTCGTGCGCAAGCGCAAAGGCGCCATTGCCGGGCAGGTGGTGGTGGAGCGGGAAAAAGTGGTGCTGGTAGTTCCCAACAACCCGTTTGAGCGGGTGGGTTAGGCCTTGGGGCCACCGCGGTAAAAGCAGAAACCCGCTTCAGCTGCGCTGAAGCGGGTTTCTCGTCGTTGTGCGCGCGGGGAGATTCGAACTCCCACACCCGAAGGCACCACCCCCTCAAGATGGCGTGTCTACCAGTTTCACCACGTGCGCGACTGATCCAAAAACACTCTACTCCAAACAGAAGCCGCTGCTCCCGTACTTCACTAAGGCGGTGAAGTGGGGACAAAAGTAGCCGGTTATGCCAAGCGGTGCAAGCCCGGACGCTTTTTTTTACCGCCGGGCGGCAGCCGTCACCCGCTGTTTTCCGGCTTTGTCGCTGGTAATCAGAAATCCATGCCCCGGAAACCCGAGGGGCGGCAGGGGTTTAATTTTCACCAAACCCTTTTCTCCTCCCCTGATTCCTCCTGTTTTCAACCTTTCCCCAACTGAAACCCACGTTTCCGGCGGACCGCCGGCCCTACAAAAATGCAAAGGCCCCCTTTACTCCGTTGATTTGGCAGCCGAAAAAAACCCGCCATCGGGTAGACGGCGGGCTTTACTAAGCGCTGAAGTTGATTAGTTAGCGCGAACCAGAGGCGTGTCGACCACGTGCTCCGACACGAACCAGACCTGCATTTCGTTGGTGCGCATCACCTGACTCACTACCAGATCGTTGGTGCCGTCATCACCGCTTTCGTCGGCACGCTTGGCAAAATCGTGGCAGTTCTTGAGCATGATCTGGTGGGCCTCCAGCAGGCGCGACACCTGAATGGGCGCTTCTTCCCGGTCCCTGGGCGGCCGCGGAATAGTGGTCAGCTCGGCCACGTCGGCAGCCATGGCAATGGCGACGCCGCCCAGGATCTGGATGCGCTCGGCAATGGTATCGACCAGCTCGCTCTGCTCCTCATAGTGCTTGTCGTAGAGCAGGTGAAGCTGGTAGAACGTAGGGCCGACCACCTGCCAATGGTGCTTTTTGTAGAGGTCGCGCAGGGTAATAGTATCGGCCAGCATCTGGTTGAGCATGGTGGCGCTGTCCAGGCGAACCGAATCGGCCAGGCCGATGGGCAGGCGCTGCGACACGGTGCCGTATTTCTGCAGGGCCGCCGGGGCGTGGGTCTGCTGGTTCATCACCGGCTGCACGCTTACGCGGGCCGTGCCGTTGGCAGAAGGGGCGCTCTGGCTGGCTGGGGCAGCTTTCCGGGGAGCAGCAGCTTTGGCGGCGGGTTTCTTGGTGGGGTCTTTGGTAGCCATAAGGTTGGAATGCTGAAAAGGAGCGGGTATGGGCGAAGGCGGGTTACGCTTTGCTGGTTGCTTTACGCATGAAATCCGGGGAGGTTTGCCCGCCTGGAAAGTAGCCGCCGGTTGGAAAGCGGGCCCGACCGCGCCCTCGGCCAGCGGCAGCCTGCTTGTACTACAATACCTTCGGGGCAATGTTTCGCCCGGGCCAGCCGGACTGGCCGGGACTTTGGGGCGGAATTTTGGTTACGCTCAGGCGGTCGGCTGGCCGCCCGGCATTTCGCCCGCAATGCCCGTACTTAACTCCTGATTTTACCCGTTTCCGCCCATGCACCCGCACGTCTACCCCCACCCCGAAGACCACCTGACCAGCTCGGCCATGCTCCAGAACATCGTCATCGGCCTGTCCGATGGGCTCACCGTGCCCTTTGCCCTGGCGGCGGGGCTGAGCGGGGCCGTCGATTCGTCGGCGCTGGTAATTACGGCGGGGCTGGCCGAGATTGTGGCGGGCTCCATTGCCATGGGCCTGGGCGGCTACCTGGCCGGCCGCACCGAGGTGGAGCACTATGCCGCCGAGCTGGCCCGGGAGCACCGCGAAGTGCAGCACGTGCCGGAGGTGGAACGGGCCGAAGTGCGCGACCTGCTGGCCGAAATCGGGCTGTCGGCCGCTACCCGCGAGCTGGCCGTACGGGAGCTGACCACCGACCCGGAGCAGTGGGTACGCTTCATGATGAAATATGAGCTGGGCCTGGAAAAGCCCGACCCCCGGCAGGCCCCCAAGAGTGCCGCCACCATCAGCCTGGCCTACGCCGTGGGCGGGCTGATTCCGCTGAGCGCCTACTTCTTCACGGCCACGCCCACCGAAGGGCTGCTATGGTCGGCCATGATTACGCTGGTGTGTCTGCTGCTGTTCGGCTACCTCAAAAGCCGGCTGATCGGCCAGCCCCCCCTGATGGGCGCGCTCAAAATGGCCGGTATCGGGGCCCTGGCCGCCGGCGCCGCCTTCGTCGTCGCCCGCCTCATTAGCAATTAACAATGAGCAATGAGCAATGAAGCTACGCCCTTCTCCCCGAGCGGGGTTGCCCGTATTGCCCCTTTCCCATCGTCACCGTACAACTCCCCGCCCAGCCCTACTTGCTCATTGTTAATTGCTCATTGCTCATTGCTCATTGTTAATTGTTAATTATTCATTGCAGACATGGCTTTTCCCTTCTTCGGCGACGACAAATCGAAAATAGCGCAGATGCTGGCGACTCTGCCCCAGCAGGGCCGGGTGGAGTGGATCGGCATTCGGCCCGTCCGCCGGGAGCCGCTGGTCAGCCTGCCCGAAGTGGCAGTGCTGACCGACCGCCACCTGGCCGGCGACCACGCCCGCCCCAAGCCGGGCGGCAAGCGGCAGGTGACGCTGGTGCAGCACGAGCACCTGGCCGCCGTAGCCGGCTACCTCGGCCTGACCGAACCCGTGGCACCCGGCCGCCTGCGCCGCAATCTGGTGGTGAGCGGGCTGAACCTGCTGGCGCTGAAAAACCGGCGGGTGCAGCTCGGCGACGAGGTAATCCTGGAAATCACGGGTGAGTGCCACCCCTGCTCCCGCATGGAGGAAGAGCTGGGCCCCGGCGGCTACAACGCCATGCGCGGCCACGGCGGCCTCACGGCCCACATTGTGCGGGGCGGCGTGCTGCGCGTGGGCGACGTAGTGCGGGTGCTGGCGGCGGTGCCGGCAGTCCCGGCCGGAGCATAGCGTGGGGTCGGGGTCACTATTCGCTGGTGGCCCGGGGAAAGTCGTGGCGCGACCATTCGCTCCAGGAACCGACGTAGAGCTTCGGCACGCCCAGGCCGGCCTGGGCGAAAGCTAGCAGCGTGTGGCAGGCCGTGACCCCGGAGCCGCAGTGCACGATAACCTGCTCCGGTGCCCGCGTCCCCACCACGGCCGCATACTTTTCGCGCAGGGCCGCCGGAGGCAGAAACTGCCCGGCCGCGTCGAGGTTGGTGCTGAAGGGGACGTTCACCGCGCCCGGAATATGGCCGGCCACCAGGTCGATCGGCTCCGCCTCGCCCCGGTAGCGGAAGGCCTCGCGCACGTCGATAATCAGGCTATGGCCGGTTTTGGAAGCGTGTTGCACCTCAGCCGTAGGGGCTGTGGGCAGCTGCCATTCCCCGACCGGATAGGGGGCTACCGGCTGGGACACGACCACCCCGGCGCTGATCCCGAAGCCCGCCGTCAAAGCCGCCGGCAGTCCCCCGTCCAGTACCTGCACCGCCGCGTGGCCGGCGCTACGCAGCATCCACCAGAAGCGGGCGGCCGCGTTAGCCCCGTTTTTATCGTCGTAGACCACCACCCGCGTAGTGGGGCCGATGCCGAGCTGGCCCAACAGGCGAGCAAATTCGGCCAAGGGTGGCAGCGGGTGGCGGCCGCCGTGGGCGGCATTGGCGGTGGGGCGGGCCAGGTCCGTTTCCAGATCCACGAACTGCGCCCCCGGCAGGTGGCCGGCCTGGTAGCGCGAGCGGGCTTCGGGACCGGAGCGGGCATCAATCACTACCACGGATTCGGTGGCCTGGCGGTGGCGGAGTTCGGGGGCGGTTAGTACGGGCAGCATGGGCTTCAGCATAAGTGGCGTGATGGCCCCCGAATCAGGCGGGGCCGGTAAGGCGGGGACAAGATAGGATGCCGCCGCCAGCCGGAGCACCCGCGGCCCGGCTTTGGCCCATCAGCTCCGTTTTAGTCCTGCTGGGAGGGCATGAGCTCGGAGCCCGCCGGCGCGGCGCGCCGCGCCAGGCGGTAGACCACGGCCAGCACCACGTTGTTTTTCAGCGCCGTCCCCTGGGGTTGCAGCTGGCCGTTACGGATGGCCGCCGGGCTGTAGTTGGCCTGGTTCAACCACCCGACCTGTACGGTGAAATGGGAATTGAACTGGTAACCCACCCCGGCGTAGACGCGGTTGCGCTCCAGCACCGGCCCCCGGGGATTAAGGAAGATTTCGTCGTAGACGGACAGGAAAACCGTGTTGGTGGTGATGGTTGACTTGTTCAGGGGCAGAAACGCGTTCAGCCGGTAGCGCAAGCGGTTACGGGTGCTGCTGCTGGCGTTGGGATAGGAAAACCAGCGCTGCTCCACCCGGTAGCGGTGCTCGACGCGCAGCCGCTTCATGTACTGGCTCAGCACCAGCTGCAGCCACAGGCGCTGCTCCACGCTCCGCGGCCCGGGGTCGGCGAAGGTGGCGTAGCGGCCTCCGCCCAGCAGCCCCGTGAAGTTCCGGTCGAGGTCATAGCTCACGCCCCCTTTCAGCTCCTGGTAGAAGTACCGGCGCAACACCCCGTCGGTGCGGGCCTGGGCCTCAGCAAAGCCCCCCCATTTCTGCGTAGAGCTCCCCGGCAGCTGCACCGTGCCAATCAGCCAGCTACCCCAGGGGCCGGGGGTCTGGGCCGAAGCGGTGGGGCAGCCGATGCCCAGCAACGCCAGAAAAACGCCGTACCCAAGCAACACTTTAGTCATCGGCAAACAGGGGGTTAGGGCGGCGAAGGTAGGCGCAGAAACTGGTTTTTTTCCAGGCCCCATAAGCTCCCGGGGCCAGGCGCCGCCCTAAAAACAACCACCTACCCCGCAGGCCGGAGCGGTTGCTCAGGGGGAGGGCAGTCGTGGTCGGGTTCAGCAGCTGTGTGAAGCAGCCGGTTCTGAAGGATAGAACCAGACAGCAGACTCCTCAGCAGCCCGGGCTGCCGGGGAAACCAAAAAATATTCTGCTCCGGAATTCCGGCTGCGCGATACCGGCCTGTCGGCTTCGGCTAACCAGGTTGCAGATCAGACCGGCGACGAACCGCGGCTGCTACCAGGCGGCGCAGTGCGTCGCTCCGGCAGGCATCGGGAAAGCCCTGCCCTGCTCATTTGGATCGACTGTATCCCCTCCGCACAACCAGGCCGGACAGACCGTTTAGGCACGGTAAAATCAGCTTCTCCGCTCTGAGTACTGCGTAGGTAGCGGAGTAGAGTCCGGGGTGGCCGGGGCTGAGCCGCAACCCTGCTGAGTGCTACCGGGCCGCTGGCCTTCCCTGAGCTAAGCCGACCCTCGGGCCGCTGCGGCTGGCCGGCACCGGCCGAATACCGACGCGCCCCTAATCCCTTACTAACCAGACTAGAGCCTGTTATGCACTGGAGAGCGGTTTGACGTGTCGGGCAAGCACAATGCCCAGAAAAACGAGGAAATGAAGTTGTTGCAAGCTATACCCATCACGAAGCAGGTTGCGAATCGATAATATGAAATTTTAGGGTTAGCAGGGACATGAGTTCTGTGCC